>NZ_DXUU01000004.1:6053-118506 GCF_019417665.1 Ruminococcus sp.
GATGCTGATGATGCTTATCTGATGCTGAAATATTACGCTGCAAAATCCGTGGGCAGCGATGCACAGTGGAGTGATATTTTGCAATAATTTTATGGAAAGGGTGATTTTTATGAAAAGAAGAAAGAGAACATTCACAGCCCTGAGCACCGCTGCGATTCTGACAAGTGTGTGCAGTATGCCCACATTTGTAGCTGGGATTCTGGCAGAGGGGAAGCCGATCCCACAGCTTCTGGAGGAAATGGCGCAGGATACAGATTCGTATTTTCTGCAAACATCCGCCGGCATGTATCATTACCTCACGGAGAATGACTTCTATGCCATTGAACTTACAAAGAAATACTATACGATCCAGTTGGAACAGGGTACTTCTCTCCCGGAGGATGCAGTAACACAGCTGGGAAAAGCACTTTATAAATACGGCAGTACAGATCCGGTTTCCTTGACAGAGGGCGCACCGAACATCACCAATCATTATGTGAATGATGCTTCACTGGAAGATTTGGGAGATGGAACGTATCAGCTGACACTTTCGAAGTATTGTGAAGTGGATGAAGTTGCGCTTATTACTTATTTGCAGACTATTCCCGGATTTGCGTCTATCACCTATGGTGCTGCCGGATATGAATTGACAGATAGCAGTCTTAACCTGGACTATGATTTTGAGGGAAGTGAAAAGCGTCCGGCGGACGGCACTTCGATCACATTGGATATCCAGACAGCAGAGAATGCTGCTTTGACAACGGGAGATTTTGAGGAAAGTCTGGGTGTGGTTTCTGTGGAAATGGTAAACAATAGTACCGAGTACAGAATATCCTTCGATTCGGCACTGTATCAAAGGATGACACGGGGCGAAAGGCTTCAACTAATAAAACAGATAGAAGCAATGGAACAGGTGAAAACAGTGGATCTTCACTGCCAGATGAATGAGCTTGCCTATGCTGTGGTGAACGAGCCAATCGACAACGGCGCCATTCCTTACATCACCCGAGGTGACTGCGATGAGAATGAGACCATTAACGCCAATGACGCTTACCTTGCTCTCCGGCACTATGCCGCAGGGTCTGTAGGCAATGCGTCTGTTCTCTCTGACCGGAATCGTTCTGCCGCAGATATCAACGGAAACGGCAAAGTGGATGCTGATGATGCTTATCTGATGCTGAAATATTACGCTGCAAAATCCGTGGGCAACAGCGCTCAGTGGAGTGATATTTTGCAATAAAAGAATACACCATAGCGCAAAGATGGGCGGATCCGATGGCTTCGGGTTCGCTCGCTTTTATTGGTTCTTCTATAAACACTGCAATGGACAATTTGGCTTCTCCACCCTTGCCTTTTTCCTTGCTTCATGGTATAATACAGATAAACTTTCGACCTTTTTCAAAAGGAGGGATTTCTATGAAGCTTATCCACCTGTCTGACCTCCATCTGGGGAAACGGCTCAACGAGATTTCCTTGCTGGAAGATCAGCGTTACATATTAGAAGAGATCTGCCAGATTCTTCGTCAGGAACACCCTGACGCTGTCATCATTGCCGGAGATGTTTACGACAAATCCATCCCTTCCGCAGAATCCGTGCAGTTGTTCGACCGTTTTCTCTCCCGGCTCGCCGCCATGGAACTGACCGTACTGCTTATTAGCGGTAACCACGATTCCCCAGAGCGTGTTTCTTTCGGTGCGAGCCTCATGCAGCGCAGTCGGGTTTATATTGCCCCTGTATTTGACGGCACCATTTCTCCTGTCATCCTTCATGACCAGTACGGCGAAGTGCGGTGTTATCTCCTGCCCTTTGTCCGTCCTGCCCACGTCCGTGCTCATTATCCTGACGAGGAGATCAATAGCTATGAGGATGCCATCCGTACAGTGCTGGCGCATATTCCTCTGGATCAGACGGTGCGCAATATCTTGGTGACCCACCAGTTTGTGGCCGGTGCCTCCCTGTGCGAAGCCCAGGAACGAGAGATCGGCGGTACAGATCAGGTCAGCGCTGCCCTCTTTTCCGATTTCGACTATACCGCCTTGGGGCATATCCACCGTCCCCAGTCCATCGGCACTGATACCATCCGCTACTGCGGTTCGCCTTTGCAATATTCCCTGTCAGAAATAGGCTATGCAAAATCCATTACCGCAGTGGGACTTGAGGAAAAAGGAAGCGTTTCCATCCGGGAAGTTCCTCTGAAACCGCTTCGGGCACTGCGGGAGATCTGCGGTACTTATCTGGAACTGACGGAGAAAAAGAATTACGAAAATACCAATACCGATGATTATTTGCATATCATCCTCACGGATGAAGAAGATGTCCCCGACGCCATCGGCAAGCTGCGCATGATCTATCCCAATCTCATGAAACTGGACTATGACAATCAGCGAACCCGAACCAGCCAGCAGATCACTGGTGCGGACGATGTACAGGAGCAGAAGCCCTTCGACCTATTTGCTGCATTATATGAACAACAAAACAACCAGCCCATGAGCGAGACCCAGCAGAAATTTTTGCAGAAGCTCATTGACGAGATCTGGGAGGAGGAAGACGCATGAGACCCATTCGCCTGACCATGTCCGCATTCGGTCCCTATGCGGGAGAAGTCCAGCTGGAACTGGAACAGCTGGGTACTCACGGACTCTATCTCATTACGGGGGACACCGGCGCCGGAAAGACTACTATTTTTGACGCCATTACCTTTGCCCTTTACGGCGAAGCCAGCGGCGAAAACCGGGAAAGCTCCATGATGCGCTCCAAATATGCTCTGCCGGAAACACCTACTTTTGTGGAACTGGAATTTCTCTACAGCGGCAAGCGGTATCGTATCCGCCGCAACCCAGAATATCTCCGCCCGGCAAAGCGTGGCGGCGGTACTACAATGGAAAAAGCCGATGCCGTTCTGGAATACCCGGACGGACATGCTGTTACCAAAACAAGGGAAGTCACTGCCGCTGTCCGGGAGATCATGGGCATCGACCGCAGCCAGTTCACCCAGATCGCCATGATTGCCCAGGGGGATTTCCTGAAACTTCTCCTGGCATCTACCGAAGAGCGAAAAAGTATCTTCCGCCAGATCTTCCAGACTGGACGCTATCAGAAATTACAGGAACGGCTTCGCAGTACACACAGTGCTTTACAGTCTCGGTATCAGGAATGCAAGCGTGCCATGGGACAATATTTGCAGCAGGTACAGCCTCCGGAAGATCCGGCACAGGCGGCAACTCTGGTGCTGGCACAACAGGATAGCCTGCCCCTGAGTGAGGCAATTGAACTGATTACATGTATGCTCCAGACCGATCAGGCGGCACAATCTGCACTGAAACAACAGGCGGATGCTCTGCAAAAATCCCATGCAAAAGCCATTGGACAGCTGACATGGGCAAAAGAACTGGAACAGATACAGGTCTCCCTTCGTGCTGAAATCTATGAGCGCCGTCAGCTTCTGGAAAAGCAAGCGCAGCAGCAGGCGAAATTACAGGCAGCACAGCAGGCATTAGAGAAAAACGCTGCCATTCCCGGACAGATCACACAGATCACCCAACAGCTGCCCCAATATGACGCATTAGAACAGAAAAATCGGCAGTTTCGGAAAAAACAGCACCAGTTTCAGGCACTGGAAAGCACCGTACAGCAGCTGAAAGCGCAGCAAGCGCAGATGCAGCAGAAGCTGACCCTTGCCCGTGAGGAATTGAAATCCCTTGCAGAAGCTGGCACACAGTATGAAAAATATAATGCCCGGTATCAGAGTACCGCAGAACAGCTGGAGCGGTTGGAAAATCTGCGCCGGGAAATACAGTCCCGTCAGACTGCGGCGGCAGAACTGGAAAGGGCACAGGAAGATTACGTAAGGAAATCCGGAAAAGCACAGGCGTTCCGGGAGGAATTTACCGCCCAGAACCGTGCATTTCTGGATGAACAGGCAGGCATTCTCGCTGCATCCTTGCAGGACGGCGTCCCTTGTCCCGTATGCGGTGCCACATCGCACCCTCATCCGGCAACTACCTCTGCACAGGCGCCCAGCGAAGCGGAATTGCAGCGGTTACGGGAAAAGAGTGACCAGGCACAACAGCAGGCTGCGGAGGCGAGTGCAGAAGCAGGACGGCTTCGGGGGACGGAAGAAGCCCTGGCGCAGCAGATTGCCCAGATGGCAGCGGCATTGTTGGGAGAGCTTGTTCCCGATGATTTGCCCACAGCGGTATCCCAGAAACAGACTGCGATACAGGCAGAGCGTACCCGGCTGGAACAGGAAATGCAGCTGGAACAGCGCCGCATGAAGCGGAAAGCTGTTTTATCCCGGCAGATCCCGGAACAGGAAGCCCAGCTGGAACAACTCCAACAGAAGTGCGCTGCATCAGAGCCGCAGGTCATCCGGCTGCAAACGGAACTGGAAAATGAAAAAACAACCGTAGTGCAGCTGCGCAGTTCTTTGCCCTACGCCAACCGTACCGAAGCGGAACAGGCAGCAGCTTCCCTAAAGAAAATATATGAACAATTGCAGGTGGCACAGGACAGTGCCGGAAAGCAATATCAGAAGATCGCCGACCAGATCCACACGCTGGACGGACAGATCCAGGCGCTGCAAAAACAGCTGGACGAAGCAGAGCCAATTGTGCCGGAAGAAGTGCAAAAGATGGTACAGGAATTGGAGGAAAAGCAGCGTACTCTGGAGGAAAACCAGAAGCATCTGCATTTCCGGCTGCACACCAATCGCCATGCCCTGGAACAAATTCAAGCGCAGGCGGCACAGTGCACGGAGTTGGAACAGCAGATCATGCAGATCGGTGCGCTGGCAGATACAGCAAACGGCACACTGGGCGGCAAGGAAAAGATCATGCTGGAGACCTTTGTGCAGATGACTCAGTTCGACCGAATTCTCATGCGTGCCAACACACGGCTTATGATTATGTCCGGCAACCAGTACGAGCTGAAACGCCGGACTTCGGCTGGGAATATGCGCAGCCAGAGCGGTCTGGATCTGGATGTCATTGACCATTACAACGGCTCGGAGCGCAGCGTCAAGACACTTTCCGGCGGCGAGGCATTTCAGGCGTCCCTGTCTTTGGCGCTGGGACTGTCGGACGAGATCCAGTCCAATGCTGGCGGCATACAGCTGGATACCATGTTTGTGGACGAAGGCTTTGGTGCATTGGACGAGGATGCTTTGGAACAGGCCATCCGTGCCCTCACAGGACTTGCCACTCAGAACCGGTTGGTGGGGATTATTTCCCACGTGTCGGAGCTGAAAGAAAAAGTGGACAGGCAGATTGTTGTAACAAAAGATCGCACCGGCGGTAGCCGGGTGGAGGTTATCCGATAGACATCACTATCTTACAAAAATGTAAGATTCACCACGGGAAATGTAAGCCAAATCGATGGCGGCACATTTCCCGTTTGTGGTATACTGAAGTTGTTAAAGCAATTCGGAATCGGGAGCTAGAAATGAAGAATTGCGGTTTCTGCTTTGTTACAGATTCCTCTTATCATTTTTCATTTCGAACTTCTCGTTCCAAAAAGGAGGTCATTGCAATGGCAATGTTAGAGGTATCCCATATCAAAAAAATCTATACCACCCGCTTCGGCGGCAATCAGGTGGAGGCACTCCGGGATGTGTCCTTTGTGGTGGAACAGGGGGAATATACCGCCATCATGGGGGAATCCGGTTCTGGAAAGACCACGCTGCTGAATATTCTGGCGGCACTGGATCGTCCCACCAGCGGCAGCGTTCAGTTGGATGGAAAGGATCTCACCCAGATCCGGGAATCCCAGATCGCCGCATTTCGCAGGGACAATCTGGGTTTTGTCTTTCAGGATTTCAACCTATTGGACACTTTTTCTCTGGAGGACAATGTCTACCTGCCCTTGGTGCTCATTGGCAGACCCTATGCGGAAATGCAGCAGCGGCTGGCACCCATTGCCCAGCAGCTTGGCATTACAGAACTATTGAAAAAATATCCTTATGAGGTTTCCGGCGGTCAGAAACAGCGTGCTGCTGTGGCACGTGCTTTGATCACCAATCCCAGACTGATCCTGGCGGACGAACCCACGGGTGCACTGGATTCTCGTTCTACCGACGAGCTGTTGTCTCTGTTCTCTGCCATCAACCAGTCAGGACAGACTATCGTCATGGTGACCCATTCCGTGAAAGCTGCAAGTCACGCCGGACGGGTTATGTTCATCAAGGATGGTCAGGTGTTCCATCAACTGTACCGGGGCAATGATACCAACGAACAGTTCTATCAGAGAATTTCTGCCTCTCTTGCACTTCTGACCACGGGAGGCGAGAACGCATGAAAATGAATTTGTACCCAAAGCTTGCTTGGCACGGCATTGTCAAGAATAAAAAGACCTATCTTCCTTTTCTATTGACCAGCGTTGGCATTGTCATGATGTACTATATTGTCGCCTATCTGACCTACAGCAAATCCGTTTATGAAATGCGCGGTGGTCGGAACTTGCAGATGATTTTGTCCTGGGGCATGGCGGTGACGGCAATTTTTGCAGTGATCTTCCTGTTCTACATGAATTCTTTCCTCATGCGCCGCCGCAAAACTGAGTTCGGACTGTACAACATCCTGGGTATGGGAAAGTGGAACATTGCCCGAATCCTGCTATGGCAGAACCTCATACTCTTTGTGGTCTCTCTGGTGGGCGGTCTGGGATTGGGTATCCTCTTATCCAAACTGGCAGAGCTTTGTGCCACACGAATGTTGGACAATGAAGCGGTTCTGGCATTTTCCATTGAACCTACGGCGGTACGCAATACGCTGCTGCTGACGTTGATTTGTTTTGCTCTGATCCTGCTGTATTCTCTGGGACAGATTCATGTGGCAAAGCCGGTGGAGCTGCTCCGGGGCGAAAAGGTTGGCGAAAAGCCCCCGAAAGCCCGGTGGATTCTAGCAGCGATCGGCGTGATCCTGTTGGGCATCGCCTATTATCTGGCAGTGACCACGGAAGAACCTATAGCATCGCTGAGTGTCTTTTTCATTGCCATTGTGATGGTCATCATTGCTTCTTATTTGCTGTTCATCTGCGGTTCTGTGGCACTGTGCAAAATTCTGCAAAAGAACAAACGGTATTATTATAAGACTAGTCACTTTGTTTCCGTTTCCTCTATGGCGTACCGCATGAAGCGCAACGGCGCAAGTCTCGCTTCCATCTGCATTCTGTCTACGGCGGTGCTGGTCATGATTTCCTCCTCCCTGTGCCTGCGCATCGGTGAAGAAGATATTCTGCTCAGCCGATATCCCAGAGATTTGGAGATGAATAGCTACTCTGCGGATGCAGAATATATCTCGTCCATAGACAATGCCACTGCAGAAGTTATGCATACTTATGACATAACACCGGAAAATGAAATACGCTATCAGGCGTTAAGCATCAGCGGTTTGCAGTATGGAGACAAACTCTCTATGAATCTTAGTGACAGTGGTGTTTATATTGATTATGACAATGTGATTGCTGTCGCAATTTTTACATTGGATGAATATGAAGCACTTTCGGGAAGAACGGAAACTTTGGCAGAGGGGGAAGTGTTGGCGTACATGTTCCGAGGTGAATATGATTATGATACCATCCAGCTAGGTGAACTTGCCCCTTTTCATATTAAGAAACAGGTGGACAATTTTATTGATCTTGGAAACAGCGTGGCCTCTGTCGTTTCCACGATGTATCTTGTAGTGCCGGATACAGATACAATGCAGGAGATTTATAATTACCAGAAGCAGGTATACGGCGACAATGCCTCTGAGATGGAAACCTACTATGGCTTTGACCTGGACTGCGATGAGGAAACCCAGATTGCCATTCTGGATGATATTGACAGCAGCATACAGGCGCTGCAATTGCAGGACGAAGCCTTTCCCAGAGTGGACACCGCCTGCCGTGCGAAACAGCGTTCCAATTTCTATTCTCTGTACGGCGGTCTGCTGTTTCTGGGAATCCTGTTGAGTATTGTCTTTTTGTTCGGCACGGTGCTGATCATGTACTACAAGCAGATCTCCGAGGGCTATGAGGACGCATCCCGGTTTGAGATCATGCAGAAAGTGGGCATGACGCAGAAAGAGATCCGGAAGAGTATTAACTCCCAGGTATTGACCGTCTTTGCTGCACCGCTTTTGGCGGCAGGGGTACACACGGGCTTTGCTTTTCCGCTCATACGCCGGCTGTTGATATTGTTCGGGATGACCAATACGCCGCTATTGGTAGGTGTCACAGTGGGCAGTTTTCTGGTATTTGCGTTGCTGTATGTGCTCATGTACAAACTGACCTCTCGGAGCTATTATCAGCTGGTGAAATAAATGGAGCGACTCATGCGTATGATAACCATGATAATTGGTTTTTCCCTGTTGGCAGTTGTGGCAGTTCCGCTGGGTGTGCTGCTGATTCTGGCGGCAGGCATCTGGAACGGCATGGATTGGATGCTGCAAAAGCTGACGAAAGAAAGGTGAGGGAATATGCGGTTACGAATCCTCTGGCTGCCGTTGTGCTGTATACTGCTGTGTAGTACGGGATGCAGCGGGAAAGATGCCATTTTGCATGGTTATGAAAAAGTCGTTTCTACCATGGGCGCACTGACACGCACCAAAAAATCGGACTTGATTGGAAACCGTACAGACGGCAAAGATGACTATACTGGTGCCTATGCCGCTGCTTGTAAAGCTGCACGAGGAAAAGATGTTGTATTCGGCGGCTGTGATTTACAAACACGTCAATTGAATATCACCGGTTCTGTATCTTGTCAGGCAGGAATCATACAGATTATGATAAAAAATGGAAGTGAAGAAATCTATGTCACCCCTGATGCAAAGGGAAATATTGCAGAAGAAATCACCGGAACAGGTGGTGACTGGTATCTGATCGTGGACTATGCAGACTTTACTGGAACAGTTTCTCTTTGCAGTTCCTATATAGCGTCATAAAAAACAAACCGGACAGTGCGGAAAAATCTCCGTCTGTCCGGTTTTTGATATTATGGTAAAACCATTTAGAATATGCTGTTCCAATCCGGCGCTTTCCCCACAGAAGCGGCCGCATAATAGCAGAGAATGCCATACGCATCGTCACCGTTTATCATGCCGTCGCCGTTCACATCCCCGGCGCAGAACGCAGCCGCTTCGGCAAATTCGTCAGCATCGGGTGCGGTGAGCTTTGCATCCGCTTTGCCCACGGACTGCTCTGCGTAGTAGGCAAGAACACGGTAGGCATCATCTGCATTGACAGCACCGTCACTGTCGATATCGCCGTAGGCGTCCGGGTCGGCAATGCGGGTGAGGGTGTAGGTGGTGGGGGTTGTCTCAGATGCATCACGCACAATGCATTGCGGTATTGCACAGTGCACCTTTTCCACCTGCTGTAAATCCTTGATCGTTTCAAAATACACTTTTGCTTGTTCCGCAGTTTCGCTCAATGAACCAGAAAAGCCGTTATTCACCTGAACTTCATATACGGATTGAGTATCGTTTGCTGTCTCCATTGCATCTCCCACAGAAACCACTTCTGGAATCTGAGAAAAATCCTCCAGCGTCAGCTGTACGCCAGAATCCGTATAGACAGCAAAGCCGCCCAAACCAAAGCTTGTTGTCTGAGAAACAACGCTGTTCATCTGGTATACATGCAAAACGCCGTCTGTTTCATACAATTTCTGTGGGTCAGCCACATCAGCCAGCACAACTGTATGTTCATCAAATTCCGAAAAGTCGAATGTCTGTTCTTCCCAAGGATGTATCTTAGTGACATCAAAACCGTCCTGCCCTGCCGTTTCCAATGCAACGACATTCCAATCTTCCGGCGCAGACGTACCTTCTTCTAATGTAACAGCATAATAATCTGTTGTGCGCTCTTTCCAATAGAAGCAGTTATTGTCAGCGCTGATCGTCAGATAGTCATAATCAATATCGCCTATCTGAAACGTGATCGTATCCTCTGATGCTTTCGTGATCTCTGCCCTGTCTCCATAAGCCGCAGAAACAGGCAAAGCCGAACCGAAGATGCAACAGAATGAAATCGCTGCGGCGAGTGTACTTGTAAAATACTTTCTTCCATTTTTCATAAATATCACCTTTGTCCTTTCTTACTTACCAATCGTATACACCAAGATAATCATTATTGTAGTAGAATTTCAACAAATCAGACGTCACTCTTGTTCCATAAAATCTTCCTAAAGGTTCATAAATACTTGTAAAAACACCAATCGCAGTTTTATACTCTTTCCCTAGACATGTAGTAGTTACATAAATTGGTCCACCGCTGTCACCACCACTGCCATAAGCGTTACAAAGTATCATATATGGGAACCAACGGACAAGGTCACTGACATTTCTTAAATCTTGAATTTGACCATCAGCATAATAACGTATTTGGCAATGAGCATTTGGATTAGATGCTGTATTATCTGGGAATCCACTAATCGTAACAGTTGAATTACTACTCATGAAATTATCCGTTGGAACTGCCAATGGGATTACACCGTATTGTGATAGATCTTCTTCTACATAAAGTAACGCATAATCGTATTCGCCCGAATCATATCCATCCTCATCAAATATATACTGATTAGGAACATGCACTTCTTTCGGTGTAATTGTTTTTAAAACAGCAGTGCAGTTTTCATTATATATTTTAATCCGCATAGACGAAATAAAACCATGATTATACACACAATGTGCCGCAGTTGCAATAGTATGATCATCCACAATAAAACCGCTTCCGCCCACGTCCATTAACTGCACTACTGCTACATTTTCATGATCTGGAACACGATCATCCACAGTGCCAGACCTAGAAGATACAGTTGAAACAATATCTTCTCCATACAGTGTATACGTATCACTTTCTCCTGTTGCATAGACATAATATTGATATGATCTACCATACTCCATCGCATTTACAGTATAAATTTTACCAGCCAAGCCCAATGAAATCGCAATAGTACAAAGCACCGCAGTTGCAAAAGCAATCAATTTTGTTCTCATATGATATCCCTCCTATCTTTTAATACGGTAAAGTGTTAATCGTACCGGTCAGAAACGCCAGCAAGACCTTGCTATCTACCACATCAATTACATAATTCGCATTCGTGTCTGCATTAGTCAGATTTGATAGTTCGCACATACCGTTTAAATAACGGTTCAATGCAACGTTGTCTGACAAGTTCACACTGCCGTCACAGTTAACATCGCCAATCAAATTTACAGCAGATACGGACATTGTGGGCATTGCACCAAGAATCGTACCAAGCAATGCAGCACTTGTGCAGACGGATAAAAGTCTTTTTTTGAATTTCATTTAAATTCCCTCCGATCTTTGTGAATAAGAATGTTTTCGTATACAAGTCATTCGCCGGCATTGACTTTCTGTTTACATTATATCATTTTACATTTTGTTTGTCAACACTCAACATTAAAATTCGTCAATATGCACAAAAATCATCCTATTCCATTTCCATCCGTTCCCGATGCAGATCCAGCCGCACCACAGTTCCCACGTCCACCTGGGAAGAAATTGTAATGGTATGGTTCAGATTGCGGCAGATTCGGCGGCATAGGTACAGACCTATGCCGCTGGCTTTTTTATCGGTGCGTCCGTTATAGCCCGTGTATCCTTTTTCGAAGATCCGGGGCAGATCTGCCGGCTCAATACCAATACCCGTATCCTGGATGCAGAGGATCTCGGGCTGTTCCAGAAAAATGGTGATCGTGCCGCCGGAGGGGGTATATTTCAACCCATTGGACAGCACTTGTTCCAGCACAAACAGCAGCCATTTTTTATCTGTCAGCACACTGCAATGAAGCGGTTCATATTCCAGCCGAATCTTCCGGGTAATAAATTGGGACGAAAACCGGCGTATTGCCTGATGCACGATCTTGTCCAGGTCATATTCCGCAAAGAGATAATCTGTGGAATCTGAGTCCAACCGCAGATAGCACAGTACCATTTCCACATACTGCTCTACACGCTGGAGATCTTCCAGTAACGCCCGGCTCTGGTGTGTATCCTCCGCCTGGAGATGGAGCCGCATGGCGGCAATGGGCGTTTTGATCTGATGCACCCACGCCGTATAATATTCCATCATTTCCCCATAACGCCCCTGCCAGTCTTGTTCCAGATGCTGCCGCTTGTGGAACAGATCGTGCAGCAGGATCTGATAGTCTTCTTCCAGAGGTGTGCACGCCTCCGGCAGATGTTCTAAGGTAATGCTTAGTTCTTGCTGGATCTGTTTCAGAATATGGTGCTTCTTTCGGAAATGTATATAATCCCATATCAAAAATGCAAGACAGCCAATGCCGCTCAGAAGCGCCGCATAGCCTATTGCCATGAGGGGCAGGTGGTATAAATAAAATATCAGGCAAAAGATGCCGCAGCAGAGAAGAAATACGGCAATGTTGCCTTTTTTTGTTTTGATATAATTCCAGAATAAATACATAGGGTTCTCCTGTTCAGGGGTGATTTTTGAGAAAAGCGATCATGATGCACTGCACTTCATTCCACCAGATATCCCATTCTCACTTTGGTGTGGATGAAGTCATGCAGTCCCGCCTGATCCAGCTTTTTTCGCAGTCGGTTGACGTTGACTGTCAGCGTATTTTCGTTCACAAAACTGTCTGTCTCCCAGAGCCGCTGCATCAGTGCCTCCCGGCTGACTACTTTGCCCTTGTGCTCCATGAGCATCTGTAGGATCCGGTATTCGTTTTTGGTCAGGTCAATGCGCTGTCCATGATAAGTCAGCACCGCATCGGCAATGTTCAGCATTGCCTCCCGATGTTCCAGCACAGAGACCTGTCCGCCGAAATCATAGGTGCGCCGCAGAAGTGCCTGGATCTTCGCCAGGAGCACATTCCAGTCAAAGGGCTTTGCAATAAAATCATCTCCGCCCATGTGGATCGCCATGATCAGGTTCATATTGTCCGATGCAGAGGATAAGAACACAATGGGTACTTTGGAAACCTGACGGATCTCCTGACACCAGTGATAGCCGTTATAACATGGCAGCGCAATGTCCATGAGCACCAGATGGGGCTGAAATGCGGAGAATTCCGCCAATACTTTCCGGAAATTTTCCGCCACGTGTATCTCAAAATCCCATTGTTCCAACTGATGCCGCAGTGCGTCGGCAATACTGCGGTCATCCTCTACCAGAAAAATTCGATACATACTGTTCTCCTCAATCCCACCAGAAATACCACACTGTGGACTGTTCCAGCGTTTTCGCCAGTGCCGGAACAGATTCTACGCCTTGGTACACAATATCCTCGCAAAACATGAACTGTTCCTGTGCGAGCTGTATGGCCGCTTCTCCTTCTCCCACCGGCTGCGGCACGTACAATTCCAGGGTATCATGTCCGATACAGCCTGGCACTGCGCCGTATTTCTCGTACCAATGCTTGAGAACTGCCATGGCTTCTTCTGGCATGGGACAGGCATTCCAGCCGCCGAAGGGAATCCATGCCAGAACTTCCCATGGATTTTTTGTGGGTATCTCTGCCAGGAGAACCGGTGCTTGTTTTTGCAGCATTTGCTTTAGCAGATTCATCCGCAAAGACAAAAAACGATGTGTAACCTCCATCTCTGCCGGCGCAGGTTCTGTCAGCACCTGCAATCCCTCCGGGTCATTGCTGCGCAGATCCGTTTCCCATTGTGTGAACATCTGTTCCAGCCATGCTTTACCGTCCAGCTGCGCCGGGATCTCCATATGGCTCTGTCCCTCCGGCAGATTTTCTTCCATCATCTCCAGCAGCAGATCATCGCAGATCATCAAAACCGGCGTAAAGCCCTGTTGTTTTCCCCATTTCAGTGCCTCCTGGTATGCGTCCCACATATCTTCCAGATCAATGGGATCTTCTGCCTGGGGCAATTCCGTCACGGGACATTGCAGCAAATCACTGATCTGCTGGGCAATAGTCAGCTCCGGTGTTTCTGGTGTCGGAGACGGCTGAGGCTCTTCGTTTTTGTGAAACAGATTCTTGAAAAATGACATGATAATTTTCCTTTCTGATTTATATTTCAGTCCAACATTTCATTCGTGAGCGCAGCGAACACCGCCATTCCTCATTGCAAATGTTCCACGCCACACACGGTCAGCACCTCTCCCTGGACGGTGAACTTTACTTCCAGATCGGCGAAGCGGAAACCATACACACGTTCCGGGTCATGTTGATAAGAAGGGCGTGGATCTTGGGCGAGCACCTGGGTCAGTCCCTCTTGCAAATGGGACGGCACTTGTTCCAGCCACACCGCCGGGAAAACCACTTCTAGTCCATGCGCCGCTGCATCCACAGCGAAGCCGCCCTTTGCTTCGGGATGGCTGTCAATGTGTGGCAGATAGGGCTTGATATCATAAATCGGCGTACCATTCATGAGATCTGCGCCGGAAATCACCAGAAAGGGTGCTTTGTTCCCATGGAGTACAATTTCGTCCAGCTGCACCACAGAGAGCCCCATGGGATTGGGGCGAAAGGGCGAGCGTGTGGCAAAGACGCCCATCCGGGTATTGCCGCCCAGTCTTGGCGGACGGACGGTAGGCGACCAGTTTTCACGGATAGCTTCGGAAAACTGCCAGATGAGCCAGATATGAGAGAAATCCTCCAACCCCCGGAACGCATCGGGATTACGGTACGGCGGTTCAAACACGATCCGGGAAGGAAGCTGTACTAGACCACTCTGCCGGGGAATACCAAATTTTGTGGGGAAATCGTTTTCAATGTGGGCGATAATTTTCATGGGGTGCTCCTTTTCAGTATGTTTATTTCATCATAGCATATTTTCGGGGAGATGTCCAGCAAACAGAAAAAAGCGTACCAGATCGGCACGCTCTTTGTGCGGTATTACCTTAGGTTTTCCGGCAAATAAGATTTACGATTCGTTGATATAATAGGCTTAATAAATTACCGCTATAATTCGGAACACCATATCCTACAATGTTAGAATATGTAAGAGGATAGCGATTTCTGGCAACGACATTTCCACTGGTATTTGCTTCAATTGTGTGCACATAGCCGTCAGAAACATCGGTAACAATTCCTGCATGACGATGGCTGTTGCTGGTAGAGGAATAAAAATAAATAATATCCCCACGCTGCGGCGTATAGCTTGCTCCATAATACGGACCATCGTGCCATACATCCTGGCTTTTGAAAAAATCAATCTCATCAATTGTCCCGGCAGTTCTCTTGATCACACTGCTTGAAACGCCTGCCTGTATTGCACACCAAGAGACAAAAGCCTGACACCATGCGTAATGATAAGAGCTGTCTATCTGGTATAGGTCTATATCATATTTCGTATCATTATTGTTTCCAGATGTTCTACCCTCCAGACCGCTTTCATGATAGCCAACCTGCGTTTCAGCTATAGCGACAATATCTTCCCGTTGGTTTCCAGTGTTGGTATGCGTGTTCTCATAAGCCGCACTGACCCACAATCCCGAATACATTCCCAACATCATGACTGCTGCAGCCATCATCGCAGTCCACTTCATAAACCAACGTTTCTGCCTTTGCGCTATTTTCATAAAAAATGCCACTCCTTTGAAAAATCCATCTTCCGACGTATTTCTACACTTTAAATACAACAAACGATGTATTCCCAAAATATAATACTACATTTGTTGTAAAAAATCAAGTGTCTGTCCGTGTTTGTGGTATAATTTTGGTGAAATCAATAAATGGGAGCGAGTGTTATTATGCAACATTACCAGCGGATTCGGGATCTGAGAGAGGACAGCGACCTGACGCAGGAGGCATTGTGCAAAAAGCTGTATATGCACAAAACCACGTATACCAACTATGAGCAGGGGAAACACACTGTTCCGTTGGATTTCGCTGTTTTGCTGGCGGATTTTTACGGAGTCAGTATCGACTATATTGCCGGCCGCACCAATAACCCAGGGGATAGTCACAGTCTCTCACTGCCGGATGATACCCTCAATGTGCTGGAAAAATACACTGCCCTCACAGAACGCAACAAGGGCAGACTGGAACAATTTCTGGACACATTATATGAACAGCAGGCTCAGCAAAAAGAAGCACAATGAAATTTTCCATATCATGAACAAGAAAAGCGTACTGCATCCCGACGGTATGCTTTTTTGTTGTCCTAGCATTCTGTATTTTCCTGCATATCTTTCCCAGATTCGGGCATACTCCTACTATCGCAGACATAGAAAGGAGCGTATTGCAATGAATTACTTGCAGATTGAAAAGATTGTAGGCAGAGAGATCCTGGATTCCCGTGGTAATCCAACCGTTGAGGCAGAGGTGACCCTCCTGGACGGCACAGTGGGCAGAGGCACTGCACCCAGCGGTGCCTCCACCGGGGAATTTGAAGCCCTGGAATTGCGGGACGGCGATTCTGCACGCTATCTGGGAAAGGGCGTCACCAAAGCGGCGGAGAATATCAGTACCATAATTCATGCCACCCTCCGAGGGATGGATGCCTCGGATATTTATGCGATTGATCGTGCCATGATTCAGGCGGACGGCACAAAGGATAAGTCCAATCTGGGTGCAAATGCCATTCTCGCCGTTTCTATTGCCGCCGCAAGAGCCGCATCCATTTCCTTGGATATTCCCCTATACCGGTTTCTGGGCGGCACTTCTGGGAACCGTCTGCCGGTGCCCATGATGAATATCCTCAACGGCGGTGCCCATGCAGCAAATACCGTGGATGTACAGGAATTCATGATTATGCCTGTGGGTGCACCCAGCTTCAAAGAAGCCTTGCGCTGGTGTGCGGAGGTGTTCCACGGTCTAGCATCCCTGCTGCGCTCTAGAGGTCTTGCGACTTCTGTGGGAGATGAAGGCGGTTTTGCGCCGGATCTGGCAAGTGATGAAGAAGCCATCCAGTATATTCTCATGGCAGTCCAGCAGGCAGGTTATGAGCCGGGCAGGGATTTTATGATCGCCATAGATGCCGCCGCCAGCGAATGGAAAAGCGGTAAGCCCGGAGAGTATGTGCTCCCCAAGGCGGGTACGCATTTTACGTCAGAGGAATTGATTCTCCACTGGAAGCATCTGGCGGAAAAGTACCCCATTATCTCCATTGAGGATGCTCTGGATGAAGAGGACTGGGAGGGCTGGAAAAAGCTTACCCAGGAACTGGGGGATAAGGTGCAGCTGGTAGGCGATGACCTGTTTGTGACAAATACAGAGCGCCTGGAAAAGGGAATCCGTTCTGGCTGCGGTAATTCCATTCTGATCAAACTGAACCAGATCGGTTCGGTTTCAGAGACGCTGGAGGCAATCAAAATGGCACATGCGGCAGGCTATACGGCAATTGCATCCCACCGCTCCGGCGAAACGGAGGACACAACCATTGCAGATCTGGCAGTGGCGTTAAATACCTGTCAGATCAAGACTGGCGCACCCAGCCGTTCTGAGCGTGTGGCAAAGTATAACCAGCTGCTGCGGATCGAAGAAATGCTGGGGGACAGTGCAGTGTATCCGGGCGTGAACGCATTTCATGTGAAGCGTGGTCAATAATTACAGAATATTGATGCCAAAACGGGCGAACCTGATAAAATGGGTTCGCCCGTTTTGTTATGGCAATACCACACAAAGATTGTGCGTCAGATGCGCAGTCAGATTTTTCGTCAGATGAAACAAAAAGCGGAGTGAATACTTTGTGTATTCACGAGCATTTTTGTGAAATATGACGGAAAAGATGCAAGCATATGACGTGCAAAGCCGTCAGGCGTTCTTTGTGCGGTATTGCCTTATAATTGATTTTGTATGGTGTTGCTTTTTGGATTTACGCAGTCTGTGCAAACTGTGACCGATACAGATCCGCATAGAATCCGTTCTTCGCCAGAAGCTCGTCATGAGTGCCCTGTTCGATAATGTCGCCGTCCTTCATGACCAGAATCAAGTCTGCATTGCGGATGGTGGAGAGCCGGTGGGCAATGACAAAGCTGGTTCTTCCCTCCATAAGATGATCCATTGCCTTTTGGATCTGGATCTCTGTCCGGGTGTCTACGGAAGAAGTCGCTTCGTCCAGGATCATGACCTTGTTGTCTGCCAGAATCGCCCGGGCAATGGTCAGCAGCTGCTTTTGTCCCTGGGAGACATTGCTTGCATCCTCGTTCAGCTCCATATTGTAGCCGCCTGGCAGCTGCCGGATGAAGCTGTCAGCATGAGCTGCCTTTGCAGCTGCAATGACTTCTTCGTCTGTGGCATCCAGTCTGCCGTAGCGGATGTTCTCCATAATGGTGCCCTGGAACAGCCAGGTGTCCTGTAAGACCATGCCGAATGCTTCTCGCAGATCATTTCGATTGAAGTCCTGGACATTGTGTCCATCCAGAAGAATAGCGCCGCTGTTGACATCGTAGAACCGCATGAGAAGCTTTACCATAGTGGTTTTGCCTGCACCCGTAGGTCCAACAATGGCGATCTTCTGTCCTGGCTTTACATCGGCGCTGAAATCGTGAACGATCAGCTGTTCTGGATGATAGCCAAAGGAAACGTGCTGGAAGGAGACTGTGCCGGTGATCTGTTTCGGCTGTACGGGATGTTCAGCAGTCTGTACCTCTTCTTCCTCTCCCAGAAATTCAAAGACACGTTCTGCTGCTGCTGCCATAGACTGCACCTGGTTCAGCACCTGGGCGATCTGCTGGATTGGTTGGGTGAAGTTCTTCACATATTGGATAAAGGCCTGGATGTCGCCGATGGTGATAGTACCCCGGATCGCCAGCAGACCGCCGGAAAGTGCCACAGCAGCATAGCCCAGATTGCCTACGAATACCATAATGGGGTGCATCAGACCAGACAAGAACTGAGATTTCCAGGCGGAACGGTATAGGGTGTCGTTGGTCTCCTGGAACTTCTGGATCGTCTCCTGTTCCTTGTTGTATGCCTTGATGACCGTGTGGCCGGCATAGGTCTCCTCTACCTGTCCGTTGATGTGTCCCAGATATTCCTGCTGCTGCTTGAAGTATTTCTGGGATTTCTTTACCACCAGGGAAATGAGGGCGATGGAGATGGGCAGAACGACAAGTGCGATCAGAGTCATGAGGGGCGAAATACGCAGCATCATGACCAGAACACCTATCATAGTCGCTACAGAAGTGATGATCTGTGTAATGCTCTGGTTCAGACTCTGTCCCAGAGTGTCCACATCGTTGGTGATCCGGGAGAGCACTTCGCCGTAGGTACGGCTTTCGAAGTATGCCATGGGCATCCGATTGATCTTTTCGGAGATATCCCGGCGCATCCGGTAGCACACCTTCTGGGTAACACCGGTCATGAGCCAGCCCTGAATGAAGCTGAACAGGGAACTGAACAGATACAGTCCCAGCACAAACAGCAGGATCTGTCCGATCTTGGTGAAATCAATGCCGCCAGTGCCCTGGATTTTTGCCATGAGTCCGTTGGACAGCTCTGTTGTTGCCTTACCCAGAATATCCGGACCAATCACGCTGAACACAGTGGAGAGAATGGCACACAGAATCACGACAACAACTGCTGCATGATATTTCTTGATATACACGAACAGCTTTCCGATAGAGCCTTTAAAATCCTTGGCTTTTTCCACGGGCATCTGACCGCCGCCGTGCCGGGGCATTCCATGTTTTCTTTCATTCGCCATCTGTTGTCACTCCTTCCTCGGATGTCTCTAATCCCAGTTCCTCTGCGGAGAGCTGGGATTTTGCGATCTGCTGATAAACCTCACAGTTGTGCAGCAGTTCCTCGTGAGTACCCTTTCCGACGATTTTTCCTTCTTCCAGCACCAGGATCTGGTCTGCATGGAGAATGGTACTGATACGCTGTGCTACAATAATGACCGTGCTGTCCTGTACCTGAGATGCCAGTGCTTTTCGCAGTGCTGCATCGGTTTTCAGATCCAGTGCCGAGAAGCTGTCGTCAAAGACGAACACCTTCGGCTGCTTTGCAATGGCACGGGCAATGGTCAGACGCTGTTTCTGACCGCCGGAAACATTTGTACCGCCCTGTGAAATGACGCTGTCGTATTTGTCCGGCTTTTCTTCGATAAAATCAGCCGCCTGTGCAATTTCAGCCGCCTGCCGGATCTCTGCGTCTGACGCGTCAGGACATCCGAAGCGCAGGTTCGTGGCAATGGTACCGGAGAACAGTACGCCCTTCTGGGGTACAAAGCCGATCTGCTGCCGCAGTTCCTTCAGTTCCATTTGCCGGATATCCACGCCGTCCAGGGTAATGCTTCCCTCTGTTACGTCGTACAGACGGGGGATCAGGTTCACCAGAGTGGACTTGCCGCAGCCGGTGCTGCCGATAATAGCAGTGGTTTTTCCTGGTTCTGCGGTAAAGTCCAGATCAGTCAGTGCGTCCTCTTCTGCATTGGGATAGTGGAAATGCACATGGTCAAACCGCAGCACGCCGTGTACCGGTTTTGGATTTTGAGGTTGTTCTGCTTCTTGGATGGAAGTTTCTGTTTGCAAAACTTTATCGATTCGTCCGGCAGCAACAGAAGCACGAGGCAGCATGACGGACATCATGGTCAGCATCAGGAATGACATGACGATCATCATGGAATAGGTGATGAATGCTGTCATGGAACCAACCTGCATCACACCGTCGTCGATACGGTGTGCACCGACCCATACAATGAGAATGCTCAGGCCGTACATGATCATCATCATGATGGGCATCATGAAGGTCATGACCCGGTTGACAAAGAGGTTTGTCTTGGTCAGATTACGGTTTGCCTGGTCGAAGCGTTCTTCTTCTGTTTTTTCCCGGCAGAAGGCACGAATGACCGGCAGTCCTGTCAGGATCTCACGGGAAACCAGGTTCACCCGGTCTACCAGCACTTGCATTTTCTTGAACTTTGGCATAGCAATGGACATGAGCACGCCCACGATACCCAGAATCACAAGCACAGCCAGGACAATGACCCATCCCATGCCTGCGCCGGTGTTTACGACCTTGATGATGCCGCCGATGCCCAGTACCGGAGCATACAGAAGCATCCGCAGGAAGATTGCTGTAACCATCTGCACCTGTTGAATATCATTGGTGCTTCTGGTGATCAGAGAAGCAGTGGAGAATTGATCCATCTCTGCACCGGAGAAGTGCATGACTTTGGAGAACACTTTCACTCTCAAATCACGTCCTACGCCTGCACCCACACGGGATGCCAGATAGCTGACGCCGATGGCAGTTACCATCATGACCAATGCCATGAGCAGCATTTTGCCGCCGGAAATCCACAGATAGGTTTTCTGAAGGTGATCCATATCCAGTCCGGCATCCCTGTCGCACTGTACGGCATAGGCAATGCCCATGGACTCCACAAGAGAACTGCCCATGGTATCCAGCATATCTTCCAATTGGGTGCGCATGTCGTTCAGGACAGTATCATTCATTTGACCGCTTTCCTGCATGGCAAGGAACAGGGGACGGACATCGACGCATGTGACTTCAGTCTCGTTGCCGTCTTCGTCTTCTTCCGTCCGGACGAAAGGCTTCAGTTCCACGCCCATAGATGCACCGATCTCTTCGATACTCATCTGCGCCAGCTGATCTGCGGCGGCAGGGTCGCTCTGCTGTGCCACGATCTTCCGGAAACTGTCTTCGTCTACCATGGACATCTCATAGTTGAGCAGGATGGGGATCATCAGTTCCTCATCCAGTTCGTCCAGTGTGTCTCCGCTCAGATCCTTTTGACCGCAGAGTTCGCCTTGAACCTCATATGCGTCCTCCCACTGCTTCTGTTCCTCTTCTGTCATGAAGATCTGTGCTGTATGATATTCTGTCAGCGTCATTTTTTCCGGCAGAAGATGTTCTACGCCGCTGTTCTGGATGCCCACATCGATGATATTCGAAGTGTACTGCGGCAGGGACAGGTCGCAAAACGCCTGCACAATCAGCAGCAGCAAGATCAGTAGTGCTGACTTCCAGTAAGGCTTTAGGTTTTTGAAAAGTTTACCCATTCGTTTCTGCTCCTTTCTTCATCTTTTCCAGCTGGATTTCAGCTGCTTCATATAGCCGTTCCATCAGCAGGATCAGTTGTTCCATTTCTTCTGGTGCGAACTGCTCCCGGATCCCCTGGTGGAACTGTTCCAGTACGCGGTCTGCTTCTTTAATGGTCAGCTGCCCTTCCTGGGTCAGCGTTACATAGGTATTGCGTCGGTCTTCCTGGCTCACGTCTCGTCGGATGAGTTCCAGTTCTTCCAGACTGCGCAGTGTCCGTGATACTGCCGGCTGTACCACATGCATTTCCTTTGCCACCGCAGAGACGGTGAGGCCGCCGCTGTATTTCTTTTGCAGGCAGCGTATGGTGAACAACACCATATAATCGTGCCGTGCCAGCGGCAGCAAAGTAAATACATTCAGATTGTGAAACCGGTTTGTAATGGACAGAAAGGTTTCTAACGGATCTGCCATTTTCACACCCTCTTTCCCAATTCTATAACAACGTTATCAAATAACGTTGTTTTATTATAACGTATGTTATTTTTATTGTCAACGGCTTTTCTGTCGTTTTCATGGAGCTGTCACAAAAAAAGTGCATTCCGCTGAAAAGCTGCGGAATGCACGAAAAAGTTTTATTCAATTTTTATCCGAATCGTTTCCCCAGTTCTTCCCGGACACGCCGGGAAATTTCTGCCGTATGATCCGCTTCGCCTTCCGGCAGGGAGATGAGAAGCAGTGTCCGTACGGACACAACCAGGTCTACCAGTGCCAGCAGAACGATGCCGGTCAGAAACTTATTGGAGATCCCCGGGGGAATCCGGTGAAAAACTGCCATGAGAAAAGGGTTGATCTGATATAATGCAAATGTTCCCAGCACGCCGAAAGGCAGCATGGTCTCCAGGCAGATCCTGCCATGAAGATTGAATTTCATGTCATGATAATCCCACCAGCGGGTGTGGAACAACCGTTCCATGAGCACACTGACGGTGTATTCCAGCACACTGCAAAGCAAGATGATGGAGACAAAGACATACCAGAAGCCGTGCCTTGTGTTCTGGAACAGCATGGTGATGCCTATGAGTCCGATGCCGTAGATCGGACAGCACGGTCCCAGCAGAAACCCCCGGTTTGTGATATGGCGTTCCCGTACGCCCATGTACAGGGTCTCCATGCACCATCCCAGTGTGGAATATGTAAAAAAGAGCAGAACATAGTCTGCCAGGCTCGATACCATAAAATTATACCCTCCTTTTTCGTCCTAGTGTTTTGGCATGACGCCAGAATCCTGAGACTGTCTCCAACGTAGAGCAGTACTTGTCCGCAAGGCAGACGATGATTGCCTCCCGGGAACGCGGCACAAACCGCAGCGTCAGAGGCCACATATGGGTGCGGATAATATGCTGAACTTCCGGGCTGATATGAAATCGCATCGCTGCATTCCGGCAGGCAATGCGAGGATGGGCAAAGCCGTGAAGCGTACCCTCGTCCTGGTGGGTGTGCCAG
The DNA here is from genome assembly GCF_019417665.1 of Ruminococcus sp. GTDB lineage: Bacteria > Bacillota > Clostridia > Oscillospirales > Ruminococcaceae > Ruminococcus_C. The sequence continues at coordinate 29,418 of NZ_DXUU01000004.1, forward strand.
TCATACAGATAAAAATCGTGCAGTAGTGCGCCCACAATCAGGTTCTTATAGTTGATACGAAGATGCAGATGTTCTGCGATGGCGCAGCTGGCAGAAACCACAGAGAGGCAGTGCTCTAAAGTCGTGGTAGTGCCGTGCTGGATGAACTCATCCATGGAACAAACGGCGCGGTCTGATAGATAAGCAGACAGATGCGCCTGTACCTTATCCGGCTGTTTCATATTTTGTAAAGACATGTGATTCCTCCTGTTATCTTCAGACGGCACTTAAGCTTTTCTACATTATAGCTGATTTTTGTCGTATTGTCAACAAATTCGGTGTTATTTTTTTCTTATTGTTCCCGAAAAAACGTCATATTTTCTTTGAAAATTCTTACAAAATGACGAAAACACGTCTCCTCTGTCGGTAGTGTTCTGTGAGAAATTCAACGAAATTCACAAAAATGGTTGACCATCTCGAAAAAATATGGTACAATAAAAAACGAATGTGCATGGAAGGTGCCTGTTTCCAGGTGACTGATGCAGTGCAAAATCAAAGATCCTAGGAGGAATCATTTTGAAGTCTTTTCATATATTACTTTTTGCTGTTGCAGCTGGTGCAGCCCTTTGCCTGGGCGGGATGACTGCTGCAGCAGAAGAAACTGCCATGGAAACGCCTTTGGTCGCTACGGCAACCACAGACCTGGAGCCAGTGGATGCGGTGCCCGATACTTGGGTCACCAACAGTGCCGGTGCGCTGGTCTATTATGATGCGGCAGGCAACATCGTTACAGGAGAAGCTGTTATTGACGGCGAGACTTATCTTTTTGCACCGGATGGCACGCTTCGTACCGGATGGCAGACTGTGGGTGGTGTGCGGCGGTATTATGAACCGGAAACGGGGATTGCCCGGACAGGCTGGATCCGCTATGGAGAAGGGTACTATTATATAGATGCAGATGCCGGAAAGCTCATAGGCACTCAAACGGGGCTTGTGACGCTACAAGGAGAGGAAACAGATGCGGACACCTTGTTTCTGCTGGATGAACATGGCGAATTGCAACTGGGATTCTTTACGGACGAAAGCGGATGCCGCTATTATTCCGGAGAAACCGGCGCGGCAGCTGTGGGCGATGTGCAGATCGATGGTACATGGTATCAGTTCGGAGCAGACGGCGTGCAGGCCACCGGCTGGACAGAAATTGGCGGCAAGACATATTATTTTGATCCCAGAACCGGAAACAGTCTCACGGGGCTGTGCCGGATTCAAGGGGACTTGTATGAAATCACACCAGAAGGCGGCGTGCAGACAGGCTGGCAGACGGTGTCAGGTGAAGTGTATTATTTCGATCCGGATGCCGGGACGGCAGTTACCGGAATGCAGACGATTGACGGGAAAAACTGTTATTTTTATGGAGACGGCACAATGCTCTGTAATGGCAGTATTTTAATCGACGGCGTGGAATATCAAGCAGCAGCGGACGGCACTCTGACTGTTGAAAAAACTGCTGTTATGGGTACGTCACGGGCAACTGCTGCGCAAATGACCGCTTATCTGAAGTCGGTGAATCCCAATGTATCTCAGAGTGTGTTGGATATGATTCCTTATTATCTCAGCGAGGGCGAAGCAGAAGGTGTTCGGGGAGATGTGGCATTTGCACAGTCTCTTTTGGAAACGGGAAATTTCACCTTTCAGGGCTCGGCAGTGACGTTGGATCAGAATAATTTCTGCGGCATGGGCGTCACGAGCTGCGGTATGAAGGGCAATTCTTTTGCCACGCCGCAGCTGGGTATTCGTGCGCAGATCCAGCATCTGAAAGCCTATGCGGATACCGGAGACCTGGTGCAGGCGTGTGTTGACACGAGATTCCGCTATGTGCAGCGAGGTTGTGCACCTTACGTGGAATGGCTGGGCATCCAGGAAAATCCCTACGGCAAAGGCTGGGCGGCAGGTGCTGACTATGGTGCAAAAATTCTGCGGATCTTATTAGCAATTTTGAGAATGCCGAAATGAAATATGCAATGAATGTATGATTTATGATGTATAAAAAACCGGACGGTTCCTTTTGCACAGGGAACTGTCCGGCTTTTTTTATGCTTGGATGAGTGCGGCGATAATGGTTCTCGCAGCCTGTTCAGGGAGTGCCGTCAGTTTGAATCGCTGCTGCCGAGGGCCGTTACAGACCAGATAAAGATGCCCTACACCGTATTGCTTTTGCAGGGGTGTCTGTTTGAAATCTGCCCGGACAATGTGGCTTCGCTGGACGGTAATGGTGTGGAATGTGAACCATCGGCTGAAATGGAATTGAACTGTTTCACCGTCCATTGTCACATATTGCGTCATCAGGGAGACAATTCGGATCAGCAGCAGCCATACCAGAGGGATCACCAGCATGACCGAGAAAAAGCGGATCATGGAGTCGAATTCAGGCAGAAGCCGCAGCAGCAGGAATCGTACCGGGAGAATGGCACACAGTCCGATGACCGGCGGCCAGACAAATGACCAGAAAAAACGCAGGTTTGAACGGGCGATCATACGGGGATTTTTCAGGATCTGGGCGGCATGAAGTTTTTGCAGCAGCGCCTGAGAAGAACGCTTTCGCACCAGAGGGATGAGCACAGGCAGAGTGTCCCGGCGGCTTCCATAGCCCGGACAGCGGATGTGTAAGGAGACCATACCGCAGATCTTCATGATCAGGTTCTGCCGCAGGTCGGGAAAAACAATGGCAGAGTCTCGAAGATGATATCGCCGCCGGGTGAGGATCCCCATGTGGACAGAAATAAATTGACTGCCGAATCGGATACGGAATCTGGCATATCGCAAGAGATTCCGCCCGAAGGAGATCAGCCACAGTGACAGGATCACGATGCCGATGGTGATGGCAATACGAGGAACACCGTGAAATGCCGAGGAAGCTCGTTCTGTGGCATCCTCCAAAAGCTGCTGTGCCTGGAACTGCTCCAGCAGATCCGATGTGATCCTGCCGCCTTCGAAAAAGAGGGCAGCAATGTACAGGGCGCCGGAAAAGCTGCTGGAAAACAGTGCCGAAAAGAGCAGCACACGCCATGCCGGGGTGTGATATGCCACGGCCTTGGAACTGTCGTTTTGCAGTACGGGAATATGCTGCCGCATATGGTGCAGATCCCGGAGATAGAGGATCAGTTTCATGTCTGCCTCGGGGACAGCGCCGGACGCTGTGCTGATCTGTAACCGGACGGCACGGATGGGGCGCAGATAAAAGGAGTGTTCTTCCACAGTGCAGGTGATGCGCTCCAAAGGGATCTCCGTGCCCCTTTGCAGCAGCAGACCGCTTTGAGAGTGAATGGAGACTTCGTCAAAGTAGTAGATACAGGACTGCCACCGCAGCGTACCGATCCCCAGGATCAACAAGGCAATGAGCAAGTCAAACCATGTACCGGCGCCCCAGTCAATAAGATTTTGCAGGGAAAAGGGGTAAAAACGCAGACTGCGCAGTAGGGGGAAAATCAACAGCCAAAGGTTCTTGGCGCTGTAGCGCAGGATCTTGATAGGATGCTCCCGATAAATGGTGACATCCGGCGGTGCATTTATCGACATGCGTTCCTCCTTTCCGACGGTTGTTTTGTGTGAATATGCACGCTGGGTCAGACTTTTTTTGGCTGCGTCTGACCATTCTGATACACTGTTCTTTGCAGGAATGCCTGGATCTCTGCTGCATCAGACTTGCTCAAAAATGCAAGAAAAACTGTACCGCCGTATGCATGCAGAGGAATGAAATTCATGCCGGTCTTGTGGGAACCTGGTATCCGAAAGATGCTGCTGAACTGGAGCGCCTGGGTGCGCATGGTCTGTTCCTGAATGAAGAAAATGCCGCAGCGTTTGGTGATATGGGTGTCAGAGACCGTATAGGAAACGGTGCAGAACCACATGGGCAGAAGCAGCGTGGAAAGCAGTATCGCTGCTGCCGCAAAAATAATTGTCAGTGTCCAGAGCATCCAATGGGGCAGAAAAGCAAGAAAATACCACACCAGAATGATCAGAACAACGGCAAGAATGGGTGTTGCAATTTGTAATGTATACTGCGCATGGCGATCGGCATTGTACTGTTTCATGCGTTCCTCCTGAGGGCATACTTTTCTATGTCACTATCATATAATAATATATCAATATTATACCTTATGAATGCGGATACGTCAAGAAAAAATGTGCGAGAATTTTGATTGAATGAGGAATGAGGAGTTAGGAATTAGGAATGGCGGTGTTCGCTTCGCTCACAAATAAAAAACACTATGGTTTACATTTTTTAATGTATCGCCGTAGGCGATACCATCATTCTTCATTCCTAACACCTCATTCCTAATTTTAAAACGGGGAGATTGTTATGCTGGAACGAATTGCATCTATGGTCTGGGGGACGGGTCTGTTGGTACTTTTGCTGGGGACAGGACTGTGGCTGAGTCTGCGCAGCCACTTTTTTCAACTGCGCAGCTGGAAAACCATTCTTCACGAAACGTTCGGCGGTCTGCGCCGGGGTTCTGGCGAGACAAAAGACGGCACGCCTGCCTTGACGCAGTTCCAGACTTTTTCCGCAGCATTGGCGGCGGCGATGGGTACGGGGAATGTCATTGGCGTGGCAACTGCCCTATGCATCGGCGGCCCGGGAGCAATTTTCTGGATGTGGATCTCGGCTCTGCTGGGCATGATGCTGACTTATACGGAAAATGTATTGGCAATGCGCTATGCCCGTGAATTGCCGGATGGTACTCGTGTGGGCGGCCCTATGGCGTATCTGCGCTATGGTCTGGGCAGCCGGACGCTGGCGGCGCTGTATGCAGTTTTTTGTATCGCTGCATCTTTGGGGATGGGCAATATGACCCAAAGCAGTGCCATTTCTGCGTTGGCAGAGGAGGCATTTTCTGTGCCGCCTCTTGCAGTGGGGATTATTGTAGCGGTTTTGCTGGGCTGTATTTTGCTTCGTGGGGTGCGAGGTGTGGGCAGCGTGATTCAGTGGCTCATGCCTTTGCTGTCAGCGGCGTATATGCTGTCTGCACTGGCAGTGATCGTTTTGCATGGAGAGGCTTTGCCCCAGGCATTTCAGTCGATATTTCGGGGCGCATTTGGGCTTGATGCAGTGGGCGGTGGCATTTCTGGTGCATTGCTTCGGGAGGCAGTGCGGACGGGTCTGCGCCATGGGGTATTTTCTAACGAAGCCGGTCTGGGAAGCAGCGCTCTGGTTCATGCTGGGGGATGCTCACGGGATGCGTCTCTTCAAGGCATGTGGAGCATGGTAGAGGTAGCACTGGATACCCTGGTATGCTGTACACTGACAGCTCTGGCAGTGCTTACCAGCGGTGCTATGGAACAGGCAGAGGATGCCGGAGGAATGATTACAGCAGCATTTTCCGGCATCTTCGGCGGTGCTTCGCCTCAAATCATGGCAATTATGACAGCACTTTTTGCCTTCTGTACCCTTATCGGCTGGTGCTGCTGCGGGGAACAGGCAGTACACTATCTCTGGGGCACACGGGGACTTCAGCCCTATCGCATTTTATTCTGTCTGGCTGCCGGTGTCGGCGCTGTAGTCTCTCTGGGGGCAGTGTGGGCTGTCTCAGATATTGCCAATGGACTCATGGCGATTCCCAATCTTCTGGGGCTTCTTTTGCTGTCGGGAAAGGGAACGCCGCATTGTGCCGAAAAAAAGAAGGTTTCTGGCGGTTTTGTAGAAATTCCGGAGTGTGAGTCGTGAATAATTGTCCAAAAAGCAAATTTTTCTCAAATTCCATTGACATTGAATTCAGGAAATCGTATAATAAAACTATGTATTGCTGTACGTGAAAGTGGAATTGCAGAAACAGAACGCATTTTTATAGGGCGAAGATTGTTTCTGCATCGGAATTTATTGTATGAGAATGCTGCCTGCTGTGCGGACGTTTTATTGCCGGTAGGCCGTATTTTATATTTTATACATACGGGAATGCTGTATTCTTGCGTGATACAGTAAGAGTCTGTTCAGTATCTGGGCGTGCGCAGATTGCACAGTCAGATTTTTTGGGAGATGAAGTGAAAAACGGAGGAAATCCTTTGTGGATTTCCGAGTATTTTCGCAAAATCCCCCAGAAAAGATGCAAGCAAGATGCGTGCGAAAAGATGCTGAACAGGCTCTAAGAACCGGTGAAATCCAGGGCGATGTGTACAGGATGTGCTGTGTACAATGGCTGTCCCCGAAGAGAATGGAACGATGCAAATTCGGTGTGAACGACCGGAAAACAGGGACTGCTGCACGAAAAAGCACGGAATTGCAGAACGATCAAACAATGCACGAACCTTGTTAAAAAGAGAATACGGATCTTTTGGGAAAGCGATAGAAAGAACTTTGGAGATCTGTAGGAATACTGCAAATTGACACTGCCATCGCCAATTGGAAGAAAGCGAGGATATTTGATTGGCTACAGAAAAGGAACAGGTACGTGAACCACGCAACGGTTCACAGACAAGAAAGAGAAATTATGGTGCAAGACTGCGTCAGCAGAGCGGTGAACGGAAAAACGCCGGCGGATACCGCAGCAATGGCAGCCGTGGCGGTGCAGCACAGCAGACAAAAACACCAAAACGGGAACAGCAGAAGCGTACACCGGTACGGATCATACCTTTAGGCGGTCTGAATGAGATCGGAAAGAATATGACTGTGTTCGAGTGCAGCAATGACATGTTCATTCTAGACTGCGGATTGGCATTCCCGGATATGGACATGCCGGGTGTCGATATTGTCATTCCGGATTTCACCTATGTGGAGGGAAACAAGGACCGTGTGCGTGGTATTGTCATTACCCATGGTCATGAGGATCATATCGGCGGTCTGGCATATCTTCTGAAAAAAATGAATGTGCCCATTTACGGCACCCGCATGACCCTGGGGCTCATCCGGGGCAAGCTGGAGGAACATGGTCTCCTCAAGCAGGCGAAGCTCATTGAAGTTGAACCACGGAAAACTGTAAAAATGGGCTGTATGGCAGTGGAATTCATCAAGGTGAACCACTCTATCCCCGGCGCAGTGGGTATGGCGATCCATACCCCGGCAGGCATTATTGTGCATACCGGTGACTTCAAGGTGGACTTTTCACCGATTGACGATGAAATCATTGATCTGGCACGTTTCGGCGAGTTGGGCAGCCGCGGCGTTCTGGCACTTATGGCAGATTCTACTAATGCAGAACGGACAGGGTTTACTTGCTCTGAGCGCACCGTAGGCGGCTCCTTTGAGAAATTGTTCAAACGTGCTGAGGGACGGCGTATCATCATTGCGACATTTTCATCTAATGTGCATCGTGTACAGCAGATTATTGACCAGGCAGAGCACTACGGCAGAAAGGTTGCCGTATTCGGGCGCAGCATGATCCATGTCATTGAAACAGCTACAGAACTGGGCTATTTGACGGTACCCAAGGGTATGATCATTGACATTGACGAAATGAGCCGTTATCCTGACGAGAAGATTGTTCTTGTGACAACAGGAAGCCAGGGTGAGCCGCTTTCGGCACTGACACGGATGGCCATGAACAGCCACAAAAAGGTGTCCATTACGCCCAATGACTTTATTATTATTTCGGCAAAACCCATTCCGGGCAACGAAAAATATGTGACTCGTGTGGTCAACGAATTGATGAAATCTGGGGCAGAGGTGATCTATGAGTCTATGTACGAGGTGCATGTCTCCGGTCACGCCTGTCAGGAAGAACTGAAACTCATTCAGGCACTGACAAAGCCCAAGTTCTTCATCCCGGTGCACGGTGAATATAAGCATCTGGTGAAACATGCGGAAATTGCGAAATCTATGGGAATGCCGGAAGAGCGCATCCTGATCTCCAGTATTGGTGATGTGATCGAAACAGACGGTCAGACCATGCGTGTGGTATCTCAGGTGCCCGCAGGTCGTGTTATGGTAGACGGTCTGGGTGTAGGTGACGTTGGCTCTATCGTACTTCGTGATAGAAAGCATCTGGCGCAGGATGGTCTGATCATTGTGGTGATCGGCATTGAGCGCATGTCGAATACGCTGGTTGCCGGCCCGGATATTATCTCCCGCGGATTTGTCTATGTCCGGGAATCGGAAGAGCTTATGGACGAGGCACGCCGTGTGATGGTAAAGGTGCTGGACGGATGCAGCGCCCACGATCTGAAGGAGTGGGGCACGCTGAAAACCAAGCTGCGTGACGTTCTGTCTGACTTTATCTATGAAAAGACCAAGCGCCGTCCCATGATTCTACCCATTATTATGGAAGTATAACAGAAAATCCGAGGAGAATGCAGCATGAAACGAAAATATGGGGTAATCATCGCCACAGGGATCTTGTGGTTCATCAGCGTTCTGGTACCGCTGTTTTTGGCGGTGCTCAGGCGGATGCCCCAGCGGTGGCTGGCGACACAGTTCCTGGTGATTTTGCTGCTCAGTATTGTACTTTGTGCAGAGTGGTTCTGGCTGCGCCGTGCAGAACGGCAGCAGACCACAGCTGTCCGCGGAGAGATCGAAGGAGCTGGTATGGCAGCGCTTCAGAGCTTGGGTGTGCCAGTGATCCTGACATCCCACAGTGGAGAAATTGTCTGGTGTAACGATATGTTCCGTAGTCGTTTTGTGCCCAATCGTTCTGTTCTGGGACGATCGGTGCAGGATGTGATCCATCTGAATCTAGCTGCGTTGGGACAGAATCGGGATCTGCTTATGGAGCACAACGGCTTGAGCTATCGGGTGCACGCTGTTCCCAGTGTGCAGAATCAGCAGGAATTCATTGCTGTGCAGTTCTTGGAAATCACCGATATTTTGCGGCTGCAAAATGAAAATACCAATTCCAGACCTTGTGTCATGCTGCTGGTCATCGATAGCTATGACGATTTGCTGCAATACGCTAAGGAAAGTGAAAAAGCGCAGGTTTCTGCTGAGGTGGAGCGTGTGCTGGAAAACTTTATGCAGGGTACAGATGGCGTGATCCGCAAGGTGGAGAACGATCTGTTCTATGCGGTCATGGAGTCCCGGCATCTGCATGAGATCATGAACAACCGCTTTCATGTGTTGGACGAGGCACGGCAGATCCGGGTCAATGATCGGATGCATATTACTTTTTCCATTGGTGTAGGAGACGGTGCAGCTTCGCTGGCAGAGAGTGAAAAGTTTGCCCGGCAGTCTCTGGATATGGCACTGGGACGCGGCGGCGATCAGGCGGCAGTCAAGACGGAAAATGGGTTCTGTTTCTTCGGCGGCGCTTCTAAGGGCGTGGAGAAGAAGTCCAAGACCAAGATTCGTTCCATTGCCCTGGCGCTTCAGGAACTCATAGAGAATTCCGATCAGGTATTTCTCATGGGACACCGTTTCGGTGATCTGGACTCCATTGGTTCGGCGTGCGGACTTGCCGGTGCAGTGTGGCTTATGCAGAAGCCGGCGTATGTGGTAGTACACCAGCAGAGTTGCCTTGCCACTCAGCTGATTCAGCGGATGAAGCAGTGCAGCGACAGCCCCTGTTTCATCGAACCCATGGATGCCCTGGCGCAGGTGACAGAGAACAGTCTGCTCATTGTGGTGGATACCCACAACAAGGATATTCTGGAAAGTCTGGACTTGTACCATGCGGCACGGTATGTGGTGGTTATTGACCATCACCGAAAAAACGTCAATTTCATCGAAAATGCGGTGATTTTTCACCACGAACCCTACGCTTCATCGGCGTCGGAGATGGTGACGGAGATCATACAGTATTTCCGTCTCGATACGGAGATATCGGCGGCATATGCCGATGCGCTTCTGGCAGGCATTATGCTGGATACAAAAAATTTCGTCATGCGCACTGGTGTGCGTACTTTTGAAGCGGCGGCATATTTGCGGAAGATCGGTGCAGATACCATTCAGGTAAAAACGCTGTTTTCCAATACCATTTCCGCCTATTCCATGCGGTCGCAGATTGTTTCCCATGCAGAATTGTACCGCAACAACGCCATTTCCGTAGTGAAAATGCAGGGGCAGGACATGCGTGTGATTGCTTCTCAGGCGGCAGACGAACTGCTGAGCATTCAGGGGGTGGAGGCATCCTTTGTGCTGTATCTGGAGGAACACGGCGTGAGTATTTCTGCACGCTCTATGGGAAATGTCAATGTCCAGGTGATCATGGAACAGCTGGGCGGCGGTGGTCACCAGACTATGGCTGCGGCACAGCTGCCGAAGTGTACCATTCAGGAGGCAAAGGAACAGCTGCTGCTGATCCTGGAGGCGCAGGAAATGCAGAAAAATTAGGGATGCTAAATTCTCGTTTTATATAGAAAGGATGATCACAATGAAGGTTATTTTTACACAGGATGTGAAGGGCTCCGGCAAAAAGGGCGAGGTCAAGAATGTGTCTGACGGTTATGCACGGAATATGCTGCTGAAGAAAGGACTTGCAGTAGAGGCAACGGCAAAGAATCTGTCAGAACTGGCAGGCAAGCAGTCCTCTGTGGCACACAAGATCGATGTGGAAAAGCAGAATGCCCAGGAGACAGCGGATAAGCTGAGCGGTAAGACTGTAAAGGCTGTGGCGAAGGCAGGAAATGGCGGCAGACTGTTTGGTGCAGTGACTGCGGCACAGATCGCTGAGTGCATTGAAGCGCAGTATCAGTGCAAGATCGACAAGAAAAAGATCAGCCTGAAGTCAGATATCAAGAATTTCGGCACTTATGAGGCGGAGATTCGTCTGTATGCCGGCATTACGGCAAAGGTGACGGTGGAAGTTGTCGAGGGGTAAGTGATCTCTTGGAAATGGATGGAATGCGGGTCGTGGTTGCGTCCCGCATTCATTATTCTATGGATTTGGGGAAAGAGGTTTAGAATATGGCAGCAACGATAAAACTTGTTATTTATGTGATAGTGTTGATTGCAATATTACTTGTGTATCGCCAATATAAAAAAAGACAAAAGAATGCAAAAGCCACGTTGCTTCTGATTTTTTCTGTTAGTGCTCTAGTTGCTCTTTATTCCTTGCGGTTGGAAAATCTGGTGCTGTCTTATGAATCTCCGCAAAGTGCTTTTTTAAATAGTGGCTGTCATGGTACCATGCAGAAGATTGTGGATACAGAGGATTCTACATTTATAATCTATAATCAGAGTGGTGGAGAATCATATCTTTTTCTTACAAAGCAAAATGGTAGATGGAAAGTGCCGTTGAACAGGAAAACGCCGCTTATCGCCGCAGTAAATCCCAATATTTTGGTGTCAGTGTGCAAGGAAGATGATGTTCAAAATTGTTACATTGCATTGACGGTAATGGATGAGAGAAAAGTGAATGTTTCAGATAACAAAAGCACTGTGTTCGAACAATATAGCGAAAGCATGTATACTCAAAAATATGTAGCCTTTGTGGAAAATGTGGATGAAACATACTGTATTCAGGTGAACAATTTAGAAATATATCTGAATATACTTATGCCTTCGTTATTTTCTGCTCCGGCAAAAGGAACAATTATATCATAATACAGGAGGTTATGTTATGGCAGAATATATGCCTAACGAAAGTGCAGAACTGCCCTACAGTCTGGAGGCAGAACAAACCATTCTCGGTGCAATTCTAATTGATTCTGCTGTGCTGCCAGTGGTACTGGAAACCATTCGTTCGGAGTGCTTTTTCAATGAACAGCACCGGACGCTGTTCCAGATCATTATGCAGATGTTTACATCCGGAGAAAAAGCCGATGTCATTACCGTACTCAATGCTGCCGTAGAACAGGGTGTGTTTGAGACGGCAGCGGAGGGCAGAACTTATCTGGCGGCACTCATCAATATCGTGCCGTCTACAGCCAATATTGAAAGCTATTGCCACATTGTGGCGGAGAAATATTACATCCGTTGCCTTGCCTTTGCCGCAAGAGGCATTTTGCAGGATATCCAGTCCGGGGCACAGAATGCCCAGACTCTGATGGATGCTGCGGAACAGCGTATTTTTGACATTCGTCAGGGTAGGGATGTCCAGGGTCTGGTGAAGATCGGCGATGCGATCTGCGAAGCGTATGACCGTATCGGTAAGATCTCCGGTCCGGATAAGGAAAAATATTTGGGCGCAAAAACTGGCTTCAAATACCTGGACACCGTGACTTCCGGTCTGAATAAGTCTGACCTGATCCTGATCGCTGCCCGTCCGGGTATGGGTAAAACGTCCTTCGCCCTGAATATTGCCACCAATGTGGCACGGCACAGTGAAAAGGAAGTCGCCGTATTCTCCTTGGAAATGTCCAAGGAACAGCTTGCCACACGTATGCTCTCTACGGAAGCACTGGTGGATTCCAACAAGCTGCGAAACGGCTTCCTCACTAACGAGGACTGGGTACGCCTTGCCACAAGTGCCGGCGTGCTCAGCGGTCTGCCCATGTTCATTGACGATACGGCAAGCGTGACAGTGCAGCAGATCAAGGCAAAGCTTCGCCGGATGAAAAATCTCGGTCTGGTAGTGATTGACTATCTCCAGCTTATGGGTTCTACCCTGAAAACGGATAATCGTGTGCTGGTCATTTCGGAAATCACCCGTCAGCTGAAAATTATGGCGAAAGAACTGGATATTCCGGTCATTGTGTTATCGCAGCTTTCCCGTGGCCCAGAGAGCCGTACCGATAAGCGTCCGATGTTGTCCGATCTGCGTGAATCCGGTTCTATCGAACAGGATGCGGATATTGTTATGTTTCTCTATCGTGACGCTTATTATAATAAGGACAGTCCTACCCCCAATGTGTCTGAGTGTATCGTGGCAAAAAATCGTCATGGCGAAACCGGCACTATTCAGCTGGTATGGGATGGTCAGTTCACACGATTCTCCAATGCGGAGATGCGAAATGAAGGCTGAGTCTCTGCCCCGGCAGGTGTTGGCGCAGTTTCGGGCATTGGAATGCGTGCAGCCGGGTGACACGGTATGCTGTGCCCTTTCCGGTGGAGCGGACAGCGTCTGTCTGCTCCGGTGTCTACTGGAATTGCAGGAGGAACTAGGAGTTTCTGTGACGGCAGTTCACGTAGATCACCAGCTGCGTGGAACGGAAAGCGACAGGGATCGGCAGTTCTGTGGGCAACTCTGTGCATCGCTGGGGGTGTCTCTGGAAGAATACACTGTGGATGTGGAAACACGTGCCTGGCAGGAACACCTTTCCACGGAGCTTGCCGCCCGGCAGTGCCGCTATGAAGCCTTTTCGCAGGTGCAGGCGGACTGGATCGCCACGGCGCACACGGCTTCGGATAATCTGGAAACTCTGCTGCATCGCCTGATCCGGGGCAGCAGTCTCCATGGACTGACAGCCATTCCGCCGAAAAACGGCAGGATACTCCGACCGCTGCTGACAACGACCAGGGAACAGGTGGAGGCATATCTTGCGGAACTGGGGCAAACATATGTGACAGACAGCACTAATCTGACAAATCTGTATACACGCAACCGGATCCGGCACAGAATCGTTCCGGAGCTGAAACAACTCAACCCTTCTGTGGAACGCACCGCAGCGCACACCATCACTAGTCTATGCCGGGAGGATGACTACATGACACAGCAGACAACGGCGGCATATGCACAATGCCATACCAGTGCGGACATGTTGGAACATCTGGAGCAGATACACCCTGCACTGCAAACGCGTTGTCTGGCAATGCTGTTGGAGGAGCATGGACTTTCTTATGATGCGGCTCTGTTGGAACGTCTCATGGCATTGGCGGTGTATGGGGGCAGGTGGAACTTGTCCCGGCGTGTTTATGCGGCGGCAAAACCGGGCATCCTTTGGATAGAGACAGCACCGCCAGAACCGCTGGGGGAAAAGGCACTGCTGAAATTGGGAGAAAATCAAATTTTTCCGGGTTTTATCCTGTACGCTTCTCTGATAGAAGCAGAAAATCATGAGAAAGTAGAAAATGTTCACGGAAAATTTGCAAATAGTTGCCTGGATTATGATAAAATAAAGGGTAACATCTTCCTGCGTCTGCGACAGCCCGGGGAACGGATTCGTCTGCCCGGCAGAGCCTTTACTTCGTCCCTAAAAAAAGTCATTCAGGCACAAGTGCCCCAAGGACGCCGGAAGACCCTGCATATTCTAGCAGATGATGACGGGATCGTATTTGCGGAGTATATTGGTGCAGCCGACCGTGCAGTTCCCGATGAGAATACACGGCGGCTTCTGGTCGTAGAAATCAGAGAGGAGCAGAATGATGCCTGAGCTGGAAGCGAATATTGTGCAAGTGCTGCTGACCAAAGTGCAGATACAGACACGGGTGCAGGAACTAGGCGCACAGTTGGCATCAGATTATGCGGACAAAATGCCGCTGTTTGTGTGTCTGCTGAAAGGTTCTAGTATCTTTTTTGCCGACCTCGTACGTGCAGTGACGATTCCTCTGGAACTGGACTTTATGCGAGCATCCAGCTATGGAGACAGCATGGTCACTTCTGGTCATGTACAGTTTGAAGTACCGTTGTCCCAAACTCTGACAGGACGGCATGTGGTGCTGGTGGAGGACATTCTGGACACGGGCACGACGCTTCATGCAGTGCTTCCGGTACTGGAAGCACAGAAACCGGCTTCGCTGGCAGTCTGCACGCTGTTGGATAAACCAGAACGGCGAAAATTTGAGGTGTCGTTGGCATATCGCGGCTTTTCCATTCCTGACGCTTTTGTGGTGGGATATGGACTGGATTATGCAGGACTTTATCGTAATTTGCCGTATATCGGGATTTATGAAAATTCTGAGGAACAACAAATGCATTGAGAAAAAGGCGCAGAGATCGCCGAAACAGAATGGAGTGAATGTGATTTGACACCAAAGAGAGGCAGAGGCATCGGAACTTATCTTGTGATCGTATTGCTGCTCATTGCAGCCCTGGTCTTTTTGCTGCCGAATTTGAAGGGCAACGTCAAGACACCGGAATATTCTGAGATCATCCAGCATTTTGATGATTATGATGTCAAGGAATATACCCTGGATCTGGGATCCGGCGAACTGGAGATGGTGCTGCAGAATGACGAGAAAATTGCATATGAAGTGCCGAATGTCCAGATTTTCCTGGAGGATACCCAGTATTACCGGGAGAAGTATAACGCCAGAAACGAAGTACCTCTGAAAGAGGATTTCTATAAAATCAAGGATACTTCCTGGCTGCTGACGATTATTCCCACAGTGATCCTTGTGATCCTGATGATTATCCTGTTTGCATTTATGATGCGACAGGCAAACGGCGGCGGAAAGTACACTACATTCGGAAAGGCGAATATCAAGAACCAGATGAACACCCGGAAGGCTACCTTTGCGGATGTTGCCGGTGCGGATGAGGAAAAGCACGAGCTGGAAGAAATCGTGGACTTTTTGAAAAATCCCCGGAAATATGCGGAGTTGGGTGCAAGAATCCCCAAGGGCGTATTGCTCATGGGACCGCCCGGAACCGGTAAGACGTTGCTGGCAAGAGCCGTCGCCGGAGAAGCAGGCTGTCCGTTCTTCTCCATTTCCGGTTCGGATTTTGTGGAAATGTTCGTGGGCGTAGGTGCATCCCGTGTGCGTGACCTGTTCGAACAGGCGAAGAAGAATGCACCGTCCATTATCTTCATAGACGAGATTGACGCTGTGGGTCGGCACCGTGGTACGGGCATCGGTGGCGGACATGATGAACGGGAACAGACCCTGAACCAGTTGCTGGTAGAGATGGATGGTTTTACCGGAAAGGACAATGTCATTGTTATTGCGGCAACCAACCGCCGGGATATACTTGATCCGGCACTGCTGCGTCCGGGACGGTTTGACCGCCAGATCGTGGTGGGCTATCCCGATGTCAAGGGTCGTGAAGCCATTCTGAAAGTACACACAAAATCCAAGAGCGTTGGCCCTGATGTGGATCTGTCCACCATTGCGAAGTCCACTGTGGGCTTTACGGGTGCGGATCTGGAGAATCTGGTCAACGAAGCCTGCCTGCTGGCGGCACGGAAGAATAAAAAGGCGATCACCATGGAGGAAATCCAGGAATCGACCATCAAGGTCATTGCCGGCCCGGAGAAGAAATCTCACAAGGTGACGGAAAAGGAAAAGCGTCTGACAGCATTCCATGAGGCAGGTCACGCCGTCTGCACGTACTACTGCGATCACCAGGATAAGGTGCACCAGGTATCCATCATCCCTCGTGGCATGGCTGGGGGATATACCATGTCCCTGCCGGAACAGGACAAGAGCTTTGTCTCCAAAAAGGAGATGGAGGAGAATATCATCACACTGCTGGGCGGCCGTGTTGCGGAGCAGCTGGTACTGGAGGACATCTCCACCGGTGCATCCAACGACCTGGAGCGTGCCACATCCACGGCACGGAGCATGGTGACACGTTATGGTTTCAGCGAGAAGATGGGACCTGTGGTTTACGGCAACGACCAGAGTGAAGTGTTCCTGGGACGGGATCTGGGTTCGTCCAGAGACTATTCTGACCGTGTGGCAGCGGAGATTGACGACGAAGTGCGTTCCATCATTGAAAAGGCGTACGACAAGGCAAAGGAAATTTTGCAGGCGCACATGGATCAGCTCCATCTGCTGGCGAAGTATTTGATGCTTCATGAGAAGATCGAACGGGAAGATTTCGAGGTGCTCATGCGCGGCGAGATGGACCCGGCGATGTTCGAGGATACACCGGCAGAACCGGAGGAAACCGCACCGGAGACGGCGCAGCCGGCAGAGCCTGCGGTGGAAACCACTGAGGCAGAGCTGCAAACAAAGACGGAACCGGCGGCAGATATGCTGGAGAATCCGGAGAAAAAGGAAGAATAATGGAAAAGGCTGCTGTGCTTGGAATGAGTATGGCAGTCTTTTTGTTTGAACTTTGTTCACACTATTAAATGTGATTTGTGATATAATGGAAGAAAGTGACGAATGTGTGCGATCATTCGGAATAAAAAGGAGAACTTGATATGGGTAGTTGGAAACGGGTATTGGCGGCGGTTGCTGCTGGGGTGATTTTTGCGGTGAGTGTACCATGGACTGTCAGTGCGGTGGAAGCCTTAGAAACCGGTACATATGGTGATTTGACGTATATGGTACTTGAGGATGGAACTGTTGCGATCACGGACTGTGATGAAAGTGTGAAGGAAGTAAAAATCCCGGCGGAAATTGATGGGATGGCAGTGACCGGCATAGGTTGGCGTACATTTTTTGGCTGTAAAAGTCTGACTACTGTCATCATTCCAGACAGTGTGACCATCATAGGAAATTGTGCGTTTGAGTGGTGCACCAGTCTGACTGAAATTACAATTCCAGACAGTGTGACCAGCATTGGAGATTATGCGTTTTTTGAGTGCGACAGTTTGACTGGGATTACTATTCCAGATGGTGTGACCAGCATTGGAAGGGGTGCGTTTTCTGGATGCAATAGTTTGCCTGGGATTACCATTCCAGACAGTGTGACCAGTATTGGAGATTATGCGTTTTCAGGCTGTAACAGTTTGACTGGTATCAAGATTCCGAATGGTGTGACCAGCATTGAGACGAATACGTTTTTTGGATGTACAAGTTTGATTGAAGTTACCATCCCGGAGAGTGTGATCAGTATTGGAAATTATGCGTTTTCTAGTTGTGACAGATTGACCGATGTTTATTACAGTGGCACGGAAGAAGCGTGGAACGCAATTGAAATTGGAGAGTCTAATGAATCTCTTCTAAACGCTACAATTCATTTTAACAGCATCGAAGAAACTACTACTACAACGACAACAGAAACAATTACAGAAACAACCACTACAACAGAAGTCACAGCAACAGAAACTATTACGACAGAAGAAACGACAACAGACACCACTACGACAACAGACATCGCAGAGCTTCCCCAATCCGCTGGCGACATCGACGGCGACAATATTATTGACGCTAACGATGCCTACTATTGTCTCCTCGCCTATGCGAAAATGTCCGTGAGCGGTGATTCCGGTCTGACCGATGCATAAATGAAAGCGGCAGATGTAGACAGCAACGGCAGTATTAACGCAGATGACGCTTATTACATCCTGCTGTACTACGCAAAACAATCCGTGGGACAGGATGTCTCCTGGACGGAACTTCTCGGCTGAACTCCTGTTTCATAATACACCAAACCGGAACGGCACTGACTGCTCCGGTTTTTTGTATGGAAATCAGATTTATCACATGATAAAACTTACAAAATTGTAGGGGCGAACTGTGTTCGCCCGCAAATTTCCGAAAATCGTTTTTTGATACATACTTGACAAGTGCAATGAATGTTTGCTATAATAATATCATGGATTACTATGTAAATTCGGAGGAAATACCTATGAAACAGATCACAAGCTTTACCATTAACCATGACCACCTGAAACGGGGCATGTATATTTCTCGTGTGGACGGGGATGTGGTGACATATGACATCCGCATGAAGCTGCCCAACAACCCAGAGGGCGACTACCTGGAGGAGAATGCCCTGCATACCTTTGAACATCTTTTTGCTACCTATGTGCGCAATACACCTTTTTCCGATGACATTGTCTATGTGGGCCCCATGGGATGCCGCACCGGGTTCTATTTCCTAACACGGGATACCATCTCTGGCGCAGATGCCATTTGCCTGGTGCAGGAGACATTGCAGTTTGTTCTGGATTTTTCCGGGGAGATCCCTGGGGGAAAACGCTGGGAATGCGGCAATTATCTCGCCCATGACCTGGATGGTGCAAAGGCAGTCGCACAGGAATTTCAGCCAGTTATGGCGGATTGGTCTCCGGCGCAGCTGCAATATCCCCAGGATGTATTAAATGGTACTGCTTCAGTCTGACAGAAAGAGGGGACAGATATTGGAAAACCAGGAATTGAAAGATGTCGTGCAGGGGAAGGAGGCAATTGTGTCGAAGATTTTAGACACGCCCGATGCGGCTGATGCACCAGAAGAACCGATTGTATCGGATTCTCCGGCTGTGCCTGATGAATCAGAAGTGCCGGAGAATACACGCTCGTTTTGGAAGGATTTCGGAAAGGGTCTGACGCTTACTTTGCCGCCAATGCTGCTGTTTTTTGTGGCAGCTATTGTGGTTTATTATATTCTCTTTCCCAGCAAGGGCGAATTTCATGCGGATTGTACCGATACTATATACTGGGCAAAAGCTTCCTATGACAGCGGCAGTATTTTTAACCCGGATTTTTCCTATGCCTGTCTGCTGCCATTCGGCGGAAGTCTGCTCATGCTGATCTTCATGCCCTTTTTTGGCTTGTCTATGACGACCCATACTTTGGGTATGTTGCTGTTTTTCTTGCTGTTCCTGACGGGATTCTGTCTTATGCTCAAAGAAATGCACTGGAATTATCGTTGGATCTGCGGTGCAGCGGCAGTTTTGCTGGCTGTTGTCAGTTCCAGCGAAAAGCTGCGTGAGATCTTTTGGGGACATACGATCTATTATAGTCTGGGCATTCTCTTTTTGTTCTACGGGTTGTTCCTGCTATTTCGGCTGGAAAATCTGCTGGAGCAGAAAGTGCCTTCGGATGCTTCGAAGAAGGAACGCTCCCGGTGTATCCACGCTTGTATCACACTGATCGTATTACTAGTATTTTTCATGTTGTGCAGCACCGATCAGGTGACAGCGCTGACGATTTTTGCTCTGCCCATTCTGGCGGCAATTTTTTTGGAACGTTTGCTGGATCGCCGAACACCTCTGGTGAGTTTGAAAAATGGCAGAGTGCTGTTGCTGTTGTTGACTCTGGTTGTGATGATCTTGTGCGGCTTGATGTTGGGGCAGCATTGGGCAGGGGGCATTACCGCAGACTATGCGGATTCCTATTCCAATTATGCAGCCCAATCTACCTGGCTGGAACATGCGCAGACATTTCCGCTGGCATGGCTGAAACTGTTGGGACTGGAGGATATTCCGGGCACGCCGCTCATGAATGGGGAAAGCGTGAAAAACCTCATTCGTATGGCGGCAGCCATTCTGTTGCTGGTACTTCCCATTGTAGCGACTTGCTGTTATCCGAAGTATGAGGGAGAATCAGGCAGACAGATCCGGATTCTGATCTGGGCACACTGGATCATGACAGCGCTCATTATGGTGGGCTATATCTGTGGCTATTTATCTATGGCGAATTGGCGGCTCAGCCCCATTGTTTGCACTTCTGCCGTTGTTTCCATGGTATTTTTGCATTGGGCGATCTCCAACCGCACTTCCATGAACCGGATCGCTGGGGTTTTATGTATTCCTGTGGTTTGCTTCTGTGCACTTAGCGTATGGAATGTGGCGGCATTGCCCAAGGATTATTACAAGGAAAATACCCAGTATCAGCTGGTGGAGGTACTGAAAGAACATGGATTGACTTACGGCTACGCCACATTCTGGCACGCAAATGCCATGACTGTGATCTCGGATTCAGAAATGTTGGTTCGCAATGTGGAGGTAAATGAATATGGTGTAAGCCCGGCGGAATATCAGACGGCACAAAGCTGGTACGAAGATCAACCGGAACAAGAAGAATATTTTCTGCTGTTGGATCAGGGTGAGTACGATATGCTGTTGACTCAGGTAGATCCATTGCTGAAAAAAGCACAGAAGTCGTTTCCGGTAAGGGACGATAACGGCACAGTTTATTGGGTGCTGGTGTTCACAGAGAATATTTTTTAAAAATAATAGAAAAACCGCCTGATGTGCAAAATCATCAGGCGGTTTTTGTGCAGTGTTGTTTTATATTTCTTCTGCACGTTGTATTCGTCGGGCAAACCAGGTCAGCAGTTCTTCTTTTGTCATTGCTCTCTGGTGCGCCGGCTGGCACACAGTGAAATCCAACGGTAACAGTTCCTGCACCAGTTTTCGCAGCTTTTCCGGGCGTTCCGTCCAAACATCATCTACCAACTCCTGATAGACTGCATCTCCCAGAAATACCATGCGTTCCTCTTTTACCCAAACGATCATGGTATCTCTGGCGTGGGGACTGGTTACATGCTGTAGGACGCAGGTGCAGTTGCCCAGATCCAGGGTCATGGATTCAGAAAACGTCAGTGTGGGCAGTGCCACACGGATGGTTTCCAGCTGTGGGAAATGTGCTCGTATCCGTGGCACGCACAGACGGGGCACAATGCCCTTTTCTGCATTTTTCTCCAGTTCGTCCGGCGTCCATTGCAGTTTTGATACCATTTCCAGAGACTGGCGTGTCTGCACACAAGCAATGGACGGGATATCCAGCGCACTCAGCCCGAAACAGTGATCCCAGTGGGAATGGGTCAGGGCTACGAGGTCTGGCCGGCGAAAACCGGCTTCATCCACTGCCGCCTGAAATTCCTGCACGTGTGCAGGAGAATTCCCTGCATCCACCATAAGGGAAAACCGATCTCCCCGGATATATCCCAAAGACGGACGATCCTTCGTTTGGGAAAACCGCAGATGGTATACCCTTGGCGTCAATTGCTCCAACATAAAACACGCCTCATTCCTAATTTTTATCAACCATGCCCCAACACCAGCAGCTGAAACAATGCCATCCACTCCCGCACCCAATAGGTGGGCACATAGAGTGGATTGGTATAAGCACTGTATGCCGATGCCTCCAGCCCTGCTTTTTCCGCAAGCAGTTCGGCACGATACTGGTGAAATCCATCTGTCACGATGACAATTTCCGTGCCCAGTCTGTTTTCCTCTAGAATTTCGGCTGCATTGCGGAGATTTTCCTGGGTATCCGTAGACTGATCCTCTACCAGAATCCGTTCTTCCGCCACGCCGTGTTCCACGAGCCAGAGTTTCATGGCTTGTCCCTCTGGAATGTCCTCACCAGCGCCTTGTCCTCCGGTAACTACGCAGGAAACAGAGGGATTTTCATCCAGATATTCCAGTGCAGCCTCTAGCCGTCGGGTCAGCATGGCACTGGGTTTTGTTCCCCGTACTTTGCAGCCCAGCACCACAACAGTCTCCGGTGTTTTCGGTGTATCAGCAATTGCACGTGCCATCTGCACGGACATGATGCCGGAAAAAATCAACCCGGCAGCGACCAGTACGCCCAGTACGGACAGCCCGATCTTTCCAGGGAGATGTTCCCATATCCGGCGGAACAGTTGTCCCAGTGCATGGGGAAATAGGGTAAGTGCAATCAGAAACAGACAGCCCAATGCACCGCCGATGTTGCCGGGGTTGCAGATACGCTTAAACACCGGTGCAACAAAAAAGAACAATAAGATCAGTTCAGGGATGAGAAAAAGATATCGTATTCGCATAGGGCTCCTCCTGGATAGTATGGCGTGCTTTCTTCTTTTTATTATAGCACAGGAAAAAATCTTTGTCAATTTTCACATTTTTTCTACATAAATAATATTATATTTGACAAAACGTATACTATCTGTTATAATATGATTTGTACGGGGTTAAATTCAGACAGTACTGTATAATAAGCATTTCATATTTTTATACAGTAAACGTCAAAAAAGAAAGGATTTCTAAAATGAGAAGGTATGAAACAAGATTCTTAGATTTTTTTCAGAAGAATGTCATCTTCATCGGCTTTTTTGCTGTATCCATCCTTGGACTGCTTCTGCGGATCAAGCTTTTTCCCTTGGAAACTGCTGACTATTCCTACTTTATGAAAAGTTGGATTGATCAGTTGAAAGAGCACCCGGGCATTTCCGGCATTGGCGAAAACATCGGCGAATATAATGTGCCATACATGTTCTTTCTAGCTGTGATCGCCCGCACCCCATTCTCGGATTTATACGAGATAAAAGGCTTTTCCGTATTGTTTGACTTTATTGGTGCTTTTGCCGTAATACTGCTTCTCTCACATTTTCAGCAGACAAAGCTGTTCACAATGGAAAATCTACTCGCCTATGCAGCCATTTTGTTTACCCCTGTAGTATTTCTCAATTCAGCCTTTTGGGCACAATGCGACTTCATCTATGTCTCCATGCTGCTGTTTTGCATGTACTTTATGGTAAAGGAACGATATGCCCTCTCTATGATTTTTTTCGGCATTGCATTTGCCTTTAAATTGCAGGCGATGTTCTTCTTGCCAGTCATTCTCATTTACTATTTTGCAGCGAAAAAAATGAGAGCCTTGAACTTTCTTTGGATTCCCGTTGTTTTTATTATTGCTGCATTGCCGGCGATCTTCGCTGGAAGGGGTATTGTGGACACATTTACCATTTATACCAAGCAGACGTCAATATACGAGAATCTGACCATGGAATGCCCCAATATTTATGTATTTCTTCCTGGAGACTATGCAATATTTTCCAAAGTCGGCATTATGCTCACCATTCTGACACTGGGCATCGGTGCATGTCTGCTGATCCACAAAGGTTCAATGGATTCCAAAGAAATTGTCTTATTGGCTGTCTGGAGTACAATGGTGTGTATTTATTTCCTGCCGGCAATGCATGAACGATATGTTTTTATCGCCTGCATTTTCAGTATTGTCTGGGCATTCCTATATCATAAGGACTGGTGGATTGCGGTTGGTATCAATCTGGTTTGCTTCCTAAGCAGTGTTACCTATTTATTTAAGGTCACAATCTTCGACTTAAAATACCTGGCTGTGGCAAATCTAGTATTCCTCATTGCGATTACGATCCGACTGTTTGCAAGGCTTGATACAGAATCTGTCAAGGTGATGGCTTACGCAGACAACAGTAAAGGTCAAAACTAATATTACCTATGATATCCGCCGATCTGACCGCTTTGGTGGTCAAATGTCGTCTCATACAATCCCTTACATTGACTGCATCGGCTAGACTTTTATCTTCCATATACAAAACGGGCGGACACAAACTCCACGTGTTCGCCCATTTCATTTTTATATCACTTCCGCCGCACCAGCGCACCTACGCCGCAGCATCCTAGGAATACCGCCAGATCCACTGCCACAATGGTTGCACCCACAGGTGTGGATGCCAGAATGGAGATCAGCAGGCCGCCTACAGCGCATACCATTGAGATCACCGCTGCACACACGATCACGCCACGGAAACTCCGGAACAGACGCATTGCCGACAGCGCTGGGAAAACAATTAACGCCGAGGTCAGCAGAGATCCCACCAGATTCATAGCAAGAACAATGATGACCGCCGTGACGACTGCAATGAGAAAATTATACATTTTCGCACGGATACCCGTTGCCGCAGCAAATGTCTCGTCAAAAGTCACTGCAAAAATCTTGTGATAGCACAAGAAAAAAATTGCCATAACGACCACAGACATGGCCACACAGATCCACACATCTGTTTCCGACAGCGTCAGAATCAGCGTAGATCCGAACAGGGTACTGCATACATCTCCGGAAACATTCGCCGAAGCGGAAAACAGATTCTGCACCAGATAGCCTATGGCAAGGGCGCTTACTGAAAGCATGGCAATCGCAGCATCCCCCTTGATCTTTGCACTTTGGTTGGCACACAGCAGCAGCACTGCACATACCACCGTCACCGGCATAACCAGAATCATCTCGTTGTTCAGCCGTAACACTGTGGCAATTGCCAGGGCACCGAACGCCACATGGGACAGCCCATCGCCAATGACAGAAAACCGTTTCAGCACCAGTGTCACGCCTAGAAGCGAAGAACAGAGGGCAATGAGCACTCCGGCAATCAGCGCATACTGTACGAATGTAAAGGATAGATAGCCTGTCAGTTGTTCCCAAAGTCCCATATTCACACCGTCCCTTCCCCGGTATATGCCTGCCCGATCTTGCTTTTGAGATAGTCCGCTTTTGTCCCGAAAAACAGCGGCGTTTTGCTGATGTGCAGCACATGGGTGGCATACCGCACCGCCGCTTCCATATCATGGGAGACCATGAGTACGGTAATGCCGTCCTGCTGGTTTAGCTGCTGGATCAACTCATACAGCTCCGTTTGTGCTTTGGGATCTAGTCCTGTCACCGGTTCATCCAACAGCAGCATTTTTTGCGTCGCACCCAGTGCCCGTGCCAGAAGTACACGCTGCTGCTGTCCGCCGGATAGTTCCCGATAACACCGCTTTGCCAGGTGGGCAATTCCCAGACGTTCCATATTTTCCTGGGCAAGCTGTTTTTCCTGTTTTGTGTAAAAGGGTCGGAATCCGCTGCGGTTCAGACAGCCTGAACGGACGATCTCCTGCACTGACGCCGGAAAATCCCGCTGCACTGCTGTCTGTTGGGGCAAATAGCCGATCTCATCGGGCTGCAAGCCGTCACCGGTTTCGATTTTCCCTGCCATGGGTGCTTTCAGCCGGAGCAGCGCCTTGATGAGCGTACTTTTTCCGGAACCGTTTTCCCCTACAATATACAAATAATCCCCGGCATTTACCGAGAAGGACAGATGTTCTGTCACCGGCACCCCCTCATATCCTAGAGTCAGGTCGGTACAAGTCAACTGTGCCATATCTTTCACCATACTTTCTATTTGAAATTAGGAGTTAGGGATGAGGAATGGTGGTATCTCCTGTGGCGATAAATGAAAAAGAGGATTTTCATTCCACTGTCAATGCCTTCTGCAATACTTCCAGATTTTCCTCCATTCGTGACAAATAGGTCACGCCGTGATCCAGTTCCTCCTGCGTCACAGATTGCAAAGAGTTGAGTACCAATATTTCTGCGTTAGAATCTGCATTTTCCAGCACCGTTCGGGCAAGGGATTGGTCATTGCCTTCTGTGGTCAGAATGCAAGGCAGTTCCAATTCCTCCAATTTCCGGGTCAGAAAGACGATGGTCTCAAAGCTTGCCTCCGTCTCTGCGGAACAGCCCGGAAATGCCGCATAATATGTTAGGTTATAATCCTCTGCCAGATAGCGGAAGGGGAACCGATCTGCCACCAGAATGGTGCTGCGCACAGCGTCCGCCATCATCTCCTGATATTTCCCATCCAGTGTCTGTAATTCACTGATATAGGCAGCACAGTTTTCCCGATATTGCGCCGCATGTGCCGGATCTGCTTCACAAAGGGCATCCCGGATGGCTTCGCAGGCAGGCTGTGCCCGACGCAGGGAGAGCCAGACATGCTCGTCCAGTTCTTCATCCTCTTCGTGGTCGTGATCTTCGTCCTCGTGTTCTTCATGATCATCATGTTCGTGATGGTGGTGTTCCTCTTCCTGCATTCCCTCCACGATCACTTCCTCGTTGGCGTCAGCCGCCTCCATCATGGAAACGATCTGGACAGTGTCATTTTCCGCTGTTTCCAGCACATCCGTCACCCATTGATCCGACGCACCGCCCACATAGCAGAAGACATCTGCCTGGGAAATGGCGGCAATGTCCTTTACAGACGGCTGATAGCTGTGCAGATCTGTGCCGCCTTTTATCAGCAGCGTTACATCCACCCCGGCTGCATCGCCGACGATCCGGCGTGTCCAGTCATATTCCGGAAAGATCGTGCAGACCACTTGCAGTTGTCCTACAGTTTCCACATCCTCGCCGCAGCCCGTCAGCAGAAAACACCACCCCAGGCATACGGCAAGCATAAGCGCCAATTTTCGTTTCATATGATTCCTTTCATGAGAGCCTGTTTCGTATCTTTTCCCACGCACCTTTTTGGTGAATTTTGTTGTTTTCTGCGTTAAAAATTCTTGCCGGACGAAAGCCAGCCTGCGAATTTTTGCCTTGAAATCAACGAAAATTCACTCAAAAATCTACGCAGAAAAAGTTACGAAACAGACTCTAGGGCAGAAAAACAGGGGCACATCGTGTCCCCCCGTTCGGCTCGAATATGAAAATGGTTTTCATATTCATATTATAGCAGATTTGATATGAGATGTCAAGAGATTTTTTATGCGAACAAAAAATAGATTCTCGTGGGGGACAACGTAGGAATGTTTCTATGATTGCAAAAAATTTTCCAATACCCCTTGACAACGTCTTTTGGATATGCTATACTTTATGTGTTTCATGAAGTGTACAACACTTATAACGCATACAACGCATAAAGATTATGCTGAAACTGAATTGGATCACATCATACATCAGAACAGGAATGGAGGTCTTGCCATGTTTCAAATTGATCCCATGTCACGAGAGCCTGTCTATGAGCAAATCATTGCACAGGTAGAACGTTTTATTTTGACAGATGTGCTGCTGCCGGGCAGTCAGATTCCGTCGGTGCGAAATGTTTCTATGACAAATTCTATCAATCCCCGTACCATTTTAAAGGCATATACAGATTTGGACGCCCGAGGGCTGATCCAATCTGTACCGGGAAAAGGCTATTTTGTCTGTACAGACGCACAAGAGAAACTGCTACAGAAAGGACGTGCGAAGATGAAGGATCTGACAGAACTACTCACAGAGCTGGCGATTGCCGGCGTGACCAAAGAGGAAATCAGTGCCTGTGTGGAACAGGCCTATGCAGATGCTGAAAAGCAGCACCAACAGGGAGGGACTATAGTATGATCGAAGTAAAAAATCTCACAAAGCGGTTTCAGGATTTCACTGCATTGGAAAATGTCACCTGTACCATCGGTTCTGGCTGTATCTATGGCATGGTCGGCTCTAACGGTGCCGGAAAATCCACATTTTTGCGTGCCCTTACCGGTGTATACCAGCCGGACGGCGGACGGATCCTTATTGATGGAATGCCCGTCTGGGACGATCCTGCGGTAAAGCGCCGCATTGCTTATGTGCCTGATGAGTTGTATTTTCTCTCCGGTGCCAATCTGAACCGCATGGAGCGGATGTACCGCAATACATACCCGGATTTTGACCCGGAACAGTTCCGAAAGCTTTGCAGCCAGTTTCAGTTGCCCCGAAACAAGTCTTTGGGACAGTTCTCCAAGGGTATGCGCCGTCAGGCGGCAACCATTCTGGCACTGTCCTGCAAGCCGGATTATCTCTTTTTCGACGAGACCTTTGATGGTCTGGATCCGGTCATGCGGAATTTTGTCAAGCGGCTCATTTGTGAGGATGTTCTGGAGCGCGGTGCTTCGGCAATTATCACATCTCATTCTCTTCGAGAGCTGGAAGATATCTGCGACCAGTTGGCACTGCTCCATAAGGGTGGTCTAGTGCTGGAAAGCGACATCGAAAACCTCAAGACTTCACAGTTCAAGATCCAGATCGCATTCCGGGAGGAATATGACAAGTCCAAGTTCGACGGCATCCAGATCTCTCACTTTGAAAAGAGCGGCAGCGTGGCAAATATGATCGTAGGCGGTGACCGTGACGATATTGTGGATAAACTTCGTGCCATGCAGCCGATACTCCTGGATGTGTTGCCTCTGTCTCTGGAGGAGATCTTCACTTATGAAATGGAAACGCTGGGCTATACATTCCAGATTGACGAAATGAACGAGGAGGGTGCTGCAAATGCAAAATCTTGAGAAACGCTATTCTTACCGGCACCAGGACAGACGGGAAATGCGGCATCAGCTGCTGACCAATCTGATTATTTTGCTGCTGGTACTGGGATTGGGGACAGTTTGTGCAGTGACCTATTTTCATGCAAGAGGAGGATTAGTAAGATGAATAAAAAGCAATCAACATTTTCCCTGGGACTGCTGCGGGAAGGATTCCGGCAGTGCCAGATGATCGGCATTCTCGCTATGGTTGTCATGGTACTGGGTGCTCTGTTTATACCCATTGGTCATGTGATCAGTGTGAGAAATGAACCCTATTATGTTACAGAAGCATGGAATGCCTGGAGTGCAAATCCGCTAATACTTCTGGTATTGTTGGTCGCACCGCTGATGACTTTGGTACTGTTCCACTTCCTGGACAGCCGTGCTGCTTCGGATCTGTATCACGCCATGCCCCACAAGCGCATTACTCTTTATCTCAACTATGCTGGGGCAATTCTCCTGTGGATCGTATTATTGATAGCAGTGAGCACGGCAGTATCTCTGATTTCTTGTGCGATCACGCATCAGTACATCACTTTGTTATATGATACTCTTTTGCCCTATCTGTGCAGTATTTTTCTGATGTGTGCCCTGATGATCTCTGGCATTCTCATTGCCATGAGCCTGACGGGAACGGTATTCACAAACGTACTGTTTTCAGCGATCTTGTTGTTTCTGCCTCGGCTTTGTATGTCTTTCCTAAGTGCAACTGTTACGGGCAATATGCCCTTTATGCTCGGTTCAGGCGAATCTGACAGTTTTTTTCGCAGCAGCAACAACCTGTTGATCTCTCTGCTCGCCGGATTATATGGCATCAGCTCCAGCGATGACATTATTAGTGTATTCAAGCCAGGTTGGCAGGCGCTTGTCTATACGCTGCTTCTGGCACTGATCTACTTCGCCATTGGCGCATGGCTGTTTTGCCGTCGCCGCAGTGAAGCTGCTGGACAGTCGGCCCCCAGCCGGATGCTCCAGAATGTCTACCGTATTGTGGTAACTATGACCTATTGTGTCTTTGTCACTGGGGCACTGCACTCTTGTCTGCACGATGGTGTAGACGGTGTAAACGGTGAGGACTTGTTTACATTCTTGATCCTATACATCATTGCGCTCCTGATCTATTTTACTTACGAGCTGATCACCACAAAAAAATGGCGCAATCTGCTCCGGTCAATGCCGGGTCTGGCAGTGTTGGTTGTCCTGAACGGCGGTATTCTGCTGGGGATGCATGTGGCAGAGAAAAAGATCCTGGATCAGCGTCCGGCAGTGCAGGAGATCGAAAGTGTTTCCTTCCGCAACAGTAATGACGGCAGCTCTGTTTACGAGGGGGCATATCTGGGATATGGAGAGTACGTGGATCTGACGAGCCAGAAGATCGAGATCACCGATCCCACAGTCATTTCTCTGGTATCCTACTATCTGAATGAGAACATTGAGACATGGGAAAAGGGAGAGAATTCCTACTATAACAAATATTACAACCATTCCGGCACAAGTGCATATACAGACTATGCTGTCACCATCCGCACCAAGGATGATACGTTGTATCGTTCTGTTATGATCCCGAATTCCGAGGCTGGTGCTCTCATGGAATCCTTGCAGAGCAACGAGGAATTTGTTAAGGCATGGATGACACCGCCGGAGCCAGTAGAAAATACGCTATACATGGAAACATATGTAGGTGATGGAGAGATTGGCGTAGAAGCTCTGTATGACTCCTATGTAGAAGAACTGAAAACCGTTCCCTTTGAGAAGTTCTATGAAAAACAGACGACAAATGCAAACTATGCAGTAAGTTTTGCTTATACCTTCCGTGCAAACGGCGATAATCTGACGATCAGCTGTCCGATTTATGCAGATCTGATGCCGAAAACACTTCAGAAATACTATGACATGCTCTACGATGCACAGGCGGATTCCCGTGACACATTCTTCCATAATGCCGACATCAACGCTTCTCTGAACATCAGTGCCTATGGCAGAACGGTCAATGGTTCTTACAAATACGCTGACTGTTATGATGATGCAGACAACATGCCGCTCAGTGAATTGGAAACCTACCAGCTGCTTCTGAAATATGCAGAGGACAGACCTGTTCAGGCTGGCGAAGCGTATGCTGAGATCTTGATCTATCCCTATGTGACTGACGAAGAGGAATACAGTGAAAATTATATTATGCTGCCGCTGAAGGATGCTTTCTTCACAGATACACAGGTGAATGAAAACTTTAACACTGGAAGTTATGATGAGTACTGATGTGCTGGGCGAATGGACTGACATATGAAACAAGGTATGATCCGGAAGATACTTGCGCTTTTCCTTGGACTGCTGTTGATCGGAATTGCCGGTTGGTACATGATTGGAAGATTGCATTCTGATTCTCATTATGTACAGCGCAGGAATACCGCATGGAACTTAATATTGGTTAACGAATGGAATCCTATTCCGAAAGAATATGAGGTAAATCTGCTGGAACTATCCAACGGAAGGCAGATCGATGAAAGAATCTATCCTGATTTGCAGGCAATGTTTGATGCTGCCCGTGCAGATGGTGTATATCCAGTAGTCGGTGAAGGATATCGTACAGAACAGGAACAGCAAGATATGATGGATGAAAAAATACAAGTCTATCAAAACGAAGGTTACTCTGAAAAAGACGCAGAAGCTCTTGCAGAAGAAGAGGTTGCTGTTCCGGGTACAAGTGAACATCAGCTGGGTCTGGCGGTGGATATCAATGCAGATACCTCACAAGGCAGTGAAAATGAGACAGTTTACTCCTGGCTGGCAGACCATGCGTGGGAATATGGCTTTATTCTACGATATCCGGCAAATAAGACAGAACTCACGGGCATTACCTATGAGCCATGGCACTATCGCTATGTAGGGAAAGAAGCCGCAGAAACCATTCATACACAAGGAATTTGCCTGGAGGAGTATCTTTCCTAATTATTTTCTGACAACTTCTTATGATAAAACTTCTTCCTTAAATCCCAAACAGAAAAAAGCACTCTTTTGCAATGGCAGAGAGTGCTTTTTTCGTGTATGAATGCTGCTGCATATCTTTTGGCTTGAAAACGTAGGGGCGAGGGCTTGCTCCCATCGGGTTTATCTGAAACCTCCAGTACATAACAACATAAAGTTTTAGATGGGCGATATTGTAGGGGCGAACTGCGTTCGCCCGCATTTTTCGGTTGGTTTCGCTGCAAGCGTCCCACCGGGACGTTTGCAAAATTTTACTTGATGAAAAAGGTTCACAAAGGGGAAAGCAGTTTTGTTTTTACTGTTACGACGTAATAGAGCGATTTGCTATAATGTTACACCTTATCCAGCGCCTGTTCCAGATCTGCAATAATGTCCTCTACATTTTCCAATCCCACAGAGATCCGGATCAGACCGCCGTCAATACCGGCAGCAACCAGCTGTTCCTCCGTGAGCTGGCGATGGGTGGCAGAAGCCGGATGCAGTACACAAGTGCGGATATCCGCTACGTGTACCTCAATAGAAGCCAAACGGAGTGCATCCATAAAGCGGACTGCCGCTTCCCTGCCGCCTTTGATGGAGATGGAGATTACGCCGCTAGTTCCATCCGGGAGATACTTTTCCGCCAGAGCATGGCACGGATCATCCGGCAGACCCGGATAGGTCACAGATGCGATCTTATCAGACGACTTCAACATCTTGGCAACTGCCATGGCATTTGCACAATACTGCCGCATCCGCACAGGCAATGTCTCCAATCCGAGGTTCAGCAAAAATGCGGAATTTGCTGCCGGATAGCAGCCGAAGTCACGCATGAGCTGCATTCTCGCCTTGATGATATATGCCATTTTTCCGAAATCTCTGGTATAGACAACGCCGTGATAGCTTTCGTCCGGTTCGGTGAAATCCGGGAACTTCCCACTGGCAGCCCAATCAAAATTACCGCTGTCAACAATGACGCCGCCGCCTTGTACTGCATGGCCATCCATGTACTTGGTGGTGGAATGTACTACAATATCTGCGCCGAATTCAAAGGGACGGCAGAGCACCGGTGTGGCGAATGTATTGTCCACGATCAGCGGAATATGATTCCGGTGTGCAATTTTGGCAAACTTTTCAATATCAAACACTGTCAATGCGGGATTGGCAATGGTTTCGCCAAAAACCAGTCTGGTATTGGGCTGGATGGCTGCTTCGATCTCTTCTTCGCTGGCGTTGGGATCTACCCAGATACACTCAATGCCGAAGCGTTTCAAAGTTACACTAAATAGGTTTACCGTACCGCCGTAAATGGTGCTTACGGAAACCAGGCTGTCTCCGGCGCTGCACAGGTTCAGAACAGACAGCAGTGAAGCAGCCTGACCGCTGGTGGTGAGCATTGCACCAACACCGCCTTCCATTGCGGTGATTTTCTGCTCTACAGCATCACAGGTGGGGTTCGCAAACCGGGAATACATGGGTTCTGTAGGCATATCAAACAATGCTGCAACATGCTCTGTGGAATCAAAGCGATAGGTTGTGCTCTGTACAATGGGCATCACACCGGGGCCACCGTTTTCGGGAGTATATCCGGCATGGAGACATTTGGTTTCAATTTTTGCATTTGGACTGCAAGGATACATGGTCAATTCCTCCTGAGTTATTTTAATAGTTCTATTATAGCATAAAAAATCATTTTCTGGTAGTGGGAATTTCAGATTGCTCCCCATAGATTTTTCCTATAGGGGGATTATACTGTGGTATGTACCGTTTTCTTTTTCCAGATGCGTTCCAGGGCAAGTCCTGTCAGGAAAGCAAACACATCACCAAAAGTGGAGATAATGCGCATCGTCACAGCATAAAGCATAATGGTATCCGTGCTCATAAAGCTGCCGCACATGAGCACCATGACAGCCTCCCGGATGCCGATGCCGCCAGGAGCGCCGGGGGTGACGAAACCGATGATCCACGAGAACAGATATGTTCCCAGAAACAGCCCCATTTTTTCTGCCGGAACGTCAAACATGAGGTATGCCGGCACAGCGTACATTGCGGTAGAGATGACGTATTGCGTCAGATAGAGCAAGAATA
The DNA here is from genome assembly GCF_019417665.1 of Ruminococcus sp. GTDB lineage: Bacteria > Bacillota > Clostridia > Oscillospirales > Ruminococcaceae > Ruminococcus_C. Next base: position 62,694 of record NZ_DXUU01000004.1, read on the forward strand.
CCACGAGGATTCGTGGGAGAATGCTGCGGCTCAGGAGTTTTCGATATTTTTCAAAGTATTTATGGAGCTGTTCCCGGAATTTCCAGCGCAGGATGACGATCGCCAGCACCAGTACCAGGATACCCACGCCCAGAACGATCAGGAAATTTTTGCGGTAGGTCACGAACAATTCCAGCATATCCCGTCCCATGAGGACGACAATCAGCAAAAGAGGCGTGAGCATACAGCAGATAATGTCCAGCATTGTGGCACACGCCACATCCACGTGGCTGATATGGAGGTCAGCGGCAAGCTGATTCCGTCCCACATATTGAAAGACGTTTCCGGGAACGTATTTCATCAGATTGGAACGTGTGTAGACCGGAAGGGCATCCCGGACGGGAATCTGGATGCCGGAGAGAATGCGGATGAACCGCAGCCACGGCATGGTCATAAAGAGCACCATTGCCGCCTGAACCAGGGTGCAGCCGCAGATCATGGCAAGGGTCTTTCCGTGGGTGAACATAGACCAGTCCACATCCATGGTGACGATTTTTTTCACCACAAAGACCATGGCAATGACAGTGATGATCGTGCCGATGAGCTTATAGTATTTTTTGAGAAATCCCATGAAACGTCCTTTCTGCGGTGTTTGCCGCCGAGTGAAGTTATTGTTTATTGTAAATATTAAAAAATCATTTAGCGAATCCGAAAATTCCACATAGCAATTTATAGGCTGTCATATATCCTATTTTTTCGTCGACCATAGAAGCGGTTATCTGACACCATTGAGCAATACGATTTTCAGCAATTTCCTTTACGCCCCAATACTCACAAAGAGTTTCTTCGCTTGCTGTTAAAATTGTTTCAACAATTAAATCTCTGTTCTTTTTGATTCTTCCAAATGCGGCAGGCATTTTCTCAAAATTGCCATTGATAGTTCGTATATCAACTTGACCGCCCGCAGAAAACTGGTCACGAATATTGGTATTGATAATTCCACAATTCGTTGCAAGCCATAGTGCATATCTCTGATATTTTTTACTATTCCCACGACTTAATATTTCAGGGAATAGGGCATATCCTTGGACTGTAAAATATGTTTTTGCATCAGGAGAAAGAACGCTCCATAATTTTACTGTCGCAGGAACTTCACTTGATTCAACATCCGAATCTGAAGCCCACCAAAGACTTTCGCCTTCTTTTAATAGGCTTTTGTAATATTTAGATACAGGTGCAACGGGATTATCCATTTTTCGTAAGGTGTCATAAGGGATTCCCATTTTATCAAAAATAGTTTCCCCTTGTTTCAATTCCATATCAATTTGATAACGAGGATAATGCGTAACCGATATTCCTGATAAGCATTCTTCATAAGGTCTGCTCTTAAATGCAATGGGCAAGCCTAATTTCCCAAATGTTAGATATATTCTTTCAACATTTTGATTTCTTGTTGACTCAAGTATGCTACTTCCGATAGATTTCCAATGGTTTTTATTTGTGCTTTTTACCTCTACACCATAATATTTATTTGCGACAATGTCTGGAAAAGACGCACCTGATACTAATTGTATTGTCCCTTCGAATGGAGTATGAATTGCACATCGTTCCAACGCATCATAAACATCTTCTTCGAGATCTGTGCCATTTCTTTTGGAATAATATTTCTCACGACCGACAGCTTCTTTGTTCAATAATTCATCTGTTGCAGTCATCAATTTACGAAATTCTTCAATAGGTGGTTTTCTATTCTCAGATATTATCATTCTTTTCATCTCCAAAATATAATGTCCAATTTTTTTCAATTTGTTTTGCAATATTATATGCTAAAAGTGGTGGCACAGCATTTCCGATTATCTTATAGGCATCGGAAGCAGATACTCCCTTTTTACCGTTTCTTGACGGTATAATAAAATCATAATCATCAGGAAATGTTTGTATTCTTGCACACTCACGGATTGTTAGACGGCGTTCTTTTAAACCATTTTCTAATTCTTTTTTATGCTTTCCACCGTGTTCTTCACTTAATCTGCGAAATTCAATATTTCCGTGATGTTCCGAACGAATTGTCGGGGAGATACTGTCCAAATTCACCTCGTTTTGTCCTTGACAATGTTTCCCCATAAATTTTGCTTTTGAATACCTCTGCTGTGATAAATCATCCGTTTCATTAGGTTCTTCCAATCCGTAAAACGCCTGGATGAGATTTGTCGGCGGTAATAGGTCTTTCCCCTGAACATTATATGCGTGTGTAGCCGGCGGATAGGGGTCATATTCAGGAGGAATGTTTGAAGATGATAACGCTATTTTCGCTTCTTCTGTGAGTTCCGATTTCTTAAACCCTATAAAAAACACGCGTTCTCTTGATTGTGGCACCCCATAGTTTGCAGCGTGTAAAACTCTTGCACTTACAACCAAATACCCATTGTCTGAAACCGTACGGAAATCATTTTCAATAATTTCTTTTGCATCCGCTAAATTGGTAAGACCTTTAACATTTTCCGCTATAAATACCTTTGGCTCTGTAATAGCAATTACAGCACGCATCCACATATAAAGTTGTCCTCTGCTTTCACCGCTCGGAACTGAATTGTCAAGAATCTTACTTCCTGTATGACTTTTATCAGAATCAAAACCTAATCTTTTGCCTGCAACAGAAAAATCCTGGCAAGGAAATCCTCCGGTTACAACATCGACATTTTTTGGGAAAACATTGATACCGTTTTCTTTATGAAGTTTAACCAAATCAACAATACTATCTAAACAGTATGTGCTCTCACTTATTCCTTTTTTTGAAAAATAGGCTGTCCAAGCAGTTCTAGCGTCTTCTCTAATGTCATTTGCAAATATACTATGAAATCTTGTTTTTGAAAGATGCGTCCACATTGGATTGGTATTTGATGGGATACCCCAATCAGGGTGTATTTTTGTATTCACAGAAGCGGAAAGCACATCAAAATCACCCTCAAAACCCAAATCCATTCCACCACACCCTGAGAATAGTGACAGAACATTTAGAGTTGACAATCTTTTTTCATTTGCTTTTAATTTCTTTTGCTTTGTGGGTTTTTGAGTGCTATACGGAATAAACCATACACCTGCTTGTTTTATTGCGCCTGCAATTCTATTTTCATTACATAAAACCTGAATACGACGAGGAGTTATAGCCCATTTATCTGCCGCCTCTTTAACAGTTATAAAATCCGTCATTTCAACATTGCTCCTTATAAATAGGTATAGTATTATTATATTCGTTTTGGCGAATATTTTCAATAGGCAATTTGTAAACTCTGGAGAACTTTATATTTTAAAACAACACCGTTGACGCCAATGACGCTTATTACATCCTGCTGTACTACGCAAAGAAATCTGTGGGTCAGGAAGTTTCCTGGGCGGAACTTTTCAACTGAACCCCTGTTTCATAAAGATCCCAAACCGGAGCGACACTGACCGTTCCGGTTTTTTGCTGTCCATCTGCAAGAAATGGTGCATTCCTGCATAGAATAAAGACAGATCATCAGAACAGGAGGCATTCTCTATGTGTGGAATCACCGGCATGGTGCATATGGAACAGGATTTGCGGAAACAAGAGACATTGCTGCGGCAAATGCAGACAACGTTAAACCGACGGGGTCCCGATCAGGAGGGCATTTTTCTGGAGGAACACTGCGCATTGGCGCATACACGTCTTGCAGTCATTGACGTGGAACATGGCAGACAGCCTATGGAAACTACCGTCAGCGGCGAGACCTATACCATCGTCTACAACGGCGAGCTGTACAATACTCCGGAATTGCGTGGGCAGCTGGAACGGGAAGGTGTACAGTTCCAGACCCATTGCGACACCGAAGTGATCTTGCAATCTTACGCCAACTGGGGGCCTCGGTGCGTGGAACAATTCAACGGCATTTTTGCCTTTGCCATCTGGGAACACCACGCCCAGCGGCTCTTTCTGGCGAGAGACCGCATCGGCGTAAAACCGCTGTTTTATGCGGAAATTCCGGGTGGTCTGGTGTTTGGCTCTGAAATCAAGGCACTTCTGAAACATCCAGACGTGCCCCACGAGATCGACAAGACCGGTATTTCTGAGCTGCTCCTTATGGGACCGGGACGCACGCCGGGTTATGGTGTATTCCGCACAGTGCGGGAGGTGAAGCCGGCGCATTGCGGCTATTATATGCAGGGTACACTGCATCTGCACCCTTACTGGGAACTCCACGCCGCTGTCCATACGGAATCCTTTTCTCAGACGGCGGAGCATGTCCGGGAGCTTGTCACCGATGCTGTCCGGCGGCAGCTGGTGTCCGATGTACCCATCGGTACGTTCCTTTCCGGTGGATTGGATTCCAGTCTGCTTTCGTCACTGGCGTGCCGGGAACTGCATAGCCGTGGGGAAGAACTGCATACCTTTTCCGTGGACTATCGGGACAATGACCGTTATTTTCAAAAAAGCCACTTCCAGCCTACCAGCGACCCTACCTATATCCGCTGTATGGAACGATATCTGGGCAGTCAGCACCACTGGACGGTGTTGGATACGCCGGCGCTGGCGGAGGCACTTTCTGCGGCAGTGGAGGCAAGAGATCTGCCGGGCATGGTGGATGTGGACAGCTCGCTGCTGCTGTTCTGCCGGGAGATACGTCAGGAAGTTACCGTTGCCCTTTCCGGGGAATGCGCAGACGAATTGTTCGGAGGGTATCCCTGGTATCGTGACCCAGATGTGCGCCGTGTGAATGGTTTCCCCTGGGCGCAGAGCACCGCCTATCGCAGTCAGTTTCTGCGCCCGGAGTTTGCGGCGGAGATCGACGCCCAGCAATATGTGCAGGATGCCTATGAACGTACCATTGCTTCGGCGGAAAAGTTGCCGGACGATTCGCCTCTGGAGGCACGGATGCGGGAGATGATGAAGATGAACCTGGATTGGTTTATGCAGACGCTGCTGGATCGGAAAGACCGCATGAGCATGTACAGCGCATTGGAGGTGCGTGTACCCTTCTGCGATTATCGTATTGCGGAGTATCTGTATAATGTGCCCTGGGAGTATAAGGACTGGAATGGCTATGAGAAGGGCTTGCTGCGGACTGCCATGCAGGATGCCCTGCCCCCGGAGGTGCTCTGGCGGAAGAAAAGCCCATACCCCAAGACCCACAACCCCAGCTATCTGGCAGCGGTGTCCCATATGCTGGAAGAGGTGGTGCGTGATCCCCAGTCTCCGGTATTACAGCTGGTGCGCAAGGATATGCTGGGGCATCTGCTGGAGAGCGAGGAGTCGGTGCAGTGGTATGGCCAGCTCATGACACGGCCGCAGATTATGGCGTATTTTGTGCAGATGAATGATTGGATGCTGCGATATCAGGTGAAGATTGTATGAATAAACGGTGCGCATTCTTTTGGGGTGCGCACCATTTTTGTGAAAATTTCTGCAATGAGATTGCAATTGTTCTGGATTTATGGTATAATATGAAAAATACGTCCGAAAAAAGGAGGATTCAAAAGATGAGGATGTGGAAAAAGATTTGTGCGGTGATGACGGCAGGGACGATTTGTGCCATGAGTTTACCGTGGACGGTCAGTGCGAAGGATTATACTTATGGTGATTTGACGTATACCGTGTTCGAGGGTGGAACTGTGGAGATCACGGACTGCAATGAAAGTGCGACGGAAGTAGAGATCCCGGCGGAGATTGATGGGATGGCGGTGACCAGTATTGGGAAGGAAACGTTTTCTGAGTGTACCAGTTTGACTGATATCACGATTCCGGACAGCGTGACTAGCATTGGATGGAGTGCGTTTTCTGGTTGCACCAGTTTGACTGAGATTACCATTCCGGATAGTGTGACAAGCATTGCAGGGCGTACATTTTTGGGGTGTAACAGTTTGACCCAGATTACCATTCTGGATAGTGTGACAATCATTGGAAGCTATGCGTTTACTGGTTGCACCAGTTTGACTGAGATTACCATTCCGGATAGTATGATCAGCATTGAACATGGTGCGTTTGGTAGTTGTACCAGTTTGACTGAGGTTATTATTCCAGATAGCGTGATCGGTATTGGATGGAGTGCGTTTGGTAATTGTACCAGTTTAACTGATGTTTATTACAGCGGTACAGAAGAAGAGTGGAATGCAATTGAATTATTTACTTCAGGAAATGACTATCTCCTGAACGCTACCATTCACTTCAACAGTACATCATTCGAAATCACCCCGTCCACCGGCGACATCGACGGCGACAACACAGTTGACGCAAACGATGCTTACTTCTGCCTCCTCGCCTATGCGAAAATGTCTGTGGGCAGCAGATCCGGTCTGACCGATGCACAAATTCAGGCGGCAGATGTGAACGACGACGGAACAGTCGATGCCAATGACGCTTACTATATCCTGCTGTACTACGCAAAGAAATCTGTGGGTCAGGATGTTTCCTGGGCTGAACTCCTCGGCTGAATCAGAACAAACTCATAAAAATAACCCCATGTGCAATCTGAACTGCACACGGGGTTTTTGTTTTGCTTGTAATTACGACGGCTGCTCTGCTTCGATCATGGGACGGTTCAGAATCTGCATGAACTCGTCTCCGGTGATGGTCTCGTGCTCGTAGAGATATTTTGCGATCTCGTGGAGCTTTCCCTGATTCGACTGGAGCATCTGCATGGCACGGTCGTACTGGGTCTGAATGATTTCCGTGACCTTCTTGTCGATCTTCGTCTGGGTCTCCATGGAACAGGTGAGACTTGCGTCACCGCCCAGATACTGGCTCTGTACCGTTTCCATTGCCACCATGCCGAATTCTTCGCTCATACCGAAGCGGCTCACCATAGAGCGTGCCAGCTTCGTTGCCTGTTCAATGTCGTTGGAGGCACCGGTTGTGATCTCGTGGAATATCAATTCCTCTGCGGCACGTCCGCCGGTAAGAGTGGCGATCTTGTTTTCCATTTCCGTTTTTGTCATGAGGAAATGCTCGCCCTCGTCCACCTGCATGGTATATCCCAGTGCGCCGGATGTCCGGGGAATAATGGTGATCTTCTGTACCGGTGCGGACTGGGACTGCATTGCTGCAACCAGGGCATGTCCTACCTCGTGGTAGGAAACGGTGAGTTTCTCCTTGTTGGAGAGTACCCGGTTTTTCTTCTGATATCCGGCAATGACCACTTCCACGCTCTCCATGAGATCTTCCTGTGTGGCACAGGATCTTCCCAGCCGGACGGCACGCAGTGCAGCTTCGTTAATGATATTCGCAAGCTCCGCACCGGATGCGCCGGCGGCTGTTCGGGCAATGGCAGAAAAGTCCACATTGCCGGCCAGCTTGATTTTCTTCGCATGGACTTTTAAAATGTCAATGCGCCCCTGGAGATCGGGCAGCTCTACGGGGATCCGCCGGTCAAATCGTCCCGGACGCAGCAGCGCCGGATCCAGAGACTCCGGACGGTTGGTGGCGGCAAGAATGACAACGCCCTTGGAACCGTCGAAACCGTCCATTTCCGTGAGCAGCTGGTTCAGGGTCTGTTCCCGTTCATCGTTGCCGCCCATCTGTCCGCCGTCACGCTTTTTGCCGATGGTGTCGATCTCGTCGATAAAGACGATACATGGCGCTTTTTCGTTTGCCTGCTTGAACAGGTCACGAACCTTTGCCGCACCCATGCCGACGAACATCTCTACGAATTCCGAACCGGAAATGGAGAAAAAGGGTACGCTTGCTTCACCGGCAACTGCCTTTGCCAATAAAGTTTTACCAGTTCCGGGAGGGCCTACCAGCAGTGCACCTTTCGGCATGGATGCGCCGATCTCCTTGTAGCGTTCCGGTTTGTGAAGATAGTCCACGATCTCGGCGAGCAGTTCCTTGGCCTCTTCTTCACCGGCGACATCCTGGAATTTAATACCTGTGGTGGACTTCACATAGACTTTGGCGTTGCTCTTGCCCATGCCGAACATCATGGAACCATCGCCGCCGCCCATGCGCTCTGTCATTTTCTTGCTGAAGAAGCGGAATATCAAGAGCATCAGGGCGATGGGCAGAACATAGCTGACCAAAATGTAAAGCAGAGGATTGGTGCCGCTGTCGATCTCTGACTTGAATTCCGCACCAGATTTGTAAAGGCGGTCGATGAGATCCGGATCATTCAAGGTGCCAGTGCGGTAAATATGTTTTTCGTCCTTATCTGTAAAGGTAATCTGGTTGGATTCGATTTGTACAGAACCGATCTCCTTATCTTCTGTCATGCTGATAAAAGTGTCATAACCAACTTCTTCTATCTTGCGGTTGAACAGATTCGGAAATACAAACGCCTGTAATAGCATAAATACGCAGAGGGCGATGATCCAGTAGGAGATCAATGGCTTCCGTGGTTTCTTTTGTTCTTCCATATACACGCTCCTGTAGAACGGTGCAGCAAAGCACCGAATGGCAATAGCCTATGATAATACATCATATCATATAAATTTGTCGAACGCAAGCGTTCTGTGTGAAAGTTTGATGATAAATTCAACTGGAGTAAATTCAACTGGTGCGCTGGATTTTCATAGATGGAACTGCTGTGCTTTCCAAAGCCGCTCTTGACAGTCATTTCAAAGAATGCTATAATGAAGAAAATAAAAACAACATCGGAACAGCCGTTCGGTATAATGCCCTTCGGCGGCAAGAAACGGAGGAAACAACATGGCAAAGGCAAAGAAAGAAAAAACACCATCCGAACCGGGCGGCACAAGATCCGGGAAGAAACCCGGCGGCGGTGCTGTCATTGGGTCGGTTCTACTGTTTATTTTGACATGTATTCTGGGAATTTTCTTCTTGTGCAGTATGACAATGCACACGGCATTGACCCAGGGCAGTCTTTCGAAGGCACTTTCTAAAGTAGATCTATCCCAGGCGGAGATCACAGAGGGCGGCAAGACTCAGAAGCTGGGTACGTGGATATACGACTGGTATCTGTGGGATGCACCCAATCTATCCCAGGAGTATGCCGAAACAGTCATGGCACAGCCGGAGGTCAATGAATTTTTCTGTGATTATCTGCACGAGCTGAGTGCCTATCTCAACAAGAAGACCGATACCCTGCCGGAACTGGATGTGAATGACATTGCAGATCTGATGCAGGTGGATCTGGCGACACGGATGCAGAAAGAGACCGGCGTGACCTTTGCAGAAGCGGATCGTCAGTCGATCCAATGGAGCATGGGCGATGATATTGCAGACTGGAACGAGAATCTTCAGGAGAAAATCGGTTCTGGTTTCGGGAAATTTTTCGTGCGGTTTTCCTGCACCATGTCAGGTGTGATCACCTTTGGTGTTTACCCAGTTGTTTGCTTTATTCTGTGGCTGTTTCTGGCGATCAAAGGGCACTGGCGCAAGGGCAGATTCCTTACAGGCTATGGCTGTGCAGTTGCCATTCCCAGTTTGCTTGTGCTGGCAGTCAGCGGTATTCTGCTGTTGCTGGTGAATGTGTTTGACATGATCCCAGCGCTATCTTTTGCAGCAGATGGACTTCCCACGCTGCTGCTGCCGGCGGTATGGTCCAGTCTGACAGTTGCACTTTGTGGCATGATCGTGGCATCCATCGGGATCTGCACCAATGCTGTTGTTAAGGCAAAGCGGAAAAAGGCAAAGATTGCGGAAATGCAGCCGGCAGCACCTGCAGCTGCGGCAGAACCAGAACCGACTCCGGAATTTGTCTACACCGAGGCACCGGAAACCAAGGCAGAAACCTCTGCTTCTGAGCCAACCGTGCAGCTCTGTCCTCACTGCGGTGTACAGAATGAACTAGGCAGTAAGTTCTGCGGCTCTTGCGGTCAGAAAATGTAAGGTCACACATACATAAGCATAAAAACAAAACCGGAACGATCGGTGTGGTCGTTCCGGTTTTTTGTGTTATTGTGGTTTTATCTCAGGACTTCCTCCCAAGTCACATCTTGTCCCACAGACTTTTTGGCGTAATACACCAGGATATAGTAGGCATCATTTGCAGTAACACTGCTGTCGTTGTCTATGTCTGCTGCTTTTATTTGTGCATCTGTTAGCCCGGAATCCTGGTTCACGGACATTTTTGCGTAGGCGAGGAGACAGAGGTAAGCGTCGTTGGCATCAATGATGGTGTTGCTGTCAGTATCCCCCAGAAGATAGCCCTCTTGTACTGTGCCGTCTGCAAAATGAATGGTGGCACTTGTTAGTGCTTGGTTGCTGTTTGCCACGCTGATGGCATCCCATGTTTCCTTTGTACCATCGTAATAAACATCTGTCAATGCGTTGCAGCCATAAAATGCACATTTTTCCACGCTGGTCACGCTTTTCGGAATGGTAATAGAGGTCAGACTGGCACAGGCATCAAATGTATAATCTTTCAGGCTTGTGATACCGTCCGGAATTGTAATTGTCGTCAGTCTGGTGTTATACGCAAATGCAGTGTCTCCAATGTATGTCACACTGTCCGGGATTTCCACCTTCGTCAGCCGGCGGCAGCCGTTGAATGCATAGTGTCCGATACTTGTTACGCTGTCTGGAATGGAAACATCAGCTAAGTTGCTGCAGGATAAAAAGGCAAAGCTGCCAATATTTGTGACACTGTTTGGGATGGTAACAGCGGTGAGACTTTTGCATCCACTGAATGTAGAATTTTTAATGCTTGTGATACTGCCGGGAATCGTCAATTCTGTGACAAGATTGTCATTGAGATAGAGCTTTTCTGCATAGTATAGGGGGCTGCTGTCATAGGAGCTGATGTTCATTCTGCACCATGCTGCCAGATCTGTAATATATACAGCCTCTAAATTGTCACAGTCGTAAAATGCGCTTGACGAGATTCCTACCACACTGTCAGGAATGGTGACCGTGGTCAGGCTTGTGTTCTTGTAAAAAGCCCTTCCTGCAACGCCCTTTGTTCCATCTTTGAGTGCTGCGTCTGTTACATCGCCATCGCAGCCAATGGCCCATGTATCTGCATATTTGATGCCAGTCTGATTGTTGAGCAAAGGTGTACCCGAAAACGCATCCTCTCCAATGTATGTCACGCTGTCTGGAATGATAACGGAGACTAAACTTTCACAGCCTGCAAATGCAGATTTGCCAATGCTTGTCACGCCGTCTGGAATGACAACAGAAGTCAGATTGGTGCAGTCCTGGAACGCTTCATTTGCAATTCCCCTTGTTCCGGCTTTGAATTCTGCGTCGGTCACATCGGTATCGCAGTCTATCACCCATGTATCTGCATATTTGACGCCAGTTTGCTCATTTAATAAGGGCGTATTCTTAAACGCATTCCTTTCAATTCTTGTGATACTGTCTGGAATGATGACAGAAGTCAGATTGCGGCAATATTCAAATGCCACATTATTAATAGCAGTTACCGCTAATCCGTCGATCTCAGCCGGAACTTCCAATTCTGTTGCATTGGAAATGCATTGTGTAATTGCAATTGTTCCGCTGAACATCACTCCATATTTGAAACCGTCATCCGTTTCCGCACTCGCCGTAATTTTCATCTCTGGCTGAGCCGTCTGTACAACAGGGGCAATACTAATACAAAGCAGACCGGCAGTCAAAGCTGCCATAACACGTTTCCAAAATTTCACTTTCAAAACTCCTTTTTCATAATCTCCAAATTACAGAATTTCTTCCCATGTGACATCTTGTCCCACAGACTTTTTGGCATAATACAGCAGGATATAGTAGGCATCATTTGCAGTAACACTGCTGTCGTTGTCTACGTCTGCTGCTCTCATCTGTGTATCGGTCAGCCCGGTGTCACTGCCTAAGGATTGTTTTGCGTAGGCGAGGAGACAGAGGTAAGCGTCGTTGGCATCAATGATGGTGTCGCAGTCGATGTCACCGGGCTGTATTTCCGGTGCAATGTCGCCGTCACTGCAATGGATCGTGGCATAGGAAAGTGTGCTATTTCCTGTATCTGAAATGGAAATTGTATGCCATTGATCTATCGTTCCGGCGTAGTATACATTCGTTAGCTTTTTGCAGCCGTTGAATGCATTCGATTCGATCTGGACAATGCTGTCCGACAAGGTCAGGCTGGTGAGATTGGACGCTGCAAATGCATTGCTGCTGATTCCAGTTACAGGCACTCCCATCAGTTCTGCGGGGATTTCCGTTTCTGTTATATCAGCATCACATCCGCTTACGACAAATGCATTGTTTTCTACCTGCTGATAAGAAACGCCATAGTGTATCGCTGCATTCTCCAATGCTTCATTTTCGCTATACAGCGTGATTTTTTCCCATTGGTCTGCGCTGCCGTTGTAGTAAATATCCGTCAGGGCAGCACATCCTGTGAACGCACGCTGCCCGATGAGCGTTACCGTATCTGGAAGAACGACTTCCTTGAGATTCTCACAACCGTAAAATGCCCCTTTCATAATGCTTTCGGTCTTCACCGGGACAATGAAATATTCCAGAGCCGTACAGTTATACAGCATCTCCGAGGGAATTTTCGTCACACTATCGGGAATAGAGAGCCGTGTCAGAGAAGTGCAGCCTCGGAATGCGCTTTCGCCAATTGTGTTAACGCCTTGCGGCAAAACAACTTCTGTCAATCCGATGCAATTCTGAAAGGCGCTTTTCCCGATGTAGACAATGCCTGTAGACATGGTGATCTGTGTCAAACTGGTACAATCCTGAAAAGCGCTGTTCCCAATACTGGTCACACACTGAGGCAGTACCATCTCTGCCAAACCGGTACAGCCTGAAAATGCACTTTCCTGAATGACAGTAACACTCTCTGGTATGGTAATGCCGGTCAGTGCTGTACACTCGTAAAATGCTCGAGGTCCGATTTTTATAACGTCTGCTGGAAGCACCACTTCGCCGGAACAGGTGGTGCCGTCAATCACTACGCTATTGAGGATGACCAGGGGACTTTCTGTACGCTTCATTTCCAGCCAGGCAGTTCCATCAAATACCTGATCGCCAAAATTCGTCAGCGTTTCGGGCATATTGATATCTGTCAAACTGGTACAATTCTCAAATGCGAAATTTCCGATACTTGTTACGCTGTTGGGAATGGTAATGCTGGTCAGCTGGTTGCAATTGTAAAAGGTAAGAAAATTTATGCTTGTGAGGGCTTTCGGCAGGATAATGCTGGTCAGATCTTCACAATGGCGGAATGCACTCCCGGCGATTTCTGTGACACTGTCCGGAATGACAAGGGAGGTAAAATCGCAGGAGCAAAAAGCGTCTGAACCGATATAGGTCAGGGTTCCCGGCAGATTGATCTCTGCTACGCTTGTGGCACGGAAGAGATCGTCTTCAATTCTCGTCAGATTTGCTGGAAGTGTGACATTTGTCAGGCGCAGGCATTCTGCAAATGCAGATTCTTCTATGCTTGTGACGGTGTCCGGAATGACGATTTCTGTCATGCTGGTGCAGTCGTAAAATGCAGAAGCGCCGATGCTCTCCAGACTCTCTGGCAGGATCACATTTCCCAGATCTTCATGAAAATAAAATGCTGCGTGCCCGATTCTTTTCAGACCCTCTGGTAGAACGATACTGGTCAGATCCCGATCAAATGCTCCGGCTGCAATGGTTTTTATGCCGATTCCCGCCGGAACAACCACATCACCCTGCTGTTCACTCTCCAGTAAGAAGCCATCCACCACCACGAAGCCGTCTACAGCCGCCGCCTCTGCCGCTGTTAGAAAAGGGGTGTTGGCAAAGGCATTGGCTTGGATGTCCAGAATGCTGTCGGGAATGGTCACATCCGTCAGATTGGTACAATCCTGAAATGCACCGCCAGAAATCCCTGTCACGGGAACACCGTTGATCTCGCTGGGAATCTCCACAGAAGTCACCGAAGCATCACAGCCGGTGATCCAGATATGCGTACCTGTGCCGGGTTCCAAATTTACGGCATCGTCTGAAAAATATTCATCAAAGTTGAAAATATCGTATGTGTCGTGATGAAGATAAGTTGCACTTGCAGTGAGCTCTGTCTCCGGCAAAATCGTCTGTATTACCGAAACACTGCCAACACAGAGTAATCCGGCAGTCACTGCTGCTATAGCACGTTTCCAAAATTTCATTTTCAAAACTCCTTTTTCATAATCTCCAAATTACAGAATTTCTTCCCATGTGACATCTTGTCCCACAGACTTTTTGGCATAATACAGCAGAATATAGTAGGCATCATTTGCAGTAATGCTGCCGTCACCGTCTACATCTGCTGCTTTCACTTGTGCATCTGTCAGCCCAGAATCCTGGTTCAAGGAAATTTTTGCATAGGCGAGGAGACAGAAATAGGCGTCATCTGCATCGATGGTGTTATCGCCGTCAATGTCACCAGACTGTATTTCCGGTATAATATCACCGTCACTGCAATGGATGGTCGCATAGGAGAGCGATTCGTTTCCTTCTTCAGAAATGGCAATCGTCTGCCACTGTGCTATAGTTCCCGTATAGTAGACATCGGAAAGACTGGAACATGCGGAAAATGCAAGTGCATCAATGCTGGTCACACTGTTCGGAATCGTGATTACCTCTAGCGCAGTACAATTGGAAAAGGTGCTGCGCTGAATGGTGGTGACGCTGTCCGGAATGACAAGCAGCTTTATCAAATTGCAATCCGCAAATGCGCTTTCTGCAATGCTTGTTACCGGAACGCCATAAGCCTTTTCCGGAATTGTCACTTGAGTGGCGTTTTTGGCACAGGAAACGACTTCTGCTGTACCATCATCCAAAATCCGATAAGTCAGAATGATGTCGCCGTCACTGCAATGAATGGTCGCAGCGAAGAGCGGCTCATTTCCTTCCTCTGCAATGGTAATCGTCTGCCACTGTGCCATAGTTCCGGCATAGTAGACGTCGGAAAGACTGGTACATGCGGAAAATGCAGATGCATCAATGCTGGTCACACTGTCCGGGATCGTGATTTCTGCCAACTCAGTACAATTGAAAAAGGTATTGGATTGGATGGCAGTGATGCCATCTGGAATGACAAGCCGCTCTATCAAATTGCAATCTGCAAATGCGCTTTTTGCAATGCTTGTTACCGGAACACCATAAGCCTTTTCTGGAATTGTCACTTGATCAGCATCTTTGGCACAGGAAACCACTTCAGCTGTATCATCTTCCAAAATCCGATAAGTCAGATTATAATGTATATTTGCGTTTAAAAGCGGTTCCTCACTTTTTACACTCCATGTCCTTTCATTCCACGAAGCTTCTGAGCCACCATAATACACGTCTGTCAGATTATCACACGCCTCAAATGCATTATCGCCAATATTGGTCAAAGTTGCAGGAAGAGTAATGGTAGTCAGTGCAGTGCAGTTAGAAAATGCATTGTACTCAATACGTGTCACACCGTCTGGAATGACGATTTCCGTTAAGCTGAAACAGTTTTGAAAAAAGCCATGAATATCAGAAGAAAGCAATTCCGTAATTTGATTTGAAAGTGTTACCGATTGTAGTTCAGAGCAACCGTAAAACATACCGAGGCCAACTTCTGTTACGCTGTCTGGGATGGCAATTGCAGTGAGACTTGTACAGCAGGCAAATGCTCTATTTCCAATACTCGTCACACTGTCTGGTATGGTGATGGAAGTCAATTTATAGCATTCATAAAATGCGAGGTTATCGATACTCGTCACATTGTCCGGAATGGTGATGGAGGTCAGGTTATAGCATCCAAAAAACATAGCCTCATGAATACTTGTCACATTGTTTGGTATGGTGATAGAGGTCAGGCTGGTACACGATTCAAATGCACTGCGTCCAATACTTGTCACACTGTTTGGGATGGTAATAGAGGTCAGATTATCGCAGCCTTTAAATGCAGAGCTTCCAACGCTTGAAATGCCTTCTGGAATGATATAAGTGCTTGATTTCTCGTTGGGGTAAGAAATCAGTTCTGTTTGATCTTTATTGAATAGTACACCATCTATACAGCAATAAGAAGTATTGTTATCTGATACACTGAAAGAAGTCAGGCTGGTGCAGTGACAAAATGCACCGTTTCCAATGGTTGTTACACTGTCTGGAATGGTGATAGAGGCCAGACTGGTACAATCTTCAAATGCCCCGCCACCAATGCTTGTTACATTGTCTGGTATAGAGATGGAAGCCAAGCGATAGCATTCAAAAAACGCATAATTATCAATACTCGTCACACTGTTTGGTATGTCGATAGAAATCAGATTGGTACATGCTTCAAACGCATCGTGTCCAATGCTTGTTACACCGTCTGGAATAATAATGGAGGTCAGTTTGTCGCACGAATAAAACGCTTTATATCCAATGCTTGTCACCGCTATCCCGTCAATCTCTGCAGGAATTTCTACTTCCGCAGCCGTTTCATCACAATCCGTAATCTCAATTGTCCCGTCATCCAATACAGAATACGACAAATCCCCATAAGTATACTCGTCTGCGCTTGTCGCAATCTCTACTTCAGGTAAAACTGTCTGCATTACTGGAACACTTCCCACGCAGAGCAGCCCGGCAGTCACTGCTGCCATAACACGTTTCCAAAATTTCATATAGAAAAACCTCCAAATCTTAATATAGCAATATTATACCACTTTGTCCTAGAAAAGACAAGATTATGACCAGAATTCATCTCTTTTCTTCTTTCGCATCTTTTTCCAGCACGGCAAATGCCTGGCGCAGATTTCGAACTCCAGCAATTTTGATTTGGTATGTACCGCCTTTTAACTCATGTAGGCACTGCTGCGGCACAATACACCGGGTGAAGCCCATGCGCTCCGCCTCCAGTACACGCCGCCGGATGTGAGATATCCCACGGACTTCGCCGCCTAAGCCCACTTCGCCGAATGCCACGGTTTTTTCGGAGATGGGCTTGTCCACCAGAGAGGAAAACAGGCACAGTGCTACCGCCAGATCGCCGGCAGGTTCATCCAGCTTGAAGCCGCCTACCACGTTCAAATACACATCTAATGTGCCGTAAAACAGCCCCAGATGCTTTTCTAGTACTGCAATGAGAATGATCATGCGGCTGTAATCGAATCCCTGAGTCTGCCGCCGTGGTGCGGAAAAACCGCTCTTTGTGGCAAGTACCTGAATTTCCGCCAAAATGGGACGAGAACCCTCTAACATGCAGGTGACGCAGGTGCCGGAAACGTTTTGGGGTCTGCCGTCCAGCAGCATTGCCGAGGGATTGGGTACTTCGTGGAGACCGCTGTCCTGCATTTCAAAGACACCCACTTCATTGGTAGAGCCGTAGCGGTTTTTCACTGCCCGGAGCATCCGGTAGGACAAGTTTCGTTCGCCTTCGAAGTACAGCACTGTATCTACAATGTGTTCCATGACCTTCGGTCCGGCAATGGCACCGTCCTTGTTCACATGCCCCACGATCCAGATGGGGATATCCAGCTGCTTCGCTGTATGCATAAACAGATTGGTGCACTCCCGCACCTGGGTGAGGCTGCCTGGGCTGGAGGAGATTTCTTCCATGTGCATGGTCTGGATGGAGTCGATAATGACAATATCCGGCTTGCAGGATGCAATGGTATCGCAGATGCTCTGGGCATCTGTGACGGTCAGCAGGTACAGGTTTTCTGTGGTAACACTCAGCCGTTGGGCACGAAGTTTGATCTGCTTGGCGGATTCTTCCCCGGAGACATACAGCACCGAGTGCTCTTCGCCGAAATACTGGCAGATTTGCAGGAGCAGAGTACTTTTACCGATACCCGGCTCGCCGCCCAGCAGGACAATGGAACCTCGTACCAGACCGCCGCCCAGCACACGATCCAGTTCACTTACGCCGGTATGATAGCGCACATCGGCAGAGGTGTCCACTTCCTGGAGCTCCTGAATGCGGTCGGTCAGGTCTACCGGTTTCCGCCGGGCATTGCCTGTGCCGGAGGGAACGGGCAGGGGAACATCTTCTTCCAGGGTATTCCATGCGCCGCAGGATGGACACTTGCCGTTCCATTTGGCGCTTTCATAGCCGCACTCGGTGCAGCGGTAGATGGTTTTGGGTTTTGGCATGGTTTATCTCTCCTATTTTGATTCATGTTGCGTCAAAAGTTCAATATGAAGCTGGCGGATGATATCCGCCCTGCAAAGTCTCACTATGATTATACCATATCAAGCCCTTGCTTTCAACTGCACAGATGCAAAAAATGCCGTACCGTTTTCCAACGATACAGCAATTTTACATATTCTGTTTTCTGTCACTTTTGGTCAAAATACTGGTTCAGCCCTGAAAAGATGGTAAATGCCACTTTCTGTTGATATTCCTCCGATTCCAGAAGGGCTGCCTCTTCCGGATTGGACAAAAAGCCGCATTCTACCATGACCGTGGGATTTTCGCTGAAATAGCATAAGTATAGTTCCTTGCCGCATAGCTTCACTTCTCGTGCGTTGTCTGGTTGAATTTGCGCCACAAAAGCGTTCTGCAAGGTCTGTGCCAGGGCACTGCTACCTTTCACATTGTCCGAATAGAACATCTGGGCACCGGAATATGCCGGGTCAGTGAACTGGTTCTGATGGATGGAAATGCAGACGGCGTTGTCATATTTGTTGAACAGCGCCAGCCGATTGTCCATATCGGAGCTTTTCTGGTTGGCAACGCCTTCGATTCCTTCATCGTGAATGCTGCGGTCGGTGTCCCGTGTGACCTCTACCGTATAGCCCTCCATCTGCAGCATGTCACGGAGACTGAGGAGAATGTTCAGGTTGATGCCCTTTTCCGGGACGTCGTTCACAGAGGAACAGCCCCCATCCATACCGCCGTGTCCTGCATCTAAAATGATGATCGGTGTTTCCTTTTCCGGTGCAGACATTGTGCTCACTGCACGCTGGATCCGGGTACCGCCGAAATAAATTGCCGTCACACTGATACCGCTGGCAAGCAGTACAATGCCGGTTCGTTTTGCAATGGATTTCCAAGTCAGTTTCATACCATTTCCCTCCTGCAAGCTGCCGGAATCCATCCGGCTTATCCTGCCTCATTGTATGAGACAGCAGGGGAGATTATGTCTTTTCCCAGCTGTATTGGCTGTACAAAAACGCTTGCCACTCCTCCATTGGCATTCAGAGCGATGCGGGAAAAGTGAGTGCTGCCTTTATAGAATTTTTTTCGTATAGCCTAAAGACAATACCGCACAAAGTATGCCTGACGACTTTGCACTATTGCCTAAATTTTATCTCTATTGCTCAAAACCTTGTTAGCTGCCATCTTACCCATGCTGTCTCCAGTACATCATAGATATACTGATTCGGCGTACCTTTTTCAAAATATTTCCGATTGTCACCGCCGAGCATCTCAACCACGAATGCGCCGACCGCTCTGGAACGTGACTGTCCGGCATAGCAATGGATCAATAAAGTGTCTACAGACTTATGAGATTTGATGAAAGCTATAATTTGATCTGCCATGTCATCAGTGAATAGGACAGCACCTTCGACCTCACGGACAATATCATCGAAATGGAGCGTAAGAACACCTTTGCAGTATTGATTCTCAGTGAACTGCACCCCAAAGCCCTGCGTGTGAGAATCCTGAATGGAGATCACAGCATAGGTATCACTCCGTTCAACTTCTGCCTCCTGACCGAAGGGATAGTAGTGCTGCATGACATATTCAAAAGCACCAAAAACGGATTTTACTAAGATACGTTTCATATACAATCATCCTCTATATTTATTTTTAACACTTTTCTGGCATAGGCAAGGCTCTGTCGAAGTGCATTTTCCTTGTCACAGCCTGCCAGCCGCAGTTTATGGGCATACGCCAGAATCTCCGAAAACTGCTGACAGGGCTTGAGTCCTGCCTCGATCAGATCTTTGCCCATGACATACGGCTTTGCCATTATTTCCACAAATATCTCATAGCGCTGCATGAGAAATTTTTCTGTATTGTTGCGCTGAGGAATTTTCCCCAGACCGTCGCAAATACTCAACTGTATCAGATCAAATGGCTCCACAGCCCGATCTAACAGCTTATTGGTAGATTTCAGCCGTGATCCTGCACCTGCCATCATATTCGGCTGCATATGCAATTTTGTCATATTCAGGACATACTGCACCAGTTTCGTTTCCGATGTGATTCGATGGAGGAACTGCCGAACCAATGGCAACCCCTCTGTTTCATGACCGTAGGAGTGAATTATCCCGTCAACCTCTGTGGTGCAGACCGCCTTGCCAAAATCGTGGCACAAGGCAGACAACATAAATCCCAGGGGATACCGCACCATGTTCCGTCTTTTCGCAGCTTCGTCCAGTACCATCATGGTATGTGTCCATGTGTCTCCCTCACGGTGATGCTCCCGATTCTGGGGGAGTCCGATAAGCGCTTGCAGTTCCGGAAACCAATATCCCAATTGCTCCATGTTTCTCAGTTCCTCAAAGAATACAGAGGGCTTGTCCGATTTCAACAGAGCTTTTTCCATTTCCAGCATGACACGCTCCTTGGAGAGGGGAGATAAGTCAATGCTTCTGCAAAGTTCTGCCGTCTCCGCAGCAATTGAAAAATGAAATCTTGCGGCAAATTGCGCCGCCCTGAGTACTCGCAGGGGATCTTCTGTAAATGTGGTATCATCAATGTGGCGGAGTACCCCTTTCTGCAAATCCGCCTGACCGCCGAATTGGTCGGTGATCTCGCCTGTAAGGACGTTCTCCATCAGGGCATTGATGGTAAAATCTCTGCGTTTTGCCGCTTCATAAGTCCCCATAAAAGGGTCGGAAGTCACTGTAAAATCCCGGTGTCCAGTCCCGGTGCGTCTTTCTGTTCGGGGCAGGGCAATGTCAAGAGAATACCCTTTTAAGCCATAGATTCCGAAGCTTTTCCCGATTTTAATACATTCGCCTATGGAATCAAGGATCTGCTCCAGTGCTGCAGCATGGATACCATGGATCTCAATGTCGATGTCCTTGTTTTCCAGCTTAAGAAGCTTGTCCCTGACATAGCCGCCCACAAAATACACCGTTCCGCCCAGTTCGGCCGCCTTTTCGGCGATCGCCCTTGCGGCTTCCATATCTGTCATGGTCTCACCAACCCTTCATTTGTTGATAGCTTTTT
The DNA here is from genome assembly GCF_019417665.1 of Ruminococcus sp. Taxonomy (GTDB): domain Bacteria; phylum Bacillota; class Clostridia; order Oscillospirales; family Ruminococcaceae; genus Ruminococcus_C. The sequence continues at coordinate 83,651 of NZ_DXUU01000004.1, forward strand.
AAGTATTATATCACATAGCGGTTATTTTTTCAATAACATTTGCCTTACCTGAAAGGGGAGGAGGGGATCATTGTATTGGTTATATAAAAACACCCACCGTTCCATGTGCATCCAGAGCGATGCGGGAACTGTGGGTGTTGTTTTTATTTCCGATCGGGAGTTATTGGTCGGTTTTTATTTCCAAATTGGAATCAGCTCGCAGTGGTTCTGGAGACCGCACCCTTGCGGAAGATCATGCTGTATGCCTTTGCGGCAATGGGCAGCAGGACGAAGAGCAAAGGCAGATCAATGGCGAACTCGATCATATTTTTTGCGATTCTTGCCACAATGGCAGAGCCATAAGCCTCCTGGGGAATGAATCCATAGTGCAGATTCAGTTTTGTGTTGATCAGCAGATTGATGAGTACTACATCCAGCAGCCGTGCCACAATTGCCCGTAGAAACAGGGTAATGTCTGTAGATTTTCCGGTGCTGTTGTTGGTATACAGAATGCTGTGCTGGTTTGCCTTTTGATACAGGCAGATACCGTAGATCAGTCCCTGCAAACCGCCTACCAGAACATACATGGGTAGGAAACCGCCGTCCGGGTGTACCAGATAGCCCACGATATCGCAGGCGAACCCAGCCATCAGACCCATGCACGGACCAAACAGCATACCGATCACGGCGATGGCGAGAAATGCAAAGTTCAATTTCGCAAATGCAATGTCGATGGAAAAGGATTCGATGACCATGGAAATGGCAACGAACATTGCAGTGACCACCAGGCTGCGCACCTTGGTGAATTCCTTTGCGGATTCTGTGAAAATAGACAAAAAGCCTCTCATGAAAAAACCTCCTTCTGTCCCTTTGGGACAGCACATAAAAATGATGCTTCGTGCACATAAGGAGTTTTTCTGAGAGACTTCTTATGATGCATTCAGCGGGATGCGGAATCGGCACCGCAAGTGATACGAAGGGATTCGTATCACTTTTCGTTCCGGCAGCAACTCCCCGTCTGCCGGACACTTAACGCACCGTTTCCTACTCTGGAAATGCAATCTATTTTGTTTCGGTTTCCCGAATAGATGCCGTAAAATGAAAAATTACTTGGCAATCACACGGACACGCAGTACGCCGTCAATGGCATTCAGTGCGTCAACCATAGCATCAGTAACGCCATCGATGTCCAGGATCGTGTAAGCATAGTCATTCTTGCTGGTGTTCAGCATATTTTCAATATTTGCACCAGTTTCGCCAATCACAGTTGTCATAGCGGAGATCATTGCCGGAACATTCCGGTGGATGACGCAGACCTTGGTGTATACGGTCTGGAGCTGTGCATTGGGCAGGTTTACGCTGTTGCGGATGTCACCCTGTTCCAGATAAGCCATCAGCTCATCGGCTGCCATGCTTGCGCAGTTGTCCTCACTCTCCGGGGTAGAAGCACCCAGATGGGGTGTTGCGATAATACCCTTTGCATTGCAGGTCTTTGCGTTGGGGAAATCTGTGCAGTAATAGGAAACCTTGCCGCTTTCCAGCGCTGCGATCATATCGTCATCGTTTACCAGTTCGCCGCGGGCGTAGTTGAGAACACGGACGCCGTCTTTCATCTTGGCGATGGTCTCCGCATTGATCATGCCCTTGGTGTCTGCGTTGTAGGGGACATGGATGGTCAGATAATCTGCCGCAGCAAAGACATCATCCTGGGTATTGACAACCGTGACAGCCGGATTCAGGCGCAGCGCTGCACCTACGGACAGGAACGGGTCAGTACCTACGACCTTCATGCCCAGTGCAACGGCAGCATTTGCCACCAGTGCGCCGATAGCACCCAGACCGATGATGCCCAGGGTCTTGGCCTTGATCTCCGGGCCGGCAAACTGGCTCTTGCCCTTTTCTACCTGCTTTGCCACAGGTGTCTCGCCGTCTTTCAGTTCAGAAGCCCATGCGATGGACTCCGGGATCTTACGGGAGGACAGCAGCAGACCGGTCAGTACCAGTTCCTTGACGGCATTGGCATTGGCGCCCGGTGTGTTGAATACACAGATGCCAGCCTCAGCGCAGCGGTCCAGAGGAATATTGTTGACGCCGGCGCCGGCACGTGCAATGGCTTTTAGATTATCGCTGAATTCGGTTTCATGAAGCGAAGCACTGCGCACCAGAATAGCATCCGGATTTTCTGCGGTGTCAGTCACCGTATAGTTTGCATCAAAACGGTCTGTACCCGCCTTGGAAATTTTATTGAGTGTCTGAATGGTATACATAATAAATGATGTCCTTTCCTCAGGCGTTATTCGCCTCAAACTGACGCATGAATTCTACCAGCTTTTCTACGCCTTCGATCGGCATAGCGTTGTAAATGGAGGCACGCATACCGCCTACCGAGCGGTGTCCCTTCAGGTTTACAAAGCCGGCAGCAGCAGCTTCTTTGACGAATTTTGCATCCAGATCCTTGTCACCGGTGACAAAGGGAACATTCATGAGTGAACGGTCTTCCTTGCGGACAGTACCCTTGAACAGCTTGCTCTCGTCCAGGAAATCGTACAGGATCTTTGCTTTTGCAATATTGTGCTTCTGCATCGCTTCCAGACCGCCCATTTTCTTGATCCACTTGAATACCTTGCCGCAGATGTAAATGCCATAGCACGGTGGTGTATTGTACAGGGAATTGGCGTCTGCCTGGGTTTTCCATGCCAGCATGGTAGGTGTATTTTCAATAGGAGTAGTCTCCGGAATGAGATCCTCCCGGATGATCATGATCACAACGCCTGCCGGACCAATGTTCTTCTGTACGCCGCCCCAAATGACGCCGTATTTGGAGACATCCACCGGCTCACTCAGGAAGCAGGAGGAAACGTCAGCCACCAGAGGCTTGCCCTTGGTGTTGGGCAATGTCTTGAACTTTGTGCCGTAGATGGTGTTGTTTTCGCAGATATAAACATAGTCCGCATCATCGTCAATGGGCAGGTCGGAGCAGTCCGGAATATAGGAGAAGGTTTCGTCTTCAGAGGTGGCAATCTTCACAGCTTTGCCGTACTTCTGTGCCTCCTGATATGCCTTTTTTGCCCACTGACCAGTGACAATATAATCTGCCACACCGTTTTTCATCAAGTTCATGGGGATAGCAGCAAACTGCTGAGACGCACCGCCCTGTAAAAACAGGACACGGTAATTGTCCGGGATGCCCATGAGGTCACGCAGATCCTGTTCTGCGGTCTTGATGATCTCATCAAAAGCAGCGGAACGGTGGCTCATTTCCATAACGGACATGCCGGTGCCATGATAGTCCAGCATTTCTTCTGCTGCTTCACGCAGAACTTCTTCCGGCAGAACTGCCGGGCCTGCGCTGAAATTATATACTCTGTTCATTGCTTGGTACCCTCCTGCAAGACATGCGGAATGCCTTGAAAAATGATTCAAAATAGAGCCGTTCGACACGGTACTTTTTATTATACGCTTTTTCCGGAGAATTGTCAAGGTATTGCCGGAATTTTGCCACGAAAAACATATGACATACCGTAATACTTTTGGAGATAAAGCGAAAGAAACTGTAGGGGCGAACTTTGTTCGCCCGAAAATCCCTCGAAATTACGTGGTGGGCGAACAAAGTTCGCCCCTACAATGTGTTTGAACAAAAAGTAAAGTTTTAATTGTGATAACGTACTACATTGTGTTATTTTTACACAGTTTCACCTATATAAAAATTGCGGGCGAACACAAGTCCGCCCTGCATTTTATGATAGTTCTGTCACTTATCCCAGAATACGATATCCATCGTCACGTTCCACTACCAGCAGTTCCAGATCCGATAGAATGGTGACATCATTTCCGTCTCCGTCTTTGCCGGTCATAGTCACTGCAATGTCGTAGATCGCAGCAGCTTCTTTTTGAAGCTGTGCGGTAAATTCCTCGCCGAATGCCTGACTGTAGGCGTTCAGATATTCTGCTACAAAATCAGTGTCCTCTTCGAAATTTTCAGCCAGCACCTCGTCTGCCTGGGCAAATTCCATATCAGTAATGGTAAAATCGTCTGTGCCGGCATAGCTCACCAGGGTCTGGTGATACTGTTCCAACCCTGTCTCCATGCCATAGCCGTATTCTTCCTGGAGGAATGCCTCCATGGATTCCTGATACAGAGGGTCGATCTGTTCCAGATATAAGTTATAATTCTGGGTGTCAATGGCGTAGAAGTACATAGCGATGGTTTTCGCCATATCATCCGGTATCTTTTCGCTTTCATAGGTCAGACTGTAGTCCATGTCTTCCGGGTTGGACTCGGTGACGGTATAGGAATCTTCCGTACTGTTTTCTGCGGAAGTACCAGAAGCATTAGAAGTGTCATCATTTTTTTCGCATCCGGCAAAGGATGTCAGCATCATGCCGGCGAGGAGAAGTGTCAGAGAAGTGTTCCAGATGGATTTCATAAATGGTGATCCTTTCTGCATCAGGAAAGAGCCTGTGTTGCGATGCCATTTGCTGATGCCCAACTCTCAATGGCAGAGCCGGACGGGCAGGTGATGGTGACGTTCAGCGGTTCTGCACCCTCAATAATTCCCCATCTGTCATATTCCAGCGCACTGTTTGCAATGGTCAGGTCGGTGAGGCTGCCGCAGCCGGTGAAGGCTTCTTCCATCACAGCGGAAACAGTTTCCGGCAGGGAAATGGCAGTCAGCATCGAGCAGCCAGCAAATGCTGCACGGTCGATCCGGGAAACAGTCTCCGGAATGGCAACGGTGGTCAACGAACCGCAGTCCATAAATGCACCCTCACCAATGGCAGTCAGCCCATTGGGCAGAGTCACGCTGGTGATATCCCAGTTCGCCTCAAAGGCGTGGTTTTCGATGGCGGAGACCACATAGCCGTCAATGGTCGCCGGCACATTCAGTGCGGTTTCCGAGCCGGAATAGCCGGTGATAGAAATGGTGCCGTCATCGTTCATCTGATAGCTGAAAGCATTGGTCTGCGCAGTATTTTCTGCTTCTGTAGCAGTGTTGTTTTCTTCCTGAGCCTGTGTTACCGAGCCGGGAGAAGACGTACCGGTGCTGTTTCCATCCTGTTCGCCGCAGCCAGTGGCGGTCAGGGCAAAGGCTGCGGTCAGAAGAGCAGCCCAAAGTGTCTTTTTCAGAAATTGTCTCATATTGTTCGTTCCTCTCTGGTATACAGCGGTAAGGCAGTACCGCTGCAATCGGGCAGGAGCGGCATGGCAGCCGCTTATTTGATTTTTCCACGCATTTTTGCACGCTGCTGATTGCTGAGGATCTGCTTGCGGATACGCAGGGATTTCGGTGTTACTTCCAGAAGCTCATCATCTGCCAGGAATTCCAGGCAGTCCTCCAGACTGAGATTCCGAGGCGGCACCAGGCGCAGGGCATCGTCACTGCCGCTTGCACGAGTGTTGGTCAGATGTTTGCGCTTGCAGACATTGACCACCAGATCTTCTGCCTTCGGAGAAGCGCCCACAACCATACCCTCATATACAGGCACGCCGGCGCCGATGAACAGGGAACCACGTTCCTGGGCATTGAACAGACCGTAGGTGACTGCTTCGCCAGTCTCGAAGGAAATCAGGGAACCGGTACTGCGGCGGGGAATATCGCCCTTATAAGGTGCATATTCGTGGAATACGCTGCTCATGATGCCCTCGCCCTTGGTGTCGGTAAGAAATTCGCTCTTATAGCCGAAGAGACCACGGGATGGGATCAGGAAAGTCAGACGAGTGCGGCTGCCCTGGGGGTGCATATCCTGCAATTCTGCTTTCCGAGCACCCAGCTTTTCCATAACAGAGCCGACGCATTCTTCCGGTACGTCAATGGAAAGCTCTTCGATAGGCTCATAGCGCTTGCCGTCCACTTCGTGATACAGAACACGAGGCGTGGAAACGCCCAGTTCATAGCCCTCACGGCGCATATTTTCGATGAGGATGGACAGGTGCATTTCGCCGCGGCCAGCCACACGGAAAGCATCGGTGCTGTCCGTTTCGGTGACACGGAGGGAAACATCACGGAGCAGTTCCCGCATGAGACGGTCACGGAGCTGACGGGATGTAACAAATTTACCCTCCTGTCCGGCAAAGGGGCTGTCGTTGACGCTGAACGTCATTTCTACCGTTGGCTCGCTGATCTTGGTGAAAGGCAGCGGCTCAAAGGCATCCGGTGCACAGACCGTATCGCCGATGGAGATGTTTTCGATACCGCTGATCCAGACAATATCGCCTACGGTTGCAGTTTCTGCCGGCACACGCTGCAAGCCCTGGATCTGAAGCAGAGATACGATCTTATTGCGGCGTGTATTCTCTGGATCGTGGTAGTTGCCCAGGAGCACCTGCTGTCCCACCTGGATAGTACCCCGTGCAATGCGGCCGATGCCGATTCTGCCCACATACTCATTATAATCAATAGAAGAAATGAGCATTTGCAGGGGTTCGTCTGGCTCGCCCTTCGGGGGATCTATATAGGACATGATGGTGTCAAACAGGGGCTTCAGATCCGTGCCGACTTCATAGGGGTAAAAGCTTGCTGTACCGTCACGGCCGGAGCAGTACAGGAACGGGGTGTTTTCCAGCTGCTCTTCGCTGGCATCCAGATCCATGAGCAGTTCCAATACTTCGTCTGCGATCTCGTTCAGCCGGGCGTCCGGGCGGTCGATCTTGTTGACCACAACGATGATCTTCAGGTTCATTTCCAGTGCCTTTGACAGCACGAATCGTGTCTGAGGCATAGGCCCTTCTGCAGCGTCTACCAAAAGCAGGGCACCGTCTACCATACTCAGGACACGTTCTACTTCGCCGCCGAAGTCGGCATGTCCCGGGGTATCAATGATGTTGATTTTGGTGTCGCCATAGCGCACGGATGTGTTTTTTGCCAGAATGGTAATGCCGCGCTCACGCTCCAGATCGTTGGAGTCCATGACACGCTCTGCCACGGCCTGATTCTCACGGAACACGCCGCCCTGCTTGAGCATTTCGTCTACCAGAGTTGTCTTGCCGTGGTCAACGTGAGCGATGATGGCAACATTTCTTAAATCCTCTCGTACCATATTTCTTTTCCTCTTTCCCATGGTTTTATTGGTATCTACAAGTCATACACATGAAATCGAAAAAAAGAACAGGCAAACTCCCGAAGAGTCTGCCTGTTCTTTGGTGGGGGAGGACGGATTCGAACCATCGAAGCAAGAAGCAACAGATTTACAGTCTGCCCCCTTTGGCCACTCGGGAACTCCCCCATGTAACATATGTATGTTTTTGTAGAAATTGGAGCTGGTGGACGGACTTGAACCCCCGACCTGCTGATTACAAATCAGCTGCTCTACCAACTGAGCTACACCAGCGCTGCAACGATAATTATTATATCATAGCTTTTCCAGGATGTCAAGCAAATATTCCTATGTTTTTGAAAAACAAAGTTATCAAAGACAAATCAGAAATAAATAATGCTGTACAATTCTATTTTATGATTATAAAACCATTTTATTTTTCTTTTCAAATCATGGGATTAAGACGCTATGCTGCTCTGCCACCCGTGTATGTGCAAAGTTGCCGGGTCTTTTTTGTACAGTATTGTCTTATACCATTTGCTTTACAAGCAGAAAAAAGTATGCTATGATGTTATATGAAATATAACGTAAATTTTCAAATTGTCGCAGAGAAAGGAATACAACTCATGCATGACATCTGGAATCCCTGGCATGGCTGCAAAAAAGTCAGCGAGGGCTGTGAAAACTGTTACATGTATTTTCTTGATCGGATGCGTGATCAGGATGGTTCGAAAATTTATCGCACCAAGGGCAATTTTGATTATCCGCTGCACAAAAACCGCAAGGGTGCTTATAAGGTTCAGCCCGGTGAAATGCTTCGGGTGTGTATGACTTCGGATTTCTTTCTGGAGGAAGCAGATTTGTGGCGTGATGAGGCATGGGAAATCATGAGAATCCGCAGTGATGTGAAATTTTATCTGCTGACAAAGCGTCTGCAGCGTGCAGCACAATGCCTCCCAAAGGATTGGGAAGATGGCTGGGAAAATATCTTTTTTAATGTGACATGTGAGAATCAGCGCAGGGCGGACGAACGAATTCCACTGTTGTTAGAACTGCCGTTCAAGCATAAGGGTATCAATTGTGCGCCATTGATTGAAGAAGTACGGCTGGAAGAATATCTGAAAACAGGACAGATTGAACAAGTAGGCTGCGGTGGGGAGAACTACGATGGTGCAAGGATCTGTAAATTTGAGTGGGTGCAGGAACTGCGCCGGGCTTGTGAAGCACAAAATGTGACATTCCATTTTTTTGAGACAGGGACACGCTTTGTGAAGGATCGGAAGCTGTACATTCTGCCAAATAAACGGATCCAGTCTCAGATGGCATTGAAATCGGGTATGAATTATCAAGGAAAACCAATGGAATTCAAACTGTGTGATCAACTTGGCCGGGAAATTCCAGAGTGGATGCTGTATACACCACATTTCCGGGAAACTTGTGAGATGTGCGGCAGCCGGGCGTTTTGTAATGGGTGTAGTAATTGTGGGAAGTGTGAGCGATGAGCCGGACTAATTTGCAGCATGCACACCTCAATCACGTAATTTTCACCAAAAAATCAGTTGCATTTTTGTTGTTATTATGTTATAATCTATAGTATGTAATATCAGGCTCTTTTTGCCGTTTGCATACCTACTATGATAGTAATACGAATCCCTCAAACTTCAATAGATAAACTTGCGGTTGTTGCCTTATCTATTTTATTTCCATTTCAGGGATTCGTATGAGATGGGATTATCGTAATCCCAGGGCTTGAAATGAAAGTGAGGCACGATTATGTGTGGAATTGTTGGATATGTGGGAAAGCGGGATTGTACGGATGTTCTTATGAACGGTCTCTCGAAGCTGGAATACCGGGGTTATGACTCCGCTGGCATTGCTGTTTTCCAAAATAATACAATTACTGTAGCGAAATCCAAAGGCCGCCTGAAGGACCTGGAGGAACGAATGGAACAGGAGGGCAGACCCTGCGGTCAGGTGGGCATCGGACACACACGTTGGGCAACTCATGGGGAACCGTCCGATGTGAATTCTCATCCCCACAGCGGCGGCAGAGTGACCATTGTCCATAATGGTATTATTGAAAATTATAAGGAACTGAAAGATTATCTCATGTCCAAAGGCGTGACCTTTGACAGTGATACAGATACAGAAGTCGTGGCAAAGCTGCTGGATTACCGCTATAATGGCAGTCCCATCCAGACCATTTCTGAAACTGTCCGTGATTTGGAGGGTTCTTATGCCCTGGGTATCATTTTCGCAGACCACCCGGAACAGGTCTATGCAGTCCGGTGCGAAAGTCCCCTTATCGTAGGCGTGGGCGAATCAGAAAGCTTCATTGCTTCAGATGTGCCGGCGATCCTGGAATATACCCGGGACTATTACCTGCTGGAACATGAGGAGATCGCTGTTCTGGGCAGAGACGGCGTACATATTTATGACGCTTTCGGTCAGCCAGTGGAAAAGGAACTGAAAACTGCTGACTGGGATGTGGAGGCGATCGGAAAGGGCGGCTATGCCCACTTTATGCTCAAGGAGATCCACGAGCAGCCCACTGCCATCCGGAATACCATTCTGCCCCGGATCCAGGATGGCCTGCCCAATCTGGAGGAATGCGGCATTACGCTGGAGGTGCTTCGGGAATTCCGTCATATCCATGTGGTCGCCTGCGGTACGGCAATGCACGCTGGTACAGTGGGGAAGTATGTCATTGAAAAGCTGGCACGGGTGCCGGTGACAGTGGATATTGCGTCAGAATTCCGCTATCGTGATCCGTTGGTAGGCGAAGGTGATCTGGTGATCATTATCTCTCAGTCCGGCGAGACCGCAGACAGTCTGGCGGCAATGCGTCTGGCAAAATCTTTGGGTGCAAAGACTCTTGCGATTGTCAACGCTATGGGCAGTTCCATTGCCCGGGAAGCAGATATGCTCATCTATACCCACGCTGGCCCGGAAATCGCCGTGGCATCTACAAAGGCGTATATGGTGCAGATCGCTGTGATGTATCTTTTGGCTTTTGAACTGGCGCTGGCTGTGGGAAAGATCGACGAGACAGAGTGCCGTCGTCTGGTGGAACTGTTACAGGAGACTCCCGACAGTATTACCGAGATTCTGGAGCATAAAGAACAGGCGCAGTACATTGCATCTTCTCTGATTACCGCAGACAGCTTGCTGTATATCGGACGCGGTCTGGACTATGCCCTCAGTATGGAAGGCTCGCTGAAGCTGAAAGAGATCTCTTATATTCATTCGGAATCCTATGCAGCAGGGGAACTAAAGCACGGCACGATTTCTTTGATTACAGAAAATATGCCGGTCATTGCTGTGGCGACCCAGAAGGCACTCAAGGAAAAGACCATCAGCAATATTAAAGAAGTAAAAGCACGGGGTGCAAAGGTGATTTTGGTTTGCCGGGAAAGTGATGATGTAGATCCGGATGCGGTAGATCTGAAATTCGGTTTGCCGGAGTTTGACGATCTGCTGATGCCTATGATCGCAGTAGTGCCCTTGCAGCTGATCGCTTATTATACATCCGTGCTCAAGGGCAACGATGTGGATAAACCACGGAATCTGGCAAAGTCCGTTACTGTGGAATAAAGGCAGCACGATAAAAGGCAATACTGTCTATCGGCTTGATAGGATATTGCCTGAACTTTGTGCAGAAAGAAGAGGAACGAGAACATTGATGAAATACAAGAAATTCGCGCTGTTTCTGGCAGCGGCTATGACATTGACGCTGACATTTGCCATGCCGGCTTCTGCGGAGGAAAGCAGCGTGATTGACGCAGACAGCCTGGATGAGGACAGCAGTGAGGAAGTTACATATACCAGCGGTGATTTTGAATACACCCTGACAGAAGAGGGAAATGCTTCGATCTCCCGGTATGTGGGCAGTGATACAGAAGTCACCATTCCCACTCAGCTGGACAGCTATACTGTTACTGATCTGGGCGGCGGCTGCTTTGCACAAATTACAGATATTGTGTCGGTCACCCTGCCGGAGACGCTGAAGACCATACAGGATTCCTGCTTTTTCGGTTGTTCGTCTCTGGAGAACATTGCTGTGGAGGATGGAAATGCCGCCTTTGCTGTTACAGACGGCGTGCTCTTTTCCGCAGATGGTGCTGATCTGATCCTCTATCCGCCGGCTTCTACAGAAACATCCTATACCATTCCGGACGGTGTTGTGGAGATCTGGACATCGGCATTTGCACAGACCAGCCTGACGTCTGTGACATTTCCGAACAGCCTGTTGTATGTGGACGATTGGGCATTTGCCTGGGTATCGTTAGATTCCCTGGAACTGCCGGACTCTGTGACGGAGATCGGGCAGTACGCCTTTTCTTATTGCACCAGATTGACCGAAGTGACCCTTCCGGCTTCTCTGGAACTGATTGAAGCGGCAGCATTTGCCGGATGTTCTAATCTGAAAACGGTGGAGTTCCCAGATGGTCTGACGGAAATTCAGATGGCGGCATTTGCCGGCACTGCCATGAAAGAAGTGACCATTCCCTCCAGCGTTTCTGCCATTGGCTTCTGCGCCTTTGGCTATGAGGAGGATATGGAGACACCGGTGAAAGACTTTGTTGTCTATGGCGCAGTGGGTTCTCAGGCGCAGACCTACTGCACCGATTCGGATTCGGAGAACAACTATTCCAACAACTTTATCTTCCGCAGCGTGATGTCTGAAGAAGTGGAGAGCGAGGATACTGCCGTACAGGTGGAATCTAAGGAAACCAGTCCGTGGCAGCAGTATGGAAAATGGATTCTGCTGGGGGCAGGTGTTCTTGTGCTGCTGATCATCGGTCTGCTGCTGATCTTTGGCGGAAAAGGGAAAAAATCCGGAAAACCGGTGAAAAAAGCAGATGCAAAGGTGAAAGCCAAAAACGAGACTCTGGGAGCGTCTCCAAAATCGGAGGAACAACCGGCAACAGAAGAGGAAACAGAATGAAGCGAACAGGCAGGCTCTGGTGCAGTTTTCTGACAGCCGCTGTGTGCTGCGTTACACTGGCGCTGCCGGGTGCGGCACTGGAAGAAGAGAGCATTGCAGAGGAAGAAAGCGGTATTGCTGTGGATACTTCCGGCGATGCCGCATATGATGTGTTTACCTATCGGGAGAACGACAGCGGCGGCATTATCATTACATCCTGCGATACAGCAGCCACAGCCGTACAGATCCCCACAGAGATTGATGGAAAGCCTGTGACGGAGATTGGCGATGCAGCATTTATAAGCTGTGGCTTTCTGACTTCTATGGAAGTACCAGAGGGTGTGACCAAGATCGGGGAGAGTGCTTTTTCTTCCTGTTCTATGCTCTGTACAGTAAGTTTGCCGGAAGGGTTGACAGAGATCGGAAAGGGCGCTTTTGAATCCTGTTCCATGCTCAGCGAGGTGCAGCTGCCATCCACGCTGACAGTGCTGCCGGATGCGCTTTTTTATAATTGCAGCTATCTGCCGTCTCTGGAACTGCCGGATACAGTACGGGAGATCGGAAACGAGACTTTCTATAGCTGTACTGCGCTGACAGAGATTACTCTGCCGGAGGGGTTGGAGAAGATCGGCGATTATGCCTTTCAGAACTGCCAGGAACTGACTGCGGTGGCATTGCCATCTACCTGTGCAGAACTGGGTACATATGTCTTTGACGGCTGCCAGGCGCTGGCGGAAATTACTGTGGCAGGGGAAAATCCGTCCTATATGGCACAGGATGGGGTATTGTTCACCGCAGACGGCACTACGCTCATCCGCTATCCGCAGGCACGAACGGAGACGACTTATGCTGTACCGGAGGAATGTGAGACACTGGCGGACTGGAGTTTTATTGGTGCTACGACTTTGGAGCAGATCGATCTGGGCGGTGTCACAGAGATCGGCGAGGATTGCTTTTATTACTGCACCAGCCTAAAGGAAGTAACTGTGCCCGAAGGCGTGACGGAACTGAAAGGCGCCGCTTTTGCCTATTGCATGGCAATGAAGCGGATCACCTTGCCATCCACCATAGAGACCTTGGGGAATCACTGCTTTTATTCCTGTGCTGCACTGACGGATATCAATATCCCAGAGGGCGTCACGACTCTGGGCGACCAATGTTTTTACAATTGTGTGGCACTGCTGGATCTGACGCTGCCATCGAGTATTACGGAAATCGGTGACCAGGCGGTGGGATATTACACGCCCTCTACTGCATCGGACAGCAGCGAGTACGAACGGATCGACCTGCTGAAAGTGCACAACCAGGGCAGCAGTGCTGTTGCTGCATATCTGCGCAGCTGGAAAACCAGTTCCTATGCAGTTTGGATCATTGTAGGGGCAGTTGTCCTTGGGGCAGCAGTTCTTGTTGCGGTATTGGTTTTGGTGCACCGGCACCGGAATCGTATCCGTCCCACGAGCCGCCATGCGGCGGAGCATCCCAAGGGAAAAAAGAAAGCAAAGAAACGGTAAGCAATGGATTGTATCCATCACGGAAAGGAATAGAAAAACATGAAGCATCGTGATCATTTCACCCGGCTGGGACGATGGATGGCGGCAGCAGCTGCCGCTGTATTCTCGGCATGTATGCTGGCACCGATGGGTTCGGTTCTGGCGGAGGAGACGGAATCCAGTTCCAATACCTTTGACGATGGGACTCTGACCTATACGATTCTGAACAACACAGAAGTATCCGTGACTTCGTGCACTGCTTCGGCAACCCATATCAGCATTATGCCAGAGATCGACGGATATCACGTGGTATCCATCGGTGAAGAGGCGTTTGCCAACTGCGAGTCTCTTCAGGCGGTGACGATCCCTGGCACGGTGACAGAAATCGGAACAGGCGCATTTTACGGCTGCACCAGTCTGACATCCATCACCATTCCCGATACGGTGACAGAAATTGAAAGCGGTACATTTTTCGGGTGCACCGGTTTGACAGAAGTGACACTGGGCGATGCTGTTAATTCCATCGGCGATATGGCATTCGGTTATTGTTCGTCCCTGACCACGCTGGAACTGCCGGAGACGGTGGAGACCATGGGTGACCAGGTGTTTTATTACTGCACTTCTCTGGAATCCATTACGATCCCTGAAAAACTGACGGAGTTGGGCAGCTATTCCTTTTATGCCTGCCTTTCCCTGACGGAATTTCATATTCCGAAGACACTGGAGGATATCGGTGCGATGTCTTTTGTGGCATGTCCCGGCTTGCAGGAGATCACGGTAGAAGAAGGCAATCCCTCTTATACTGCCGAGGACAATGTCCTTTATAATGCCGAAAAGAGCATTCTCTACCTGTATCCCGCAGGGCGTACAGATACGGCATTCACTGTGCCGGATGGTGTGCTGGTAATCTATGCCGGCGCATTTTTCACTGCGTCGAATTTACAGCAGGTGACGCTGAATGAGGAGCTGCAGTACATCGGCGAAATGGCATTTGATTTTTGCAGCGGTCTGACTTCCCTGACCATTCCGGAAAGCGTCACGACCATCAGTACCACTGCTTTTGCAGACTGCACCGGTCTGACTTCCGTAACCTTTATGGGTGCAGACGATGAGGACGGCGGCGAGGGGGATGACCTGGAGATCGGCGACTATGCTTTTTTCTGCTGTGATGATCTCATGGAAGTGCAGTTGCCTAAGCGTGTTTCCAGTATCGGTACATATGCTTTCGGCTGTATCTCGCCGGAGGATGACGATACCAGCGAGGATATCATTTCTGTGGAATCGGAGTCCGGCGATGCCATTCGGATCAAGGCACTGGATGGATTTCTGCTTATGGGCTATACCGGCGCTGCATCGGACTATGTGAAAAACTGCGAAGTAGACCTGAACTTTAAGTCCGTGAACTTCAATTGGGCAGGGCTTGTGTTCTGGGTAGCGCTTGCAGCGGCAGTGCTGGTAGTGATCTTTGTGGCAGTGCGGATCGTACGTCACAGCATGATGACTGCCGAGGAAAAGATGGCACTGCGTGAGGCAAAGGAAATCCAGAAAACACCCCTTTCTCAGCGGAATGCGGGGAAGCCGGCGGAGGATGAAGCGTTCGACGACGGCTATCGCAGCATCATTGATGAGGATGAGGAGGAAACGGCATCGGAGGTCGTTTCCTATGACCAGACTCTGTCCCATGGCATGACCCATTCCTTTGGACATGCGGATGCGGACAAACCGCAGGATACACCCGATATAAAATAATAATCTATGACGGCATACCGCTGTCCTGAGCAGATATGCGTAACCATTGTTCTGTCAGGCGTCTGGTGTGCTGTTTTTTGATTGTCTCTTTTTCATGCTTTCCCCATGTGACCAATTCCATTCTGCCTGTGTTATTATAGGTGAACGGCCGTGAAACAGACGAAAGGAGGAAACCATCATGAGGGAACGAAATCTCATACATCGTCTCAGATTGCACCAGCCTGAGGCGCTGAAAGAACTGATACAGACATATAGTCCCTATGTAGGAACGATTGTTCGCAATATCATTGGGCAATATCTGTCGGAATCGGATGTGGAGGAACTGACGGCAGATGTATTTGTTGCCGTGTGGGAACATACCGAACAACTGAAAGCCGGAAAGCTTTCCGGCTATCTGGCTGCCATTGCCCGAAATCGTGCCAAAAACCGTATCCGAAGCTACCACGAGACCATTGATCTGGAGGAACTGGCAGAAATCTGCGCCCCGGAAAATGTGGAGGAAGTGATTGATAAAAAGCTTCTGGCGGAGATATTGCAGGATGTGCTGGATACCCTTTCAGCAAAAGACCGGGAGATCCTGGTGCGGTATTATTATTGCTATGAGAGTGTGAAACAGGTGGCAGATGCAGTGAATATGACAGAGTCCGCTGTGAAAATGCGCATGAGCCGGGCAAGAAAAAAGCTTCAGCAGGAATTGGTGGAGCGTGGTTATGCCTATGAGGATTCACCAGCAGTACAGCAGATTCGGTTAGCATCAGTCTGAGGAAAGGAGACATATTATGAAACGGAATTGTTACGATCTATTCGATCACTATGACGCAGAGAAAAATGGTATACCGGAGATCGCTGTTCAGCCCATTGCCACGAATACTATCATGGAACAGGTATTTGCAAAAACGGGAACGGCATCTGCAGAAAAACGGCGAAATCGTTTCCGGCTCACAAAACTGACAGGGGTATTGACTGCGGCAGTGGTGCTTGTCACAGGCGGTACCATGATCACTGCGGCGGCAGGTCTCGGAGGGGTGGACAAATTTTTCCAGAGCCTGTTTGTCACAGAGACACCGGAATCCCCGGAGAAAATGGGAGACCTTGTGACCATGCCGGGGGCAAGCTTTGACAGCACCAATCCAGATGTGCAGTTTTCCCTGTTGGGTATGTATGGGGATGGCAGTCAGGTGATGTTGAGTTTTGAGGTAAGAGCTGCTAATGGCGTGGAGCTGTCAGATGATCTGTTGTCTGTTGTGGATATGACAGCCACTGGTGCGGATGGCGTATCGAAACCGCTAGTGTATTCTGGAAATTGGTATAATCTGAAAGCCAGTGAGACGGAAGAAAACGTGTATCATATGAATCTGTTTCTCCGTGATTCGGATTTACAAGGGAAAACACTGGATCTGACTTTTCAGAATTTTTATACATCGCAGCAGATACAGGCGATACATGACGAGGTGTGTGCATTTGATATGGAGCAGCGGAATCAGTATATTCGAGAAACTCTGGGAGAAGATGCGCTGGAAGGACTAGAGGAAGATACACTCCCAGATACATTCGATCTGGATGCGTGGAAATCTTATCGGCGAGAACACAACTTCGATCAGTTGATAAGTGATAAATATAGCGAGCTGTATAATGCTTCAGATCGTGCAGTTGACGGTATGTGGCACACATCAATTGTGTTGGATTTTGCAGTAGACGAACCAATTACAGCAGAATATATTTACGGTGATGTAAAATTGCAAACGCTGTCTGCACAGTTTTCTTATCCCACAAAGATGGATGAGGTCGATCAAAATGTGGAATTTGTTCTGGTATTGAAGGATGGGAGAAAAGTGGCTACAGATCCCTATATGCTGGAAGGGGCACTAACTGAATCTGTAACCAATACTCTTACTTTACCAGATGGCTATATGAAAACAACGGAGCAATATGCAGAGTGGAATGCGGATCATACGATTGAAACTATCGTCATTTGCTACAGTGAGCCAATCGCACCGCAGGATATTGCAGAAGTCAAGATGATCCAGTATGTATTCGATGCTGATGCTGAAAATGCAGTTGGCGGCTGGACCGTGACAAACGAAGAGACGATTTATACCGCACAATAATTGCAAAACTCTCCGGGAAACGAGAACAAGGATGTGAATGAAGATGGCAAGACAATGGAACCCGAAGCTTTCTAAGGGGATCGCCTGGACTTCTCTGGTGATCTGCCTGGGCGTGCTGACCTTTTCTATCTGGCTGCTGTTTGTGCCCAATGCACATAATCAGTCGGGAACTCCTAGGAATGGTTTCATTGCGACGAATGCAAAAGCAGGGGAGACGACACAGGGGGAGTCGGATGGTTTTCTGGCAGTATTGGAGGGTAACACCATACAGCTGGACAGCAGTATTCACTGGGATACCAGCGACAGTGCTGTTGCGGATGTGGACAAAAACGGCGTTGTCACCGGTAAGATGCAGGGAACCTGTCAGCTGACTTCTCAGGAGGAATGTATTCAGCTGACGGTGCGCCAGCTGGAGGAACGGAACGGCTGTACTTATGTGGACGGCATTCTGATCGTCAACAAGTCTTACGGTCTGCCGGAGGATTACAATCCTGGCTTGCAGCCCGTCGCAGAAGCAGCGTTTGAACAGCTTTGTGCTGGGGCAGCGGAAGAGGGTCTGGATATCTATGATGGATCTGATTTCCGTGACTATGCCTATCAGGTGAAGATCTACAACAATTACTGTGAGTTATACGGCTGGGAAAAGGCGGATACCTTTTCAGCACGTCCGGGGCATTCCGAACACCAGACGGGGTTGACCATTGACTGCAATACCATTGACGATGCCTTCGGCGAAACGCCCGAAGCGGCATGGCTTGCGGAGCACTGCGCAGAATATGGCTTTATCATTCGTTTCCCGGAGGAAAAAGAGGCGATCACTGGCTATCAGTACGAGCCGTGGCATATCCGGTATGTGGGTGTGGATACGGCAAAGGAAATACAGAAATACAACTTGACATTGGAAGAATATCTCGGCGTGGATTCGGTGTATGCAGAGCCGTGGCAGGGGTGAGAACTCCTGCTATTTCTGAAACCCATTGTAGGGGGGCGGATATTATCCGCCAACCAACCGCACGAATCTGGTGTAAATGTAGGAGCTCCCACACATAGATTGATCAATTTTCTCATAGGATAAAAAGTAAGAGACCGTGCGTTTGCGTGCGGTCTCTTTTGCATGTGATATCATTTTGGTTTTGCAAAATAGCAATAAACGGAAATAACCGCCTGACTCCCCAGTAAGGCGGCTATTTCTATAGCGTAAACTTATTTTGGGAGCGACCGCCTTTCGGTGTGCTCTCTTTCTTTTATTATACTATGCCGGGGTGCATTTGTCAAGCGGCATTTTTGAAATGATTGACTTCCCATTCCACTTTCAGGAAAGATAAGGTTGTCACATCAATCCGCAATGACCTCCGTAGGCGTGCAGTTTTTCAGGATGTCCTGTATTTCCCCACACAGCTGTTTTGCTTTACCATTTCCGAAATAGCCGATAGAATACAGTCGTGTACCTGTACCTGTGGATTTGTCTATCGTCAGATCACCGCCGTCTGTTAGGGTGATGCAGCAATCCTCGGAGGAGAGAATAATCGTGGTCGTCTGCCTGTCCATGGTGTAATTACCCAGTGGAATCAGGCTCCTGAAATTGCGGTGATAGGTATATGTGTTCAGCAATGCGGTGATTTCTTCGAATTCCTGGGAATCCGGTGATACTTCATAGGTTTCACTGGTCGCATCCGGTTTTCCCTTTTCCGTCACATGGGAGACAATGACAGCGGCGGAAAGCGCCTGGTTCTCCGAAATATGATTCCCCAGAGACATCGGGAATATCATGTAGACGCAGAAAAGAAGAAACAGTATCATAATAATAAAAATCCCGATATAACGGCGTTTTTTCTTCATGAGAACCTCCAGTGATTCTTGAGTGGATTTTGATACTATTATAGCACAAAACGCCTTGCTTTGAATAGCGATCTGGTTATTTTCACGTTATCTTCTTGTAAAACAAAAAAACCGCCCTTCCCATGTGTGCATCCAGAGGAAAAGCGGTTTTTTTCATTTCATTTTGTTTCTGTGCTTAGCCCAATACGACCTCAACCTCGTTTGTCTCAGCCAGAGAGGCGGCCGGAACATAGTCGCTGTCCAGCTTTGTGCCGTTCAGTGTCAGAGAAGCCACGCCGCTCTGGACATGGTTCGGGTTCTTGACCGTAATAGACAGCTTTTTGCCCCGGAAGGTCTTTTCCATGGTGAAGCCGTCCCATGCTGCCGGGATAGACGGACAGATGTGTAAACCGTCTGCATCCGGGCGCATACCGCAGATACCCTCCACGCAGCCTACCATAACAGTGGAAGCAGTACCTGTCAGCCAGTGTACGTGAGAACGTCCTGCATAGGGAGAAGCAGTAGACTCGGTGAACTGACCGTGAACATACGGCTCCAGCACACGCTGTTCTGCCTTATCGTTCATGGATGCCGGCGAGCTTTCCTCGAAATAGCGGAATGCAGCGTCGCCGTGTCCCAGTAGGCTCTCTGCCAGAATGAGCCAGCCCTGGGACTGGGAGAAGATACCGCCGTTTTCCTTGGTATCCGGATTGAAGATGTGCATGAGCGCACCGTCGAAATAGTGGTCGATATACGGCGGATCCAGCAGCTTTGCGCCATAGGGGGTGTCCAGAATATCTGCAACAGACTGCATAGCCTTGTCGCTCTGCTCCTTGGATGCAAAACCGGAAATAACGCTCCAGCTCTGGGGATTCAGCCACATAGAAGCCTCAGGGTCTTTCTTTGCACCTACCACAACGCCGTCCTCACGGATGCCGCGGATGAAGCGATCTTCATCCCAGCAGTCGGACAGGGTATCGCCCAGTGCCTTCTGTGCCTTGGTCAGGTATGTGATGTATTCCTCATCCCCCCGCTCTGCGGCAAGCTCCAGCATCATGGACATTGCATAGTACAGCTGGAATGCCACGAAAGTGGATTCGCCCTTCTTGCCCAGACGCAGGCAGTCGTTCCAGTCTGCGTGGAGACCAGCAGGCATATTGTGATCGCCCAGACGCTCCATGGAGAAGCGGATGGCTCTCTTCAGGTGGTCATAGACCGTATCCTCGCCGCCGTTTGCATAGACAATGACTTCGTCATAGAATGCCTTGTTGCCGGATTCGCCCACATACTTGCGGATGGTGGGGAAGAGCCACAGTGCATCGTCTGCACGATAGGACGGGTGACCAGTTTCCTTGACATATTCCGGATCGTCCGGGGTATTTTCGTGACCGGCATTGTGGTCGAATTTTACCAGAGGCAGACCGCCGCCGTTGTCTACCTGTGCAGACAGCATGAAGCGGATCTTGTCCGCCGCAAGCTCTGGATCCAGGTGAATGATACCCTGGATATCCTGTACGGTATCACGATAGCCGTAGCCGTTACGCAGACCGCAGTATACAAAGGATGCTGCACGAGACCAGATAAAGGTGATGAAGCACTGATAAGCGTTCCATACGTTGATCATGTTGTTGAAGGACTCGGACGGTGTGTTTACCTGGAAGTTGTCCAGCTTGCCGTGCCAGAATGCCTTCAGTTCCTCCACTTCCTTGTCCACCTTGCCGGCAGTCTCATAGGAAGCCAGGATCTCGTTTGCCTGGGCATTGTCCTTCTGACCCAGGACATAGATCAGTTCCTTGGACTCCCCGGGCTGGAGTACGATGTCGCTCTGGAGCGCACCGCAGGCGTTGGTGTTGTAGTTCATCTCGCCGGTGCACTTGCCCTGTTCCACCACAATGGGGTTGGAATAGGTGCGGTACGGTCCGATGAAGCTGTCCAGATTGCCGTTATAGCCGGAAATCGGTGCGCCCACCATACCGAAGAAACGTTCTCTGTGGTTGGAGCCAGTTTCATCCTTGCCGCTGTTCTCATTGATGTGCTGGAGGATCTTGTTTCCCTCGAAGGTGGTGCGGGTGATGAACAGGGTGTACTGGAGATTGACCTGATCCTGTTCATAGTTGTTGTCGTTGGTGAATTCCACAAAGCCGAATGCGGAGAGGTTTCTGGGCTTGTCGCTGTTGTTAGTGATGACAGCACGCCATACTTCATGAGTTGCACCGATGGGTACATAGTAAGTTACCTCAGAGGAAATGCCGGCATAGTCTGCGGCAATCACGGTATAAGCGGTGCCGTGGCGGCAGACGCTCTTGTAGGTGTCCAGAGGTTTGCCCACAGGCTGCCAGGATGCCGA
This sequence comes from Ruminococcus sp., assembly GCF_019417665.1. Classification (GTDB taxonomy): domain Bacteria; phylum Bacillota; class Clostridia; order Oscillospirales; family Ruminococcaceae; genus Ruminococcus_C. The sequence continues at coordinate 105,104 of NZ_DXUU01000004.1, forward strand.
CCAATAATCTGCGGTGTCGTTGTCACGCAGATAAATAAAGCGGCCTGGCAGTGCCATCATGGAATTGAAGCGGAAACGGCTGATTCTGCCGTTTGCGCCGGACTTTACAAAGCTATAGCCGGCGGCATTGTTGGAAATCATAGCGCCGTATTCCGGCGAGCCTAAGTAGTTGACCCAGGGCGCCGGAGTATCCGGATGGTCAATGACATATTCTTTGTTTTTGAGGTCAAAGTAACCGTACTGCATGGGTAGAAATCTCCTTTGCATGTTTATTTTCAATCATTATGTACGAAATGGGAAAAATCAGAATTCCCCTTGTCTTTCCGTACAAAAAAACAGCCGACAGCGGTATGTCGGCTGTACATGTTTATCATACCATAGAACAGGATTTTTTGCAAGGGGATTTGTGAAAAAAATAGAATTGTAATAGATTGCAGTAGGTTTTGCAGGTGCAAGGACAGCAGAATCCCGATCTGCGGGTCGATGTGGGCATCGACCCCTACAAAACGTTATAGAATTCGGGGTGACTTGTAGGGTGCGATGCCCACATCGCACCATTTTCCTATTGGATTTTGACTGCTTGCAACAGCCCGCTTACTTTGGCAGCAATGCCATTTTACCGATAAAAAAGTAGTGGCTGCAAAAACGGGCAGCTGATAGCCGCCCCTACTACTCTGTCACGCCTAAAGCTTCACTTTTGGTTTGAAAACCAAAAGCGTAGGGCGGGGGCTTGCTCCCGCCGTTCCCGAAGAACCTAAGGAGAACCCTTTGTAGGGGCGGATATCATCCGCCCGCCGTATTCCCCACAATTACACAAATTCGGTGCAACTGTAGAGGCGACCATTGGTCGCCCGCACTTCCACTTTCAGCAAAGTGTTAAGTTACAATGGAAGCAAAGGGACAACCTAAGGGGAGCGGGGAAAAAAGAAAACCGTGGCAAAAGTGCGGATTTTCCCCGCTCCCCTCACGGTTTTCCCTCTGCACTCTCTTTCCCTTCACCCCTCACCCCTTTTCCGCACTTTTGCTGGGCGCGGTAATTTGACTTTCTTTGTGCTTACTTTGGCAGCAAATGTAGGGGCGAACTGTGTTCGCCTGCATCCCAGCCAAACAAAAACGGGCGGCTGATAGCCGCCCCTACATGCTGCATATTCTGGACAGTGCCGCAGTTACGCTGACTCATGCCCCTCTTCCACCAAAGCAAAGTCCACATTACCGCTGTTCACATCGATCTTCGTGCACTGTACCCGTACCGTATCTCCCAGACGATAGCACGCAGTGCCCTGTTCTTCCCGGAAGGCAATGCTGTCGTCGTTGATCCAGTCACTCTCCGGCAGAGAAGCCACGTGTACCAGACCTTCCACAGTGTTAGGCAGTGCCACATAAAAGCCGAAGTCCGTCACGCCGGCAACAATGCCATCGAAGATCTCGCCCAGATGCTGCTGCATATACTCTGCTTTGTAGCAGTCATCGCAGTTACGCTCAATGGTAATGGCACGGACTTCTGTGTCACTGGATTGGGCAGATGCTTGTACCACAAATGCCGCATATCGTTCCTGAATTGCCCCAGCATCGGGATTCTCGCAGTAGCTGCTCAGGATACGGTGAATGGCAAGGTCAGGATACCGTCGAATGGGGGAAGTGAAATGAGCATAGTCCTTCAGTGCCAGACCAAAGTGCCCGATGGGCTCCGGTGCATAGGCTGCCTTTGCCATGGAACGCAGCACCATGACATTCAGTACCGGATACAGATCCGTGCCTCGTGCACCATCCAGGATCTGTGCCAGGTGTGTGGGCTTGATGTCTGTGAATACCGGAACCTCTACGCCCAGGCGTAGGAGGATCTTTTCCAGATTCTCGATCTTTTCCGCATTGGGCTTGTCGTGGACACGATAGACAAAGGGCAGGTTCTTTTCCCGTGCCATTTTTGCCGCAGCCTCGTTTGCCAGGAGCATCATTTCCTCAATGATACATTCGCTCTTGCCGCGCTCCCGTGCCACAACATCCACGCAGACGCCTTCCTCATTGATAACAAGCTTTCCCTCGGCAGTTTCCAGTTCCGGCGCACCACGCAGCTTCCGTTCCCGGAGACGGATATCGCATAGCTCATCCATCAAGGGAATCATGTGCACGACATCTTGATACTTGTCCAGCAGCTCCGGTGAAGCTGAGCCGTCCAGGATCTCATTGACTTCACTATAAACACCTTTGACTGCTGAACGAATGACTGTCTTGCGGAAATCATACTTCACGATCTCGCCCTTTTCGTCCAATTCCATGAGAGCCGAAAAAGCAAGGCGATCCTCGCAGGGATTCAAAGAGCAGATGCCGTTGGACAAGCTCTTGGGCAGCATGGGAATCACGTGGTCAGCATAGTAAATACTGGTGCCTCGGCGCAGTGCCTCCTCATCCAGCGGTGTTTTCGGGCGGACATAGTGGGATACATCGGCAATGTGCACGCCCAGCTTGTAGCCTGTCTCCGTTTTTTCCAGAGAGACCGCATCGTCCAGATCTTTCGAGTGGGCACTGTCAATGGTAAAGATCGGCGTATCACGCAGATCCAGACGCTTTTTGTATTCCTCCTCCGGAATGGGTGCATTTGCAAGGCTATCCGCCTGCTGTACCACTTCTTCCGGGAATTCCTCTGTCACGCCGTGGAGTGCTACCATAGCCTGTGCGCAGACGCTGGCACGGGTAGAAGTGCCGAAGCTGAACACGATCTTCACCTTGTGCTCGGCATGGCGCTGACCACGATAGACTACCTCTGCCAGAACCTTTTCTCCTTCGTTGTACAGCACACTGTCCTTGCGCTGGATCTGAATGGGCGTCTTGGACATGGTGTCCGCCCGGAACATCAGTCTGCCGTCCTCATTGACGATAATACCAGTGAGACGGTTGTCCGCTTCTTCCAGAATGGCGAGGACTTCACCCTCAGGCTTGCCGCTTCGGGAGGGAATATTGCCGATGAGTACCCGGTCTTTTGTCATAGCGCCCTGCAAAAATTTTCCGGGGATAAACACATCCATTGCACCCTCTTCTTCCGGCCGTGCAAAGCCGAAGGTGCGGCTCAGGCGGACGATAGTTGCCGGGTAATAGCCCATATTGGCGGAGGAAACATAGCCCCGGCGGCGTTCGCAGATAGCACCCTCGTGCCGCAGTTCATCCACTGCCTTGCGGAAGTTTGCAGCGCCGCCCCGGTTGGTACGGCACTTTGTGGCAAGCTCCCGGTCACTCAGGGGTGTTCGTCCGTTTTTCTTCAGAATGGTCATGATCTTTTTGCGGTAGCTTTCGACGCTCTCTGCGCCGCCGAATTGCGTGTTTGCCATACAATGGCTCCTTTCTCCTGCCGCCCACTGCGGCAGATCTCTTTTTCTCAAGCTTTACTTTTTTATCAGGAAATCTTTGTTTGTATACTGTTATTCCCTACAAAATGAAAAACAAACACCATGTAGGGGGCGAACATGATTTGCCCGTATTTTCCGTCTGCAAATGGTCAATCTGTAAGCGAACACAGTTCGAGTGCGGGCGACCAATGGTCGCCCCTACTACATTGTCACGCTTAAAACTTTACTTTCTGTCTGGAAATCAGAAGCGTAGGGCGGTGGCTTGCTCCCGCCGTATTTATCTGAAATCTTCAATTGTAGAAAGATAAAGTTTTAAGTAGGACTTTGTACTACAATGGGTTTCCTCTTAGGTTTTTCGGGAATGGCGGGAGCAAGCCCTCGCCCTGCGCTTTTCGTTTTTAAGTCTAAAAAGTTTCGTGTGGACTGAGTACTGCAAATGGAAACGCAGAGCGCTCGACAAACAAAAATACACACTCCATCATGCACAAAAAAACATCCTGCGCCTCAGCAACCTTCCCGACAATCCGGGAAAACACCGAAGCACAGGACGAAGAGCCGCTTCGTTTACTTGATGAGCAGCGGCATCACAATATCCATAAACAAAATCAGAACAAAGAATGCAACGGAACAAACGAATGTGATCTTCTTCAGACGTGCTTCCTTTGTGCGACCACGGTTTTTGTCATAGAACGAATCATTGCTTGCACCAGTCAGTGCAGCAGTAGCGTTCTGGGGCTTCTGCTCCTGCATCATGCAGATGATGATGAGAACGACGCTGATCGCCAGGACAACAGCACCCAGGATAATTTCCAATACGCTCATGGAATCCCTCCTCCCGTCGTTTTTATGCAGTTTTCTGCATTTTATCAATATCTCTAATATTATACCACGTTTTCCTGAAGATTGCAAGGGATTTTTCTCGGAAATTTAGACAAAGAAATCCTGTACAAACTGGTGATTTTTTATGAATTTGCCGCATAGAATGAGATGAGCAAAGAAAATACAAGTATGATTTTGATGGAAACTGTGGGAGAGAAACTTCTGCCGTGATAGTAAAATATCAGATCATGCTTAAAACCAGGGAGGTAATTATCATTATGATGAAGAAAGATCTGCCAGCACCGACCGGGCATCACAATCTGATCCTGGAGGATCGATCGAAGCTGACACTGACGGGGGTGACGGATGTGGATTGTTTTGACGAGCGTATGATCAACCTGTTCACCAGTCTGGGGGAATTGACCATCAAGGGACGCAATCTGCACATCAATGATGTCAGCGTGGAAAGCGGCGACATGACCATTACCGGGGATATCTGGCTGCTGCAATACGGGGAAAAAGACCGCCGGGGACCGTTGTCCCTATTGGGAAAGCTGTTCCGATGATGGAGCTGGAGACTTTTTTCACTGTGCCGGAACAGACACGGCTGTTGATCTTTGCTGTACTGTTGGGGATCCCGTTGGGTTTCTGTTTCGATATTTTGCGTACCCTGCGTGTGCTGATCTCCCATGGACGGCTTGCCACAGCACTGGAGGATATTGTCTTTCTGCTGCTTTGGGGAATATCGCTTCTCTGTTTTTCCACTGTTTTGGCACGCGGCGAGCTGAGAGGATATTATGCCATGGGGAGTGCGTTGGGCTTTTTATTATACCGGTGCACCCTGGGATGTGTGACAGTCCCCCTGCTGCGGCGGATCTTCGGTGCGGTGGGATGTTTTCTGCGCTGGCTGACGGCACCGCTTTTCCACGGCATTGTGCGGATTTGCGGTGGTTTGAAAGAGAATTTTGGACATTTCGCCAAACTTTCGGGAAAAGCTTCTTTTTTTTCGCATTTGCCCTTGATTGGAGACGGAAAAATGTTGTATAATAAAACAGACAGATCAGAACAGGAGGCGGCAAGAAGATGGCAAAGGCAGAACAGAAGGAAAAAAAACAATCACGCTGGATCTTCCGGGTCATCAGCCGGACAGCAGTAATTGCGGCGATCGTGGGCTGCACCGTCAGTGTGGTTTCCATCCAGTCCAGCATTGCGGAGAAAAAGACGGAACTTGCGCAGGTACAGAAGCGGATCGATAACCTCACCGCAGAAAACGAGGATCTGGAACGGATCCTTGACAGCGGCGACATCGACAGCTATATGGAACGGCTTGCAAGAGAAGAGTACAACTATGCATATCCGGATGAATTCCGGTTCTATGACACATCGAGAAACTGAATATCGCAGGAAGCAGCGAGAAGAGAAAGGGATACGGAGTTACATGCAGGTCGAAATCGGTAAAATTTATGAGGGCACAGTCAAGAATATCACCAAGTATGGTACGTTTGTGGATATTCACAATCCAGAGGGAGAACGTTTGATGGGCATGGTGCACATCTCAGAGATTTCCCGCAGTTATGTCAATGAGATCCGGGATTTTGTGACAGAGGGACAGCAGGTGCGTGTGAAAGTCATTGGTATCAATCCGCAGGGAAAGATCAGTCTGTCTATGAAGCAGGTGGAAGATGCACCGGATGCCGGAAGTCGTCGTGCACCCCGTCCACCCCGTGCAGAGGGACAGCATCAGGCACCACGACGCAGCAAGCCGAATGTCTGGGAACCGAAGAAAAAGCCCGAACCTACCGAGCTGACCTTTGAGGATATGCTTTCCCGGTTCAAGCAGAACAGCGAAGAGCGTATGTGTGACATTAAGCGTAATACCGAACGGAAAAACCGTTCCAGAAGAAAGTAATTACAAAAAAGCAGCTCCTGATGAAAAGGGGCTGTTTTTGTTGACATTTTCTGTTACATCCTGTATAATAGAAAACAAAGAGAGCATATCGTGTGCGGATACATATTGTGTATGTGTATAGGCGGTCAAATCCTCGCTCCCGGAAGGGAGCGATTGCTATGACATTGATAGAAGTTTTAACACTCCTTAGTCTCATCTGCCAGATCATCAGAATCATGCAGGATAGTAATAAACGGAAATAACCGCCCCAGTGCCTAATTGAAGCGGTTATTTTCTGTAACTACTTATTGGGAGCTGACCGCCGAAGCGATAGGCTCTCTTCTCTTATAGTATAGCTGATTTTTTCAAATTTGTCAAGTATTGATTTTTATTTGACATTTGTTGGAATTTATGATAAAATGAATCCAAGAGAGTATACCAGTAACGGTAGGCGGTCATTCTCGCTCCCACACATCTCATGGTGGATGGGAGGTGATATCTATGGATTATGTGACATGGTCTGACCTGATTCAGGTTGGTACTTTTCTTGTGGCATACAGCACGTTTTTGTACATGCTTTTCCATAATCACAAAAAGAAATAACCGCCCCAGCTACCAACTTGTGGCGGTTATTTCTTAACCTTTACATATGGGAGCGACCGTCTGCCGGTGTACTCCCTTCTTTTATAGTATACCCGATTTTTCCGGGGATGTCAAGGATTTTTGAAAATATTTGTTGACATATTCTGTCACATCCTGTATAATAAAGCAGGAAGAGAGCATATCGTGTGCGGATACATATTATGTATGTGTATAGGTGGTCAAATCCTCGCTCCCGGAAGGGAGTGATTGCTATGACATTGATAGAAGTTTTAACACTCCTTAGTCTCATCTGTCAGATCATCAGAATCATGCAGGATAGTAATAAACGGAAATAACCGCCCCAGCAGCCAAACTTGGACGGTTATTTCTATAATCTCTAAACTTGGGAGCTGACCGCCGAAGCGATAGGCTCTCTTCTCTTATAGTATACCCGATTTTTCCGGGGATGTCAAGGGTTTGGATTCGCTTTTTGAAAAAATGTATTCTGCGGAAAAACAGCGCAGGCGGCGTTTTTTATCTTGCCAAACCCTTTTTTCTATGGTATAATTATCGTAACATTACTGTGACCACACGGTAATGAAATGTCAAATGAAAAAATGTTTCTGATCTATAGGAGGTACATATGGGTATTATTCGTGCTGCTGCCGGTGCAGTCGGCGGCTCGTTGGCAGATTCTTGGCTGGAATATATTACAGCAGATAACATGGGCCCCACCACCGTAATGACAAAGGGCGTACAGGTGACACGGGGAAAGCGCAGCAGTAATCGAAAGGGAACGCCGGATATTATTTCCAATGGTTCCCGCATTGAAGTGGGTCCCAATCAGATGATGATCCTGGTGGACAGCGGCAGGATCGTGGACTATACCGCAGAAGAGGGCTGCTATGAGGTCTATCTCTCCTCTGCCCCCTCTATGTTCAATGGCGAGTTGAAAGAATCCGTCCGGGAGACATTCGAGCGTTTCAGATTCGGCGGTCAGCCCGGCAAATCCCAGCAGGTCTATTTCATCAACTTACAGGAGATTCGAGGTGTGAAGTTCGGTACACGTAATGCACTCCAGTATTTTGATGGTTTCTATAATGCAGAGCTGTTTGTGCGCTGTCACGGCTCTTATTCCGTGAAGATTACCGATCCGCTGAAATTCTATATGGAAGTGGCTCCCCGCAATGCAGAACGGTTGGAATTCAGCGATCTGGGTGATCAGTTTAATGCGGAATTCCTGACAGCGCTCCAGACGGCGATTGGGCAGATGGCGGTGGATGGCGTGCGGATCTCGGCGCTGTCGTCCAAGAGTATGGAACTGTCCAAGTATATGGCAACGGTGCTGGATGAGGACTGGACTCAGGCACGTGGTATGGAAATTTGTTCCGTGGGTATCGCCAGCATCAGCTATGACGACGAGAGCAAGGCACTCATCAATATGCGCAACCAGGGTGCTATGATGTCCGACCCTACTATCCGGGAGGGTTATGTTCAGGGGGCAATTGCAAAGGGTCTGCAAAATGCCGGTTCTAATACTGCCGGTGCTGGTCAGGCGTTTATGGCAATGGGCATGGGCATGCAGAACGCCGGAAACTTTATGGCAAGCGCTTCGGCGACCAATGCCCAACAGATGCAGCAAATGCAGCAGAATCAGCCCATGCAGCAGCCGGCAGCAGGCAGCTGGACTTGCAGCTGCGGTGCAGTCAATACGGGGAATTTCTGCACCAACTGCGGCAATAAAAAACCAGCTCCGGCAGGGGGCTGGACTTGCAGCTGCGGCACTGTCAATACAGGGAATTTCTGTACTAACTGCGGCAGTAAAAAGCCGGAGACATCTGGCAGCTGGACTTGCAGCTGTGGAACATCCAATACCGGGAAATTTTGCACCAACTGCGGAAAACCCAGAAATTAACGGATGCTGTCGTGCATAAGACTTGCAAATATTGATTTGCCTTATGAATTAGAGAAAGGGGTACAGGATTGAATACCGTACAATATAAATGTCCCAACTGTGGGGCAGAGCTGACTTTTGATCCGGCACACCAGAATTTTTCCTGTGAATACTGCGACAGCACCTATACCGAAGCGGAAATGCAGACGCTGTACCAGCAGATGGAGCAGCAGGCAAAGGCGAGTGCCGATCCGGAGGCGGATACGCTGGAGAGCGAAAAGGACGAAAAAGCGTTTGAAGAGGGCACACGGCTCTATACCTGTCAGAACTGCGGCGCACAGATCATTGCCGAGGCAGAGACAGCTGCTACTTTTTGTTATTACTGTCATGCACCGGTGGTGCTTGCCGGACGGCTTTCGGGGGAATATTGTCCGGCGTATGTGCTGCCCTTTGCCCTGAACCGGGAGGATGCTTTGGATAAATTCCATAAGTGGTGTAAAAAACGCTGGTTTTTGCCCAAAGGCTTCACGTCGGAAAAACAGCTGGAAAAAATGTCCGGCGTCTATGTGCCCTTCTGGCTCACCAACTGCCAGGCAGATACCTATGTGAGCGGTATTGCAAAGCGTGTGCGCAGCTGGACAGAGGGAAACTATCGTGTTACGGAGACCCAGGAATATCTGGTGGAACGTGCTGCCATGATCCCTTATCGGGCTGTTCCGGCAGACGGCTCCCAGAAGATCGAGGACGCCCTGATGGACGCCATCGAGCCGTTTCCCTATGGAAAGATGAAGCCCTTCAGTATGCAGTATCTCAGCGGTTTTATGGCGCAGAAATACGATGTGACCTATGAACAGGTGCTGCCCCGTGTAAAACAGCGTGTGGAGGAAGCCAGCGTCAGCTTGCTCCGGAACGATATTAAGGGCTATTCTTCCGTTGCGCTGAGCCAGAAGCGTGCTGTGCTGCAAAATGTCCAGCATGACTATGTACTGCTGCCGGTGTGGTTCATGCACTATCGGTATCAGGGGAAGAACTATAACTTTGCCATAAACGGACAGACGGGCACCCAGGCGGGAACACCGCCCCTGAGTCTGCCGAAAGCACTGGTATTCAGCGGCGTGCTTGGGGTTGTGGTAATGCTGATTTCACTTCTGTTGGGAGGGATAATGTTCCGATGAAGCATTTTTGGAAAATCACCGGGGCAGTGCTGTCCCTGGGCATTCTGAGTGCCATGGCGGCGCTGCCGGCATCTGCAATGACGGAAGATCAGACGGATACGGTGTATCTCTGCGATGAGGGAGGCTGGCTCACGGACTCGGAATTTGATGAAATCATGGAAGATCTGGAGGAAACTGCGGCGGAAACCGGTATGTACATCGGTGTATGGATCGGCAGCGAACCCATGGGGGAGAGCCAGACCATTGCCTTCTGCGATGATACCTATGATGAACGCTTCGGCATCAATACGGACGGCGTGTTCCTCTATCTGGATATGTCCGGCGAGGCGGACTTGTTCGACTATATCTCCACCAGCGGCAAGGGGCAGTTCTACTATACCAACTCCTCGGAATATGACCGTATCAGCGAGATTTTCAGCGATATGAATCCCTATCTGGGACGTGGGGAAGAGGATGTCCCCATGGCGGTATATAAGTTCTGCTTCGATCTGAAATATTATGCAGAAAAGGGCGCACCCAGCGACACCTATTACACCTATGACAGCGGCACGGGAACCTATCTCATCATGGAGGACGGCGTTGTCCAGGAGGTCAGCGAGCTGCCGGAGGAGTATACTGCACTTGCAAGCTGGGGCACGATCATTCTGGTGTCGATTCTCCTGGGACTGGCGGCAGGGTGCATCGCATTCTTCACAATCAAGCGCAGCTATCGCTTCAAAAGCCCGGGCAGTATGCAGCACTATCTGGAAAAGGGAAATATACACTATTCCAACCGTACAGACCGGTTTCTGCGGCAGTATCGTACCCGGACAAAAATCGAGACCAGTTCTGGCGGCGGCGGTGGCGGCGGAAGCAGCCATAGCAGTTCCGGCGGCGGAAGTCACGGAGGAGGTGGAAATCACCGATGAGCACAGTTATTTTTCGTCCGCTTTGCCCAGCGGATGAACGGGAATTTTATGCCATGGCAGAAGAGTTTTATCATTCTTCCGCAGTGCTTCACCCCATTCCGCCGGAACGACACCAGGCGGCATTTCAGGAGATGATGACCTCTGACCGATATTTGTCGGGCTATCTCTTTGCCGATGGGGAAAAGGCTGCTGGCTTCGCTGTGACAAACCGTATGATGCAGCACGAGCTGGGCGGCGTGGTGGTTTGGGTGGAAGAACTGTATCTCCGTCCGGATTATCGTTCTCAGGGGCTGGGCAGTCGCTTCCTGACCTGGCTGGAGCAGGAACTGAAGGGAAAAGCGGCGGAGATCCGTCTGGAGACAGAACCAGAAAATGCACGGGCACGGGCATTGTATCAGCGGCTTGGCTATGAACCGCTGGGATATTTGCAGATGATCAAGGTGCTGTAAACTTACAGAAATTTGTGCAGGTAATATATTGACGTAAACCATAGTATTTAGAGAGAAACGATAATATGGCACCAACTAGATCTCCTACTTATCGTAATGGCTGCATGATTTCATAGAGTACCAAAAGAAAAACGATCAAATGACGAAAAAACCACTATCGGATGACGTGTGCTGTCCTTAGAGAACAATTCAATATCTTAATATATCCCTGAGAGCATAGGAGAGCTTTCAGGGATTGCTTTTTATCAGTTCATAACTTTAATCATCTCCGTATCCACTATCCATGCCATCGATCTTACTTAGTACCCTTATCAATCTTCAGATAATCATTGTCATTGATTATCCAGATGGTATCCTAACAGTTTGCCTGCTTTGATCAGCGAAGTGAATTGGATCGCAGTTGTGTCTGCGGTGGTATTGGCAGGAGTGTTGTCAGTGCTGACGTCAGTGGCAGGGCTGCTGGAAGTGGAATAACATATATCAGAAAGGAATGATGTTTTATGGTAACAGTAAAAGCAAAGGGCATTGATGTGTCCAAGTATCAGAGCAGTGTGGATTTCGCAAAGGTGAAAGCGACCGGATATGATTTTGTGATTATCCGTGCTGGTTACGGTAAAGTAATCAATCAAAAGGATCCTATGTTTGAGACGCATTACAAGAATGCAAAAGCCGCCGGGCTTGGCGTAGGCGTGTATTGGTATAGTTATGCAAAAACTGCCGCAGAAGCCAAACAGGAAGCTGCGGTGTGCATGCAGGTGATCCAGAACAAACAGTTTGAATATCCTGTTTTCTTTGATTTGGAAGAAAAGTCTGCATTTGCGAAAGGCAAGAATGTTTGCAGTGAAATGGTGACAGCATTTTGCAGTGTGTTGGAAGAAGCCGGGTACTTTGCCGGACTGTACATCTCCCGCAGTCCGCTTCAGACGCATATCACCGACGAGGTTGCGAAACGGTATGCGCTGTGGATCGCTGAATACAACAGCAAGTGTAATTACAATGGCAGCTATGGGATGTGGCAGCACTCCAGTACCGGAAAGGTTGACGGTGTAAACGGCAATGTAGATTGCAATTATTGCTATGTGGACTATCCAACCACGATCAAGAAAATTGGACTAAATGGGTATACCAAAGCGGCAAGCGCTGCTGCAACAGCGGCATCCAGTAGCAAGAGCAGCTACGCCAAGGGCGCAAAGATTACGCTGTCAAACGCTACACTATATGCTTCAGCTGCGGCAGCTTCTGGAACAAAGAAATCCGGCACGTATTATATTTACGACGGACAGGTGGTCAATGGCAGGATACGCATTACAAATTCTGCTGCGAACGTTGGGAAAACGCCTGTAGGTTCGTATGTAACCGGTTGGGTGAAACAGTCGGAGATAAAGTGAAAACATAGTATGTAATAGGAAACCCGGCGGTACTGTGTGTCTATCCGCACAGTACTGCCAGTTTTTTTGTATTTAGAATGATTCGTCAAGAATCGACAAAATAGGTATAGAAAAGATATATATTGTATCAGAATGTTTCTGTTATTCTATAAAAAGAGGACATCGCTTTTTGGAAAATGAAATATAACAGGAGCATATTGAAATGGGAATTTTGAAAGAAAAGTCAAAAACGCAATATTCATACGAGGAAAAGATTGCAACGAGGATGATCCTTCAGATGGGAATCCAGGCAAATCTAAAAGGATATTCTTATCTGAGGAAAGTGATTGTTTTGTCGGCACAAAATCCAGAACTGCAATGTAATCAGCTATATGGCATCGTTGCCGAAATGTATGGCGTGAAACCGAAAAGCGTGGAAAGAGCAATACGCTATGCGATCGAGCTGGCTTATGACGTTAACCCAAGACAATTGCAGAGTTTCTTTCCGTATTGCATTGGAAAGCCGGGCAATTGGGAAGTAATTGCACTGGCTGCGGATAGGGTTCGGCTGGGAGGCGGATAAATTTCAAGAGCTTATATTTATATCAATGCTTATAAATTTGTAGCATTGTCGAGATTAATTACCAATATACATATAAAAAATGATGGTCTCCTGATGAAAGAAACCAGCACTTTTTCTAAAAAACTTTGTGGAGTTGTTTTGGTAAGATTCGTTAGAGTCTCCATATACATAGTAATTTCCTTGTGGCTGAATATCAAGATGTTTCCAGAGCAAAAAAAGACAATTCTCCGCTGAATCTCGTTTCTCAAGCGCAATATGAGCGGATCAGTAAAAAACGTCTCATGTTCAAAGCTGCTCTTGAACCTACTCTTTTTCTTGACATCCTTTTTGATCTCGTTTCTGTTTCTCCTAGTATAATAATGATATAGTCAAAAGACGGTTCTGAGATAGACAACCG
>NZ_DXUU01000040.1 GCF_019417665.1 Ruminococcus sp.
ACTACTACTACTACTACTACTACCACTGCTACTACTACCAGTACTTCTTCTGCTACAACAACTACTACTTCAACTACTACATCTACTACATCACAAACAACAACTGAAACAATGACAACCAAAACAAGTCCTACGACTCAGCCCACAACAACTACGACAGAAACGACTACTCAGACAACAACAACTTCGGAAACAACAACCACCACAATGACAACAACGACTACAATAACAACAACTACAACATCTTCCTCTGCCACAACAACGACCACAACGGATACAACAACCAGCACAACATCTACCTCAAAGAACAGCACAACTACGACCACCCGCCCCCCTGCGCATACCATGACCTTCACACAATCCACTACTACAACGGAAGCGACTACTACAAGCCGCACGAGAGCTACTACGACCGTAAGCAGCTCAGATACCAATCCGACAACAACTTCCAAAACGACAGCAACAATAACAACAACATATACCACAACAGATCTCACCGCGGACACTTCTTCCACCACATCCCAGTCTACTACAAGCAATACGACTGCCAGCACGACTGATACAAGCACCTCTACAGAAACTACTACCACAGGAACGACAGTAAGCCACATTCTCCCAAAAATGCGTGGAGATGCCAATTTAGACGAACTGGTAGATGCGAATGACGCCTACCTGGTACTGGAATACTATGCAAAAAAATCCGTAGGGGCTACGGACTGCGTATTCCATGAAGATCCTTCCGTAAACCGATGGCTGCTTCTGCTGCTGGATATCGATGGTAACAGCACCATTGACGCCAATGATGCCTATTATATCCTGCTGTATTATGCAAGCCAATCTGTTGGAAAAAATGTTTCCTGGGATGAACTGGTATAAATAACACAAAGAGAGCTGCTGCACCAACAAAAAGTGCAGCAGCTCCTTTTCATGTATGCGGGATTCCTCCGGATTTCCGTTTTCATCATAGTGTCAGCCATGTAAAAAATGAGGAGTTTCCGAAGCAGTCGCAATTCTTCGAATTTTGTGACATTTTCCTTGAAAAGCATCGTAAATCCAGGGATTTCTATCATTTTTATACATTCTTGAGAAAAGTCCCCTTACATCATTGACAAAAAAAGAAGAATCATGTATAATAATGTAGTTAAGGAGACCGCAGATGCAATCTGGCACAATCTACATTGTTTTATTGCATCTGCGATTTCCTCTGCATATGCAGAGTTTTGAGAGCCCTCTGCATATCGTTTTATTTTTTCAATGAGGAGAGAGGTTTTCATGAATTTTCATTTTCTCGAAGTCCTTGGTGTGAATCTGTTTAACATGAAGACAATGGCAATGGTCATATTCTTCATATTTGCTATCATTGCCATCGGCTATCTGATCGGCAAGATCTCAATCAAGGGCGTCACACTAGGCAGTGCAGCAATCTTCATCGTTGCACTGGTGGCAGGACATTTTATGCAGCTGGGTCTGGATAATATCACAGAATGGAGCGAAGCTGGCGGCTGGGCCAGCATCAAGCCCTATTTCAGTATGACCCAGAATCTCGGTCTGATCCTGTTCGTCACCTCCGTCGGTCTCATCGCCGGCCCCACATTCTTTAAGAATCTGGTGAAGAACTTCAAGTCCTATGTTCTGTTGGGTCTGATCATCATTCTGTCCGGCGCAGGTACATGTGCCCTGGTCACCATCCTGGTACCGGATATGAATTCCGCAATGAGCGTTGGTCTGCTGTCCGGCGCACTGACCAGTACACCGGCATTTGCCGCTGCACAGGAAGTGCTCCAAGGCACAGAATTTTATGACCAGATCGCAGTCGGTCACGGCGTTGCATATCCTTTTGGCGTTATTGGCGTTGTACTATTTGTACAGATCATGCCTCGTCTGCTCCATGCAGATATGGACAAAGAACGTGCACTGCTCATGAGCAATGATCAGGGTACTAAGAAAGAATCCAAAGGCAAGCTGTTCGAAATGGACAAGTTTGGCCTGGGTGCATTTGCACTGACAGTTGTCACTGGCCTGATCCTGGGCTGCATCAACATTCCTCTGGGCAACAACCAGTCTTTCAATTTGGGAACGACCGGCGGTCCGCTGATCATGGGTCTGATCTTTGGGCACTTCGGCAGAATCGGCAAGCTGAGCCTGAAAGTAGACGAGCATGTGGTATCCATCTTCCAGGAATTGGGTCTGATCCTGTTCCTGGTAGGTGCCGGCGTTGACGGCGGCCGTGAGTTTGTCTCCACGCTTTCAGAATTCGGCCCGATGCTGTTCGTATACGGCGCACTGATGACACTGGTTCCGTTGATCCTGGGCTTCATTATTGCAAAGTTCGTTCTGAAGATGAGCCTGTTCAACAACCTTGGCTCCCTCTGCGGCGGTATGACAAGTACACCGGCGCTGGGTGCTTTGATCAATGTAACCGGCACGTCCAATGTTGCTTCTGCCTATGCAGCAACTTACCCCATTGCACTGATTTCCGTAGTTCTGGCTTCGCAGTTCCTGACATATCTCTAAAATAATTCACCAGTCTGGTGAATCACATATCAAAAACCGCCTGCACCTCGGCTCTCCGATGCAGGCGGTTTTTTTTACAAAATTTTATCTATTACAGACCGGCTTCCCAATCCCAGTTATAGACCTCCAAAGAAGTCAGATCATAAGGCGTCAGCTGATATACGCAGTGATTCAGCCAGTTGGAAAACAGCAGATTGGCGCTGCATCCCCAGCTGAAATGAGGTTCCTTTGTTGGATCATCATCCGGGAAATAATTATAAGGTACGGCAATATCCAGCCCCTTTTCCGCATCCCGAAAATATTCCCCTTTCAAAGTATCCCTGTCATATTCCGAATGCCCCGTGATAAAGAACTGCCTGCCATTATTGTTCGCAACAATATGCACGCCGGACAATTCCGATTCCGTCAGGATCCGCAGTTGGGGCACCTTCTCAATATCCTCTCGATGTACCTCTGCATGACGGGAATGAGGTGCATTGAACACATCATTGAACCCTCGCAGCAGCTGACAGCGAGGCTCCAACACATGCTGTGGAAACACGCCGAATATCTTCTGAGGCAGATTATACTTCGGGATATCAAAGTGATAATGCAGTCCGGCAAGTGCCGCCCAGCAAATATGCATAGTGGAAAATACATGGTGCTTTGTCCACTCCATAATGGTGCAGATCTCCTGCCAATAGTCCACATCCTTGAATTCCAGGTGTTCCACGGGCGCACCAGTGATGATGCAGCCATCATAATACTGATCCTGTATCTCGGAAAATGTACGATAAAACGTCGCCAGATGATTCTGGGATGTGTTTTTGCTGATATGGCTGGATACATGCAGAAACTCAATGTCCACCTGAAGCGGTGTGTTGCTGAGCAAGCGAAGGAACTGACACTCCGTTTCAATTTTTTTCGGCATGAGATTGAGCACCAGCACACGCAGCGGACGGATATCCTGATGTGCTGCACGATCAATATCCATCACAAATATATTTTCTTCTGCCAGAATACGATATGCCGGCAAATCCGGCGAAATACAAATCGGCATCTGCTTGTCCTCCTCTCAAAGCCTGTAATTCGGCTTATTTTCTTCTTGATTTCTGCGGAACAACGGTCTCACCCTTGCCCATGGCATTACGCAAAGCACGAAGCTCGTCCGCTGTCAGATCCCGGTATGTACCGGGTTTCAGCATACCCAGCTTCAACGGGCCAATGCTGATCCGGCGCAGGCGTGCCACTTCCAGTCCCACCGATTCGCACATACGACGAATCTGGCGATTCTTGCCCTCGTGAATCGTCATAAGCAGCACCACACGTCCCGGCTCTTTCGTCTTTACTACAACATTTGCCGGCTGGGTCATTTTGCCGTCCAGTTCCATACTGCTGGACAGGGCAATGAGCTGTTCCTCCGTCACATCCGGGCGAACTGTAACACGATAGGTTTTGCTGATATGACGGCTGGGATGCATAATACCGTTGGCAAATGTGCCGTCATTGGTCAACAGCAGCAGACCCTCTGAGTCCTTATCCAACCGTCCCACAGGATAGACACGTTCTTCCACGTCTTCCAGCAGATCCATAACACAGTGGCGATCCAGCTCATCCGAGGTTGTTGTCACATAGCCCCGGGGTTTATACAGCATCAGATAACGATACTGCTTCTTTCGCGGCAAGTACACACGCTCGCCGCCTACTGTGATCAGATCAGCAAGCGTCGCTTTGTCACCCAATTTCACCGGATGTCCATTGACTTTTACTTTTCCGGCAGATATCAGGGCTTCTGCCTTGCGCCGGGAACAATATCCGGCATCTGCCAGTAATTTTTGAATTCGAATCTTTTCCACATCTTTCTCCTGTTATTCAAGCATTAAAGCATTTTTTGATTTTTTTCCAGATTTGCTGCGGCAGGGATGGATTTTCCTCCATTTCGGGGGCAGCAGTACGATACGCCGCATCCTGCATTGCGCAGAGGGAACCACCTGCCACCTCTCTGCCGTTCAGCAGGGCAGTCCAAGTGCCTACACGCTGTCCAGCTGTCACCGGCGCATAGAGAAACGGCTCTGTCTCCAACTGATATTCCAGTTCCGGCACAGCTCCGTCTCGTGTTCCCACAGTCAGAGTTTCCTCTGCCTGAACAGACACGCTCTGCGTTTCGCCGCCAGCCACAGGAAGCTGCCAGTCCTGAGGCATGGTCACCTCTGTGGGTTGTAACTGCGAAAAACCGTAATCGTACAATGATAGATGATCGTCCCAGTCATTTTTGTCATTGAGCGTCACACAGATCAGAGTGATTCCATTGCGTTCACATGCCGAAACCAGACAGCGCCCGGCTTCATCGGTAAAGCCGGTTTTCACACCGATCACAGTTTCATCCATGGTCAGCAGCTTATTAGAATTGGTGAGCCACCGTTCATAAGGCGGATCACCAAAACAGACCTGCGCTTGTGACTGTCCGCAAATTTCCCGGAAAGTCTCATTTTGCAGTGCCGCTGCGGTCAGGATCGCCATGTCATATGCCGTAGAATAGTGCTCGTCATCGTGCAATCCAGACGGCGTGACAAAATGGGTCTGGGTCATGCCCAGTTCCTGCGCCTTTGCATTCATGAGATCGGCAAAAGCCTCGTAACTGCCGGCAATTTTCACCGCAGTCGCACCGGCAGCATCGTTGCCCGACGGCAAGAGCATTCCATAGCAAAGGGCACGCTTTGTCACAGTGTCACCCTCCACCAGACCCATAGACGAACCTTCCACATGGATGGCGTCGGAATCCACCACAAATTCCGTGTCCAGATCGCCGCTCTCAATACAGAGCAGTGTGGACATGATCTTCGTGGTACTTGCCATGGGACGCTGTTCATACGCCTGCTTTTCGTATAAAATCTCCCCAGTCACTGCCTCCATCAGGATGCAAGACTGCGCCGAAACAGAGATTTCCGCTGCCGCTGAAATTTTCGGGTTGCCAGTCACAGTCAAACATACTGCCATCATGGCGCCCACCCATTTTTTCATCCATTGCCGCATATTGCTACGCACTCCTCTGCATTAAACTACAATAGAATATGCAGTTTCAGCGGCAAATATGGCTCAGTTCTCTTGTCCGTCCGAGATGTCGCTTTCCTTTTCCTTTTTACCGCCCTTTTTGACAAGACCGCTAATACGGTCTACCACTTCCGGCACAGAACGGATGGCACTGCTCAATGCATCACCTGCTTCATCCATTTGCAGCAGGCGCACACCGTCCTCCTGCACCACCAGAAATGCCACAGGCTGAATGGACACGCCGGCACCTGCACCGCCGCCGAAGAGATCCTTTGGGTTGGACTTTGCCGGAAGATCCGAGCCGCCCGAAGCAAAACCGTAAGAAACCTTGGAAACCGGGATAATGGTCACCTTATCCGAAACCACAATGGGATCTCCGATAATGGTCTGTACATCCACCATTTCACGCATTTTTTCCATGGTAACACCCATGAGATCCTGAATCTGACGTTTTTCCTGCATAATTGCTGCCTCCTTTATTTCTCTGCCCCTGTTCGGGCAAACTGTTTCTTCTGATGCGTCCCTTGCGGCGGCACGTCTCTTCTTTGCTGCTGCATGAGATATCCTATGGCAAAGCTAAACAATGCTGCAACTGCCGCCAGGGGACAAAAATGCACTTTTCCCCGGACAGTCCACTGGCTTTCTTCCTGCCCAAAGGCACACTGGACGAAAACCCGGCGCACCTTCACACGCATGGTACTTTGCAGCACGCCCAGGGATGTATAAACCATGGCATTTGTCATGCCATACGCCACGGCGCATTCCTTGGCGTCAAAACGCCCCACCTGCGCCATGATCTCAAGACCCCGAATAGAGATTCCCTTCCAGAGCATACGCAGAGGACGTGGCAGGATACCTGTCACATCCCGGAATGTCTCCCAATACTGCTTTGGCGTGCGGGAGCTTGATTTTTCCGCATTCTTCGGCTTTTCTTTTTTCCTGTGTTTCTCTGACTTTTTCCTGGGCGAGCGCTGAAACAAGCCTTTTTTTTCGCTGGAGCACAGAGAGATCCCCAGCCAGGAAAGCTTCCAGAAGGAATGTCCCTGAGAATCATCATGCTCCACTGTCATCACCAGCGGCATCAGAAGCAGTCCCAGCAGCAACAGCACAATACCTAATGCAATCAGCCATCCGGTCATGGGCGTGTCCCTCCTTTACGGCTCTGCTGCCTCCTGTGTCTCTTCAGATCCCGACTGGTTTTCTGCCGCCAAAATGGGAAGCGGCGGCAGCTCGTCCAGGGAATTCAGTCCGAAACAGCGAAGAAAATGGGGCGTTGTGGCATAGGCAATGGGACGTCCTGGTACTTCCAGGCGGCCAGCTTCCATAAGAAGTTCCTTTTCCACCAGAGTATTCACCACCGAACTGCTGTCCACACCACGAACATGCTCCACAAAGCCCTTGCTCACCGGCTGGTTATATGCCACAATGGTCAGCACTTCCATGGCTGCTGCTGAAAGGGGAGCCTGTTTTTTCGTCTCCACTGCTCGCTGGATCGCCGGGGCGAACTGCGGGCGAGTGCACATCTGCCAGGCATCCCCCAGCTGCTGTACACAAATGGCGCTGTTCTGTTCGTCATACCACAGTGCAAGCTGCTTCAAAGCGGCTGTAACAGCAATTTCACTTGCCTCACACGCCTGTGCCAGACGAGTTACCGTCACCGGCTCGCCGCTGGCAAACAAAACCGCTTCTAAGGTAATACAAAGCGGTGATCTGGTGTTTCCTTCCATCATAATGCCCCCATTCCTGTCAATTATTCTTCTTCAGGCAAATCTGAAAGATGATTTCTGCCTTTCTTCGGGCGATCTGTCCGTCGGTAGAGATAAGTGCCGTCCTCACTGATGCCAATACGTCCGTGTTTGGTCAGTTCCAGCACTGCCAGAAACAGGGCGACCCGTGCGGAACGCTCCCGAACATCTGCATAGATCTCGCCAAAATAAACATGCTCGTTGTGATACACCTTCCGCATCACATAAACCACCTTGGACATCACAGAAACTACAGGCTGACTTACCACACGCTGAAGACGATCCCGGGCATTGTCCTGAGGTGCAAAACGTTTCTGCCCCATGGCATTCCAGGTCTCTAGCAAGACACAGGGCAAATGTGCTCTGGCATATGCCGGAGACACTTCTACAGGCATGGGCTTCCGGACAAAGATCTGTCCGCCTACGAAACGCTGCGCCAGAAGCTGCGCCGCCTGTTTACAGAGCGCATATTCAATCAATGCGCCCTGGAGTGCTTGTTTTTCCTTCTGTGCTTCTTCCGGGCGGGGCAAAAGAGACGCTGTTTTAATATAAATCAGCCGTGCCGCCATTTCCAGAAATTCACCGGCAAGTTCCAGGTCCTGTTCCCGACACTGATCCATATACGCCAGATATTGTTCCAGCAGACTGGAGATCTCAATATCGTAAATATTCAGCTTATGCTTGGAGATCAGGCTCAGGAGCAAGTCCATAGGGCCTTCAAAAACCTCCAGTTTAAATGAAATTGTCTGCATGAATTCACATCACCATCTGCACCAATGTACCGATCCAATTCGTCGCCCAGATGAAAAAGTCTATGATCCAATCAGAGATCCAGCTGATGGGTATACTCAACACGCCGACCAGGATCAATACCCAAAGCACAATAGATAGGATCTGCTGGTGCTGCTGGATCCACATGGATTTCTGATAGGGCAAAAGCATCATCAGTACCTTGGAGCCGTCCAGAGGCGGAACAGGGATCAGATTGAACACAGCAAGGCAAATATTTACCGAAATAAAGCCGGATAAAAAATAATATAATGCAGTCGTTATCGTGCTGCTGCTTATTGCATAAAATGGGAAAACGATCTGGAGCGCAACTACACCTACAAATGCTGCCAGCAAATTGGAAAATGGACCGGCAAGGGATGTCCAGATGATGCCGCGCCGGGGATTATTCATGCGTGCCGGATTGATCGGCACCGGCTTTGCCCAGCCGAAGCCAGTCAGAAGCAAGAGAACAGAGCCGAACGGGTCCAGGTGTGCAACGGGATTCAAAGTAAGACGGCCGCTGGCTTCTGCAGTATCATCACCGCATTTCCGGGCAACCCAGCCGTGGGCAAACTCGTGAAGCGGCAGTATCAGCAAAATGATAACGACACGTGCCAGAATGGTATAACGATCCAAATGTAAAAAGTTGTTGATAATTCCCATGCAAGCCTTCCTTTCTGCGGTACTTTCCGCACCCGTATTGAAATGATGGTATGAGTACTATTATACATGATTGCACCCTGAATTTCAAGTCTATTTTGATACATCCCTTAAAATTTTCAGTTTTGTTTTTCTTTCCCTGAAAAATATCTGTTTCTCCGTTATATCGTATTTCATGAAAAGAAAGTCAAATCGTGTATTATCATGGATTATAGAGCGGATGAGCAAAATAGTTTTAAGATTTCTATGCTTTGAAAAAATATTCGAAAGATTCGAAGAAAAAGCTTGCATTTTTCGGAAAAATCTGATAGAATAGATATGTTAGTTTGCGGGCTGCCCAAGGGGGGCAGTTTGGCATGCAAGCTCGTGTAAGGAGGTGCAGTAGGATGGCTAAATGTGAAATTTGCGGAAAGGGTGTTACCTTCGGTATCAAGGTTTCTCACTCCCACAGACGCTCGAACAGAACATGGAAGCCGAACGTAAAGCGTGTAAAAGCGATTGTGAAGGGAACTCCTTGTCATATGTACGTTTGCTCCAGATGCCTGCGCTCCGGCAAAGTAGAACGTGCGTAAGGTCTCTGTTTACATGAAAAATCACCGGAAGATGATAGCGAAAAGCTATTGTTTTCCGGTTTTTTCTGTTTCTGGCAGTAAACTGCTCCTCATTTGCCCGGCATTCTTCCGTGTTCCTTCAAAACAGTTCAAAACATCCCAGGATTTTTTGTGAAAATTCCCTTGCTTTTTTTTACGGAATGTGGTATACTAACAATATCCCTGTAAATATCTGCGAAACAAACGGCGCAGTACCATTTCCGGGCGATAATTTTTGGATGAGGTGAACCGAATTGGCACAACTGAAAAAACCCACGATCAAAAACCCAACTCTGGTTGCCACAATGGCAGAGTTTAAACAACAGCAAAACAAACAGACAGAACAAGCAATGCTGGACGCAATCAAAGAAGCATCCTTTATTGCACCGATCTCTCTGCGTAATTCCCTCGACGAGGTTGAACCGGATGAAAATGGTCAGCGCCAGCTCCAGGCATCCCTGACGGCAGTCTCCAACAAGGATGGTGCAAAGTTCTTCCCCGCTTTCACAGACTGGCTGGAATTCCTCAAGTGGAAAAATGACCCGGAAGCAGAAACCATGGTAATTACATTTGACCAGTACTGCGATATTCTGCTCAAGCAGAATATTGATATCCGCGGCATCGTAATCAACCCAGCTGAAGCGAATATTGTTCTCCAGCGCAATAAAATGGCAGAAATGAAGGGCATTCAGCTGAATCAGACTCAGGCAAACCCCAATCGCTCTATCACTGCATTGTTCGGCGCTGAAAAAATCACAAACCCGGATGTAGTCATCGCAGCCGCCAAGCTGAAAGAAGAAAAATCCGGAAAGGCACAGAACGAATTGTTCGATGCAATGCGCAAGGCTCGTTTCGTTGCTCCGGTGCTGATGGAACTGCCCAAGTCTGCAAAAGCAGGCGAAAAAGTCAGTGCACAAGCTGAATTTATCATGATCAATCACGATGATAAAAAGTACATGCCCCTGTTCACCAGCCTATCGGAACTGCAAAAATGGGTGGGCGCACCTTCTTGCAAGGCCGTTCCCATGTCTATGGCAAACTATACTGCCATGCTTTCCGACCAGCGCAGCACAGCTGCTGGCATTGTTCTGGATCCCTTTACCATGGGGCTGTCTTTCAGCAAGGAACAGGCAATTGCCATCCAGCCTCAGCTTGTTTTACAAGATTTGAAAAATATTCCTATGGACATGGTTGGCGAACTGAAAGAACACTTCAAGGGCATCCCGGAAGTCAAGACCGCCTATCTGAATGGTGTCAAGGCAAACAGTACTGATGGCTACATCGTCATTCTGGATTTGACTCCTAAGGCAGATGTCCGTGCCATTGCAGACGGAACTGCTGAGATCGCTAAGAAATACAACAGCCCTTGCGCTGTAGCTCCGCTGAACTCGCCTATTGGCCAGAAAGCCACAGAGGGCAAGGTACCTTTCTACGAAGCATAACACCGTATTGATTTTCACATAAAAAGCGAACCGCCTCCGGTGAATACCGAAAGGCGGTTTTTGATTTTTGTTTTACTGTTCCGCGGTTAATTCCCGCAAAGCGTTAAAAGAAGGTTTTAGCTTGTGATAAATCTCCTTCACCTGTTTTCCATCATGATAATATCTTGACAGCAGATTATTCAGTGACAAAAGATCCTCAGACGCCGTCAGAATAGCGCAGATACGATTGACCACCTGTTTGTCCTCCGTTTCCAGCAGTTCCTTCACACGTGCTCGAAGTGCCTTCGAGAACACCACAACAGCGCCGTTTTTCTTTTTAGCGGCAGGAGCAGACTGTTCCTCCTGTGTTGCCTCCTTTGCAGCTTCTTCCAGCATCTGTGCCGTATTCACTGCCGAAACACCATCAAGAGCATTTTCAATGGTAGCACAAATAGACAAGGATGCGCCGCCTTCCTGCAAATATTGGGCAAAAAACGTCAGATCCAAATCAAAATCCGTGTCCTTACTAATAATATACAGCGGTTCTTTGGGACGGCTGCCCACCAGGTAGCCGATATACATGGAGAGCTGAAGATCCAGTGCATTCTTCACCGTATTTTTCCGAGTAGAAAGGGCTGTAACCTCCATCAGGCGCAAGACTGCACGGCAGGAGATCAAACGGCGATGCAGTTCAAATGTCAGACCACAGCGGTTCTGGGTATAGAAAATCACAACCTCATCCGTCTTTTTCAGCCGTTCCAGCCCCGTCAGTCCCTCAATATATACATTCTCATAATCAACCAGGTAAATTGCCATCGTTTCCTCCTGCGGCTCTTCTCATTTCATATACTGTAAAAAATAGTTATAGATATAAAAAAAGAGAACGCCCAATGCGTTCTCGCTGCACTTTGGAGGCGCCATCCAGATTTGAACTGGAGAATCAGGGTGTTGCAGACCCTTGCCTTACCACTTGGCTATAGCGCCGTTTGGAGCGGATTACGAGGCTCGAACTCGCTACCTCCACCTTGGCAAGGTGGCGCTCTACCAGATGAGCTAAATCCGCATTGGCGACCCGGATGAGGTTCGAACTCACGACCTCCGCCGTGACAGGGCGGCGTTCTAACCAGCTGAACTACCGGGCCATGTGGTGGAAACTATAGGGCTCGAACCTATGACCCTCTGCTTGTAAGGCAGATGCTCTCCCAGCTGAGCTAAGCTTCCATCCATTCTTTTCAGCATCGCATCTCTCAGCGACGTATATTATTATACACCATCTCAGATGATTTGTCAAGGCTTTTTTCAAAATTTTTTCAAGCCCCCGAAATCCGAAAAAGTACCGAAATTACGTGGAATTTTCGACTCTCCTTAATCGTTTACAGAAAGTTAATATATAGATAGGGAGAAAAATTTACGTCCCAGGATCCGTCAGACACAAAAAAACTGCCTGCACCCCACGGATACAAACAGTTTTCTTATATTGGTACAAAAATCAAAAATTACATACCAGAGACAGTAAAGTTTACCTCGATGGTTGTCCAGTCGCCAATCGCAGACGGATCCAGAATGGTTGCAGAATAATCTGCCTTGTTGGCCAGATCTGCAATGTTGCCCTCTGCGCTTCTTGCATCGCCCGGCAGACTGTCATCCGGAACCCACTCGTTGAAGATGTTAGAACGGATATTATTGTGCTTTGTGCCGTCGATCTCAGTCTCTTCGGTGTTGGTGAAGCTCTTCTTGGTCAGCGGAATCTCTGTGCCGTCAACCTTAACAGCAGTTACATCAATAACTGCGTTCGGAGTTGCATCTGCGCCGTCCATAATCTGAACAGCCATGAAGGCGGTACCGTTTGCAATCAGTTCACCGTTAACGTCACCAGTTGCATCATAACGAATTGAGTTGGTGTCAACAGTAACACTGACAGTGTAGTCACCATTTCCGGTGATCGGTACAACGCCGGCATCATAAGTCAGATAATCTGCGTCGCTGCCGGTGTACTGAAGCCACCACTGACCGTCAGCCATACTCAGATAAGCATCACCAGACTGCGGTACAACAGCTTCTTCGAAATCACCAGTCTGAACCTGCTGAGGTGCAGAGCTTTCTTCTGCTGCGGACTCTTCTTCACTAGACTCTTCCTCGCTGGATTCCTCTGCGCTGGACTCAGCTTTGCTGGAAGATTCTGAGCCGGATTCAGACTCGTCGCATGCTGTGAAAGCAGCACACATCATAGCGGATGCCAGCAAAAATGCCAGGATCTTTTTTGTTTTCAACATATTATTTCCTCATTTCCTCAAATAAAAATGTTTGTGTGCAGACCATACCCTACAATCTGCACATTATAATTATCATACTAAATTTCAGCACCGGATGCAAGATGTTTTTTGCACAAACTTCACACCACATTCCTCTTTTGGTTTTGTATAAAGCGCTGATTTTCTGTAAAAAACCGTTCCCATCTTGCAATAATCAACAATATACTTATTACAACGTGTGATAAAAGATCATCGTATCCACATATGTTCCGTCTTTTCGTCGGAAACCTCCAGGAAGCTCTCCTACTTTCACAAATCCCAACTTTTCATAGAGCCGCACTGCACGGTCATTGCCTTTTACGACTACATTGAATACCAGCAGCCGATAGTCCAGTCTTTTTGCCTGTTCCAGAGAATGCTGCACCAAGCACTCTCCGATATGCAAGCCACGCAGTTCCGAACGGACTGCATAGCTGGCATTGGCGTGATGACCACATCTGCCCACATTGTTGGGGTGAAGAATATACAGCCCAACCACCTGTCCCTTATAGTACGCCACGCCCACAAAATCCTGCTTCGAAAAAAACGCATCCGCTTCTTGCTCTGTCATAGGTGTCTCCTGAGGAAATGCGTTTCCCTCTTCCACTACTTCGTTCCAGACTTCTATAATTCCTGCCAAATCTTTTTTCGAATAAGGCACAATTTTCAATTCGTCCATTTTCGGAATCCTCTCCTTTCTACTTTTGAAGCACAAAAAAATCACGTAATCCAATGGCAGCTGCACATGGATCACGTGTTTTCACATTCTATCTGGAGCGAGCGACGAGAATCGAACTCGCAACCTCAGCTTGGGAAGCTGATGTTTTACCACTAAACTACGCTCGCAGGCTCTGCGTATACGCAGAAAAATTGGAGCTGGAAACGTGACTTGAACACGCGACCTGCGCATTACGAATGCGCTGCTCTACCAACTGAGCTATTCCAGCAGTTCCAATATCTAGTAAATAAAATTAAATCAAAACAGCTCCAGAAGAAAAGTACTTTTTTATTATACCACATTTTCGTCGTTTGTCAAGAGGTTTCAAAAAAATTATCAAAAAAATCAAAAATCCAATTGAAATCTGAAAACGGATGTGTTATAATAAAAGAAATCTGTTTCAGACCCCCGTTAAATCAGAGCCAAGTGCTATGGAATCTGAATCCCTGCGAAAAAGAAACATTATCTTTTTCATTCTCCTGTATTTTTTCGGCGAAAAAATCAAAAAAAGAATTGAAATTGCTGAAAAGATATGTTATAATAGATTTAAAACCACCACTTCGTGAAAAAGGAAGGTAGCATCATGAAAAAGAAATCCAAATCGATTCTCGCAATTGTCCTTGCGATACTTCTCCTGCTGGTCGTTGCAGTGACACTGACCACAAACATTCTGTTCTCCCGCAGCGACACACCGAAAATCTTCGGGCACTACATTTATTTAATGGAAAGCAATGTTATGGAAGCTAGTTCCGGAGCAGCTGTTGCAACAGGTGTCACCTCTTTGGATGACAACGCAGCCGGACTTCAGGAAGCAGCAACAGACCCCAGCCAAACAGTAGACAGTGAAAGTGCTGCCGCTTCCATCCATCAGTATACAGCAGTAATTGCTTCGGTTTATGATGAATCTGATCCCGTTGCAAAAAACAATGCCGTTCTCTGCGTTCTGGCACCGGACGACACCTCTACAGATGTGGATTCCGAACGTATTGCTGTACGTCGGATCTATAATGTTCAGCAGGACGAGTCTGGCGTGCTGAAATATTACCCCACTACCATGCAGACAAGCGCTGTAGGTACAGAACCGCCTATTACCGTAAATAACATTCTGGGTAAGTGTACCTATGAAAGCGGCGAATTGTACTCCTACATTAAATTTGCAACAGGTGTTCCTGGCATTCTTACACTGCTGGTACTCCCCAGCGTGATCCTGGTGATCATGCTCATCGTTGCCATTGCACGTGCTAACGGCAGACACGATGACGAATTTGCTTTTGAAGAAAGTTATGACGAGGTTTACAGCGAGGATTCTTATGATTCCGACTCCGCATATGACGATGAGGAATTGGGCGGACGTTCGCCCTTGTTCCGCCCGTCAGATGCTGCACCGAACCGTTCTTTTGAGCAAAAACGTTCTTCTATCGCAGAAAACTTCGAGCGCAAGGCAGTAAACCCCAATTCTCCGTATCAAAAGGCACGTACCATGCAGTTCAAGGCACAGCATGATATTCCGATCTATACCAATCCGGAAGATCAGATTCCGCTGGGCGGAAATGCACAGGATAATGGCTATCAGGGCTCTCATGCAGGTGCATCTTCCAACACTGCCACCTTCGGCACACGCAGCAATACAAGCACATTCGGCACCGGTGCTGTTTCTCACACAGCAAATACACCCATTTCCGAAGAGCCGGTTTCTACTTATCGCGGCAGCCACGAGGCAAGTTCGCCGGAAGAGGCACGGAACCTGGGTTCCAGCCGCCTGTCCTCCGGCAGCAGTGTACGCAGTACACGTCCGGCAGCACCGGCACAACCTTCTGCACCAAAGAAAAACAAGTATGAAACCGCTTCTGTAGACGAGCTTCTGGCTATGCTCGAAGACGAAAAGAAAAAGCTGGATAAGTAAAAATTTCATCTTTCATACGGAAACCCCGACGAAGATCACATATCTTCGTCGGGGTCTTTGTTTTGTACCTATCTCCTACTGGGAGACATTACGCCAATTCATCCTCCAATAAGATCATTTCCTCCATCGTCTCCTCCATGGAAACACGTAATTCTTCCATGCGCTCACACTTTTCCTGCATCAACTGATAATCACTGCCAACAGCTTCGTCTGCTATTTCAATAGTCAGCTGATCCAGTTCCGTCTGCATCTTGTCCAGACGTTGTTCCAGTACACGCAGATCCGCACGCAGCTTTGCCTGTTGGGCACGCTGCTTTTTAGAACGATAAGCCGGTTTTTCCTGCTTTGGCATCTCTCCGACAGACTGTGGATTCTCCTGCGGTTCCGGAACAGCCGATGCCTTTTGCTGCGCATCCAGCCATGCGGAAAAACCACCGGTGTAGGTATTGGCGCCGTCCGCCTTCAGTTCCAGGATATGATCTGCTACCTTATCCAGCAAATAACGGTCATGGGATACAAAAAGCAGCGTGCCCGGGAACTCCTGCATTGCCTCCTCAATCACCTCTTTCATGGCAATATCCAGATGGTTGGTAGGCTCGTCCAGGATCAGCACATTGCCGTGCTCCAACATCATTACCGCAAAACAAACCTTAGCACGCTCGCCGCCGCTGAGAACCCCCACAGGTTTGAACACATTATCGCCCGTAAGACGCACTTGCCCCAAAAGTTTCCGAACCTCCAGATCTGTCCATGCCGGAATACGGTCGTGTATCTCCTGCATAACCGATTTCGTCGGGTGTAGATTGGTACTTTCCTGTTCGAAGTAAGAAATTTTGATATTGCTTGTCCAGCGTACCTTTCCTTCGTGGGGCAGCATATTCTGAAGAATTTTCAGCAGCGTAGATTTTCCGATGCCATTGTCGCCGATAATGCCCCACTTTTCGCCCCGACGCACCTCAAAGGATAACTGGGGCAGCAGGATCTTCCGCTCTGCACCGCTGCCCACGGAAATATCAATATCCTGCACTTTCAGTACTTCCACTGGCGGGTCAATTTCATAAGTAAAGCGAACCCTCGCCTGTTTCTGTGCCGAAACAGGCTTTCCAATACGTTCCATTTTTTCCAGCTGCTTCACTCGGCTCTGGGCACTTTTGGCAGTGGACGCACGGGTGAGATTCCGTGCCACGTAGTCCTCCAGCTTTGCAATTTCCTTTTGCTGCATCTCATATTCTTTCCACTGACGGGCCACAGCAGCCTCTTTCAGCTGGGTAAATGCCGTATAATTGCCCTTATATCGAGTCAGCACGCCGCGTTCGATCTCGCAGATGCTGGTACACAGACGATCCAGAAAATAGCGATCATGGGAGACCAGCAGCAGTGCACCTTTATAATCTTTCAGATAATCCTCCAGCCACATGACCGTTTTGAAATCCAGGTGGTTGGTAGGTTCGTCCAGGATCAGCAGGTTCGGTTCTTCTAACAGAAGTCTGGCAATGGCAAGACGAGTTTTTTCGCCGCCGCTGAATCCGGAAATGACACGGGAATATGTCTCCTGAGAAAAACCCATACCGTTCAGCACGGTACGGATCTTCACGTCGATCTGATAACCGTCATTGGATTCGAACCAGGTTTGGAGACGATGGTATTCCTCCGCTACAGAAAGATCTCCGGACTGCATTTCTTCTTCCAGCTGGTGCATTCGCTCCTGGGTATCCAAAAGAGGACGAAAGACGCTGCGCATCTCGTCCCAGACGGTGCTGTCACGATCCAGACCGCCCATTTGTTCCAGATAACCCACACTAGTTTTACCGGAGAGAGCCACCTCGCCGTCGCCTTCCACCAGATGGTCAGGCAGTTCGTTTCCGGTGAGAATACGTAACAGTGTGGATTTACCACAGCCGTTCACACCGATGAGACCAATACGGTCGTGATCCTCCACCGTCATAGACACGTGAGAGAGAACTTGATTTCCATTGTAAAATTTATTGATATCTGTCAGACGCAGAAGCATTTATTCCATTCCCTTCGTATGTTTTTAGACAATACAATTTTATTGTAGCATATCTGCAAGGAAAATACAACTCTTTTTTTCTAAAAAACATGCAAGGTAATACCGGGTAATACCAGAGTAATACTAATCTTCAATCAACCTATTGAAAGGACACGAGAATATGATATAAAAATCGCTGTCAGGAATAATCCCGACAGCGATGATAGACGATATGTGATTTTGTACTAGACTTGTTTTTGAAATCGCTGCGCACCGCACAAGAATTATAATAATTTCGCAGAACCTGACTCCGATATTGCTGCGGAGAAATGTTACGCCAATTTTACAACCAGCGTCGCACAAAAGCACTCGTCACGAATATGTGCATAGACCTCACCGCCCATGAGCGACATCAGCCTTTTACAGATGAAGAGCCCCAGACCATTGCCCTGCACCTTGTCGGCATTGTTACCCCGATGAAAGCTCTCAAATATCTGCGGCAGCTCTTTTGTTTCCAGCGTGCAGCCTGTATTTGATACCGTGATAAGCGCACAGCCGTCCATTTTATCAAAGCTTAGCTCGATGCGTTTTCCGTCACCGTATTTCATCGCATTTTCAATCAGGTTTTGCAGACATTCAGCCAATCGGTCAGGGTCGCAGGAAAGAATGCAGTCATCGTATTTTTGTATGATAAATTCCGTCCCTGACATAGCGAGCTGGGGCGTGTATCTTGCACTGATTCTTGTAACGATACGGCTAAGAAATTCCTCGCCCATAACAACTGTAAAGCTCATGAAGTCCTCGCTTGCCGCCTTGGTTATCTCGCTCACAAAGCCTTCAATTTCATCGGCACGAGCGTTGATACTCTCGGCAGCACTGCGGCGTTTTTCCTCATCTTTGTATAAGCCTTTTGAGAGTGCCTTTGCATTCAGCTTTATCGCAGACAAAGGCGTTTTGATGTCATGGGAAAGGGAGAGCAGCAAGAGCTTTTTGTCCCTCTGCATGGTGATTTCTTTCTTACGGCTGTCCTCAATGCTCTCACGCAGAAGATTGATGCCCCATGTAAATCTGCCTAAAAATCTGCTCTTTTCTTCGGGGATCGGCACGGCAAGATTGCCCCTTGCAAGCTCCTGTGGAACATCATTCAGTCTACCGAAAGGTGTGATGATATACCTGTAAATATATAGAAGCAAGCCGACCATCATCAAAAGAATAGCACACAGAACGCAGTTGATTATAAGTATTCCGTGCTGCTTATCGTCTATGGTGTATTCCATACGGTAGAGCGTATCGTTTACTTCGATGATAAGATAATGTTCGTCAGAGGAATATAGCTCACCGTCATCAGCCGTGAACACTCCCGTGATATGCGGATATTTTTCAATGTTATAGCTGCCCGTTTCTGTTATTTCATCGGCAAGGCGTTTTGCTTCAACACGGTAAATGCCATCAATCATCTTTTCCCGCCTTATCAGAGCAAAATTCAGCACTGCTGTCAGCAAAAGAAAAATCATTACCACTGCGATACATAGTCTTCTGAACGCTCTCATATGAACTTATACCCCACACCCCAGACTGTCAGCAAACGCCTTGCATTCTTCGGATCGTCGCCCAGCTTCTGTCGCAGACGGTTGATATGCACATGGAGTGTTTGCAGTTCTGATTCGCTGTCGCTGCCCCAGACTGTGCTGAACAGATACTCTTTTTTCAGAGCCTTGCCCTGATTTTCTATGAGCAATGTAAGCAGATCAAATTCCTTTGTCGGCAAGTCAACAGGCACACCGTCGATCACTGCTGTCCGGTCAGCGAGATTTAATGTCACACCGTCTGCGGACAATATCTCACGCTGATACCGCCGCTTAAAAATGCCTTTTATCTTAGCGATAAGAATATCGATATCATAAGGCTTATCAATATAATCATCCGCACCGAGGTCAAATCCGCTGAGTTTATCCTCCTTGTCCGTCCTTGCACTGACGATAAGTATTGGCGTATCGGCTTTTTCACGGAGCTTTGAGCATACCGCAAAGCCGTTCACATCGGGGAGATTGATGTCAAGCACCACAAGCCTTGCGCCATATCGTTCAAAGAGCTGTACGGCACGTTCTCCGCTGTCCACGCTCGACACAGTGTAGCCTTCCTCACGCAGAAAGTCAGTCAGCAAGTCTGCCAGTTCCTTATCGTCTTCCACTATCAGAATATCGGTCATAAGATCACCACCTACAAGTATTGTACCATATCAGCGGCGATATTGCAAGGATCACCAGCCCTGTTCCATAAGCCAGTTATTCAGTTCTCTTTCACGGTCACGAAGTTCCTTGTCACCGCCGTCAAAGTGTTCCATTTCCTTTTCGCCCACGATACCGCCGTCCACGATATACAGCACCCTGCTGCACTTGGCGGCTACCTTTGGGTCGTGTGTCACGCACATGATCGTAGTACCGTCACGGTTGAGAGAGAGCAGCTCGTTCATCACCTCATCGGAGCTTGCACGGTTGAGAGCGCCTGTCGGCTCATCAGCAAAAATCATCCTGGGATTGTTTATCATACTGCGGCAGATACAAGCCCTCTGAAGCTGTCCGCCCGACACCTCGTTAATATCATTGCCACACACATCGTCAATGCCAAGTCTGCGCATGAGTGCTCTGCCACGCTCCTCGGTTTGCCTGCGGCTCGACCTATTCCTTTTCGACTTTACCGCAGGAAGAATGATATTATCAAGCACCGAAAGATTTTTCATCATGTACATCTGCTGAAAAATAAAGCCCATTTCATCGAGTCTGAGCCGTGCAAGCTCCTTGTCACTGAGCTTTGCGTTCTCCCTGCCGTTAAAAATAACTTCTCCTGCCGTTACTCTGTCCATTCCCGAAACACAGTAGAGCAGCGTACTCTTACCAGAGCCTGACGGTCCCATGACCGCTACCATTTCGCCTTCGCTGATCGTCAGATCGACGTTTTTTAACACATTGTTCTGGTGCTTGTTCACGATGTATGTCTTGCAAAGTCCTTTTGTCTGTAAAACCGTATTCATTGTAAAATCCTCCTTATTCGATAGAAGCCGTATCGCTTGCCTTGATCGTTTTAGTGTAAAGTGCTGTCAGTGCTGTACTAAGCACGGTCACCACAAATATGATAGCAGGATATACCCCGAAAATCTCCAAAGCATTTATCTGATAGTCAATATTTCCGATTGCACCCATCATTCCGAAAATCGGGTTCATTATCAGCTTCGTGAGCGGCAGAAATAATGCTGATGATACAACTATCGCCGTTAATACCGTTATTCCGAAGCGAAGTGTGTGATGAAGTATCACTGAACCGCTGTTGAAGCCTACTGCCTTCATAAGTGCTGTTTCTGTCTTTTCTTTTGAGATAAAGCTTCGTTCCATAAGCACCGCCAACAAAATGATTATTATCAGGGACAATGCAAGTACAAGGTTCTTTACTGATGCTATCGTATCTCCTACGCCCATACAATCATTGACGAACCCTTTCGTATCCATTACATTTTCGTTATCAAAAGTATCCTTCATAGCTTCGATACGTTCAGATATTACTGTGCTGTCGGGGTTGTCGTCAAAATCTACCTGATACGCAAATGCAGCTATCATAAGATTATCCGGAATGCTGACGTTTTCATGAAATCTTGCACACTCGCCTAAATTGTTGAAGCACTGGAAGTATGCCGTTATGATAAACTCTCTTTCCTCTCCGCCGATATTCACGCTGATATGATCTCCGATACTGACACTCAGCTTATCGGCGATTTGCTTTGTGACCGCTACCTCATCTTCATATATTGGAGCTGTACCCTCGGTATAATCATAGTCGGTCGTTTTTGTATCGCTGCATTTAATAAAGTCGAAATTAAAGCGATTGCCATTTGCCGTAACAGGCAGTTTATACCAACTCTCCAGATAAACTGTTCCCGGCATATCGTTTTCCGCAAGTATATCCTCGATCTCCTCTTCTGTTTCACGAATCGTCTTGACCCCTGCCATAACATCCATAGCCCTTGCGGAATCTGACATATAAACATCACTTTCGGTGACTGACAGCAGATAAAGAAGCTTATCGCTGTCAAGAGTGTTTGCGGTCACAGCCAGTATCATGACCAGCGAGGTACATATCGCAAATATCGCCGTAAGTATGCCGTACTGTTTGAGTTCGCTGAGCACATCGTTCAGTGCTAAAAAGCCCACGCTGCCGAGCCTGCTTTTCCCAAGACTGAGTAGGCTGCGCTTTCTGAAGCGCTCGCCCGTCTGACCACTTCGCACTGCATCGATAGGCGAGAGTTTGCTGATCTTTCTTGTGCTGCCCCAGCTGAACAGCAGTATTATCAGTACGACTGCGGCACAGCAAAGAATACCGATCAGCACGCCGCTGTCATTCCCAAGCACCATATTTTCGCTTACGCTTTTAAGCAACATTTTGCCGAAAGGCACGCTGCCGAAATAGCCTATGAGCGAACCTGTCAGAGCAATTCCCAGATATTTCACAAGATAGAGCGATCTTATCGAATTGTTTTGCAGACCGATCGCTTTCATAACGCCGATCTCACGAAATTCCTCCGAAATAGTGAATCTGATGGTGAATCTCAGCACAACGAACGATACAACGATAAGTCCTACACTAATGGCAAGAATTATCATCGCAACAAGCATATTCATCACATAGGTCATCTTTATCATATTTCTATCGCCCGAGAACATGATACCGTTCAGATCTGAAAGCTCAGATTCAAGTGCTGATGTATTGTCTGTATCTACATAAAAAACGTGACCCATGCTATAGCTGTTTATCATCTCATCATCACAGAGCGTATTGAAGTCGTTACTGTTCATGAGCATTCTCGGGTTTCCCATCATCTCCGAGCCAAGAAGTGCGTCCTTTGCAAAGCCTGCAACTTCAAGCTCAAGTTCGGTATCCCCAAGGCTGAACGTGAATACATCTCCAACCTCAACGCCCTCTCTGCGGGGCACTCCGCCTGTCAGCCAGACCTTTCCCTTTTCAATCTCGGTTATCACGATGTTGTTTTCATCAAAAAAATTTAGTTTCGTATCTCCAATATCGCATATCATTGAAATATTGGAAAAATCCATTAGCTTGCCCTGATCTATCTCATAGCATTCAGAAGCAGCAAAGATCGTTTTTTCTGCACGGTATTCCTTGACATAACTGCTTTGGGAGAGCAGCTCATCTGCCTCGCTCCTGACCTCACTGTCACGGGAGATAATGAAGTAATCTGCCATTCCCGCCTTTTCAAAATAATAGTCAAGACCGCCCATGACTGCAATGATGTTATTGACGCTTGCCGCTGCAAACATTGAGCATAAAATGACAAACAGCAGCAGAATGATGTTCATGGTCTTTTTGCGTTTCAGGTCTTTTTTCAATATCCTCCAGAACATAGTGTATACCTCTTTTCTTGCGTTTTATTTTCTCCATGCTCTGATTATAGCATAGAAATTCTTAACAAGTCTTTAACTTTTGGGAATTTCAAAAAACTTGAACCGTCCTCGTATTGAGAATCAGAATGGCTTGCTTGGAACAATCCAGGCAAGCTTTATCTATTTATATTCAAACTCAAAGCTCGCCCTGTTACTAATAAAATCAAACAAAACTTTTCCTTTATAAGAAAACTGATAGTACGCCTTGCAGGAGGCGCTTTCATGGATAGTTCGATTCATCAAGCCATGACTTGGCGCAGCAAGTGGCTGGGAATTTTTCTGGAGCAGTCTTGCCGTCAGCTGATAATCACCTTGTTTTACAGTAATGGAATCCTTACCCATATGCTTTACTTTCGCCCCCAGATAAGTGGCAATGCGATGCTCTTTTCCATTTATCAGAATAACACCGATAATTCCTGTAAAGTGAAATCCGGACATTGGAATATCTGCAACGGACAGCATCAAGGAGCCATTTTGGAAGAAGCACTGTGTCCAAATATACTTTGCTGGAAAAGATATTCCGCAGTCGCCCTCAATGTATCCAATTCCGTTTTTGAAAACAAAATGCTGTCCATTGACAGTAATTTGTCCGTCAATTCGATGCCGCATACTGTAAACGCTGTGCCTGCACTGCATGAATGGAACGAATTTAAAAGGTCCCATAATGTCATACTGAATTGGCGAAAGATCATGAAAATGCAGCGTTCCGTTTGCAGAGAGATGATTATTTTTAATCTGTAATCTGATGCCCTTTTCAGAGAAAATATTTTCATCGATTTTTATCACCAATGGATTCACCCGATATTGTAAAAATTGAAATGGGATATTGAAAGCTGCATCATCCGTAATAACCTGCAATGATGCAGTTTTTTCATGATTACTTTGGTGAAATGCCGGGATAAATGCAATGGTTTTGTTTTCATTACTGCATTTCAAATACCAACCTTTGAAATAGTCTTTTTTCATATTCATTTCCTCCAAAATAAGTATACTTTTAGTATGGTCTGATAAAAAAAGGATATACTAACAAAAACGTATTTCATCGGAGGAGATTTCAATGAGCAATCGATTAAAAAGTGCAGCAAGTCCATATTTATTACAGCATGCAGAGAATCCAGTCAACTGGTATCCGTGGTGTGAGGAAGCATTTGACAAGGCGAAATTAGAGGATAAGCCGATTTTTCTGAGCATCGGCTACAGTACCTGTCACTGGTGTCATGTTATGGCACATGAGAGCTTTGAGGATAAAAAAACGGCAGAAATTCTGAATCAATATTTTGTTTCTATTAAGGTTGACCGTGAAGAGCGTCCCGATATTGACAGCGTGTATATGTCGGTGTGTCAGGCATTCACAGGCAGTGGCGGTTGGCCTATGAGCATTTTCATGACATGGGATAAAAAGCCATTTTTTGCAGGCACATATTTTCCGCCGAAGTCGCATTATGGAATGCCCGGATTTCCTGATTTGCTTACTGCAATTGCGAACCAGTGGAACAATAACCGCAGAGAACTTTTGCAGTCTGCCGAACAAATCATTGCACACCTGAAAAGTGCAGAATCAGGTAATAAAAATATAAACGATGAAAAATTGATTGAGCAGGCAATGAAAATATTTTCAGACAGTTTTGATAAGATGAATGGCGGATTTGGTTCAGCACCCAAATTTCCAACACCGCATAATCTGCTGTTTCTGATGTTGTATGCAAAGCAGAAGCAGGATTCTGACGCTTTGAAAATGGCAGAGAAAACGCTTCTGCAAATGCGGAAAGGCGGCATTTTCGATCATATCGGCTATGGATTTTCGAGGTACTCCACGGACAAATATTTTCTTGCACCGCATTTTGAAAAAATGCTCTATGACAATGCACTTCTGATAATTGCTTATTCAGCAGCTTATTATCTTACAAACAACAAGATCTACCTTGATACGGCAGAAAAAACGATGGAATATATTCTTCGTGAAATGACCTCTGCTGACGGGGGATTTTACAGTGCGCAGGATGCCGACAGTGAATGTGTGGAGGGGAAATATTATACCTTTACACTGGATGAAATCGTTAATGTGTTGGGAGAAGAAAAAGGCAAGCGATTTGCAGAATCTTTCGATATTACAGCAAACGGTAATTTTGAGGGAGTGAACATTCCGAATTTGCTGAAAAGCAATGATCTGACACTAGATTTCGGTGATGAATTGAAGAAACTGTATGACTATCGGAAAAATCGTACAAAACTGCATCTTGACGATAAAATTCTTCTTTCGTGGAACTCCATGATGATTGCAGCATTGTCTATGCTTTACAGAGTTTCACGCAATGAAAAATATTTGAACACTGCTGTCAATGTACAAAAGTTTATTGAAGAAAATATGTGTGACAATGTACAGCTTTTCACAAGCTGGAGAAATGGAACACATTCAGATATTGTTTTTCTGGACGATTACGCATTCTATGTCACTGCACTTATCGAGCTGTACAATTCTACTTTGAACAGCAATTATCTTGAAAAGGCAGAGTTATTCTGTGACGAAACGGTAAATCGTTTTTTCGACCATGAAAACGGTGGATTTTATCTTTCAGAATCACATCATACAGAATTATTTCTGAATCCGAAAGAAATTTATGACGGAGCAATTCCAAGCGGAAATTCTGTCATGGCATACAACTTTGTTCGTCTGTTTCAGTTGACGGAAAATGAAAAGTACAGGAAACTTACTGAAAAACAGTTTGGATTTTTATCTGCACAGGCGCAGGATTATCCGGCCGGGCATAGTGTGTTTCTGCTGGCAAAAATGATGTACGAAAATCCACCAGAGCATATTTCTGTTGCTTTGAAGAATGCTTCGGATTCAGAAGAAATAAAGAGAAATACTCCATTCCTTGCAAATATATCGGTGACACAGAACAGCAAAGAATATCCACTTTTGAATGATGAAACGACATATTATGTGTGTAAAAATCATTCTTGTCTGCCACCTGAAAATGAGTGTGTTTTTACAAAAACTGATTTATAAAGAAAAAGCTACAGTGATGAAAAATCATTGTAGTTTTTTATTTTACCCCACAAAAAAGAAACAGCCACAGTGACTTTCCTTTTCACTGTGGCTGCTGTTGTCATTCGTTTACAAACTCAATATTAACATCACCGTTATTGCCGGACACCTTTAGTGTTTTTTCGCCGTCATCTTTATTGTCCGGCAAATTGCTTTCACCTTTTTTTATTTCGGATTGAATAGAAAAATCATCGTAACTTCCTACAACCGTACCGGAAATATCTCCATTTTTAACGTTCAGGGTCAGATTTTCTCCTACCTCTAAGTTTCCAAAAGCAATATTTCCTCCATTGGAAGAAATATTTATACTTCCGGTTACAGCTAATGCAGATAGTGTGATATCTTCATTTGTTGTGAACAGTGCAAGATCTTCTAAAAGTGCATTCGGTATCTGCAACGATATTTTCCGATCTTCAGCAGAGGGTTTTACCCCAATGTAATCCGTCCACTCTTTATCACTTGCACTGACCATAGTCAGCACATTTTCATCAGAAACAGAAATATCGTAATACTCTTTGCTGTTTTCATAATATTGAATATGGACTTGTTCGTCCTCAGACAATGACACTTCAATTTATGGATTTACCATTACAGGAGATAAAAAAGGTTTTGGAATATGATGATCTCGAAAAAATTGTGGATTTTTTAGTACAGGCAGAAAAAAAGGCAGATGAAAAAATTGCAGCATTGCAATACAGCAAATCAAAAATTCAATTGGCAAAGGCAGACTATGAAAGAAAATTGCAGGGGCAGCAAAAGTTCAATGGTACCTTTCTCAAGGATTGTCCGGAACGTGTTATTTTGCTGTCAGATACTTTAGAAGTACCGACGCTTGATAACCTTTGGAATTATCTCAGCCACTTCTATGATAAAGTTACTCCTGCCCTAAAAGAGCAGTTCTTCTTTGAGGATTTAGCCGGTATCTATACCGAAAATGGAGTATCAAAGCTTTTTGCCGTCTGCATTCGTTATGTGGAGATAAATGGATTAAAGACATTGCCAAAAGGAAAATATTTATGCGCTAACTGCACTGAAGAAAACCGGGAACAAGTATTAAGCAAGTTAATGTGTATGGCTCGAACAAAATATGGTGTTGAACCAACATTTACAGTACAGTTAATCGTCGTATCAGGCATCTTGCACTGGAATTATGAAGTACAAGTCTATATTGAAAGCTAAAACATCAAAAGCAGGAGTATTGTTACTTCGCCCCCACTATTTTATATTGTCTCTTAGCGGATATTTGAAATTAAGAAAGAAATGGAACAACGATACATACCATCCCCTGCCCCAAAAGAATATCGGTGCATTTATCCCTTAGAGCCTGTTCAGCATCTTTTCGCACGCATCTTGCTTGCATCTTTTCTGGG
>NZ_DXUU01000041.1 GCF_019417665.1 Ruminococcus sp.
AAAAAAAAAAAAAATTCAAACCCGCCATATCTGTATTGACTATAAAGATGAAATGCAGCCATACGACAGAATGGCAAAAGAGCCGCTTTCGCAGGAAAGGTATGTGAAATTGCGGGAAGAAATGGACGACTGACGTATAATGATTTATACAACAGTTTCATGGAAAAACGAAAAGATGCAGCAGATGAGTTTGGTCGCATACGTTTGAGGATTTCAAAACTGGGAAATCAAAAAATTATTCTATTTGCATTATTTTTTTGAATATAAATGAAACGAAATAGAAGAAAAAAGCTTTCGCAAAAGGCAACCTTTTGCGAAAGCTTTTTTTATTTTCAATTTTTGTGATAGCTTATGCGAATCAACTTCTACATTATACTACAAAAGCTAAGAAAATGCAATAGAAAAATGATATAATTATGAAATACAAAGAAAAATCGTCGTAGTGTATGGAAAAGCAAATTTATTGTATATGGAAATGTACAAATTGCTATTTTTCTACCATTTTGCTTTTCCTCTTCATTACATAAAAATTAGAAACTACAAAATATGGAGGATACAACATGAATCTTTATCACCGCAAAGACGGACGCTGGGAAGGCAGGATCACCAAAGCCAAAGAAAAAAATGGGAAACGTCATTTTTTCTATTTCTTTGGAAAAACAAAAGACGAGGTTATTCAAAAAATGCAGAAAAAGCAAAAGAAAGCACCAGAGCATACTGCACCAACGGTCACATTTTCCGATGCCTTTCAGAAATGGCTCCAGAATATCCGGCTTTCTATCAAGGAATCTACTTGTTCCAACTATATGATGAAGGCACAAAAGCATCTTTTACCGACATTTGGAACAATGAAGCTGTGTGAAATATCCGCAGATGAAATCTATGCTTTCATTGCTCAGAAACAGAATGCTGGACTTTCTAATCGTTATATTTCGGACATTTTGGTACTGTTAAAGTCGATTTTCAAGTATAGCACTCGTATCTATCACACTGCTAACCCGATGACAGGAATCGCACCATTAAAGAAAAATGCTCCTGAAATTCAGATCCTGTCACAGAATCATGCCAAAGAACTACAGCATATGCTTGTAAAAAAAGCTTTTGTACCTTCTAATCTGGGTATTTTACTCTCCATGGCAACTGGAATACGCATTGGAGAACTCTGTGCTTTACAGTGGAATGATATTGATCTGGAAAAACGAGTTTTGACCGTCAAGAAAACCATTCAGCGTATTCAATGCCCCGATCAGCTTTCCAAAACAAAGTTGATCTTAACGGAACCGAAAACAGAGAGTTCCAAGCGGACTGTTCCCATTCCGGAATATATGGCTGACATCTTGAAAGCACATACCAGAAATGGCGATGCTTTTCTGGTATCTGGAAAAGAACGCCCGATGGAGCCTCGCACTTTGCAATATCGCTTTGCACGAATCCTGAAAAACGGAAAACTGCCGTCAATTCACTTTCATGCACTGCGGCATATGTTTGCCACCAATTGTATTCAGCTTGGGTTTGATGTGAAAACACTTTCGGAGCTTTTAGGGCATGCTTCGGTAGAAACCACGCTGAATAAGTATGTGCATTCTTCTTTTGCCCAAAAGGCAATGCTGATGGATCGACTGCATCTGTTCGTATAATCTGCTCGAAATATCGCAAAAGGTTGCCTTTTGCGATATTTCAGACAAAATAAAGCGAGGATTGGACAGGCGATGAAGAAAAGTTACACAATAAAAGATCTGATTTTTTTGATGCTGGGACATATTTGGTGGATCGTCGCGGCAGCAATTGTAGGAGCCGCAGGTACTTTCGGTGTGTCCTACTTTGTGATACCAAAAGAATACCAGTCCAATATCTCTATGTACGTTAAAAACAGTGAAAATCAGGAACAGCAGCAACAGGGCATCAATAATAATGACCTGACTGTTTCCAAATCGCTGGTAAGTACTTATATTGTCATTCTGAATAATGATGTGGTAATGGATGAAGTGGGTTCTAAGTTACAGGAACACTATTCGGAAGAAGAACTACAGCAGTATTTCACCGTGAAAAATGGAAAGATCACGGATTCCAGTCTGAAAAGCTGTTTTCAGATGACAGCAGTAGATGAAACAGAAGTGCTGAAAATCACAGCAACTACAAAAGATGCAGCACTTTCTTCAGAACTGTGCAATATTATGGCAGATGTAGCACCGGATTTTTTGATTCGGGTTGTCGGAGCAGGTTCTGTTGAAAAAATTGGAGATGCAAAGGTGTATGACACACCAGTTTCTCCGAACGTGACGAAAAATACAGCGATAGGCTTTGCAGCAGGCATTATGCTTGCGGTTCTGGTGATCCTGGTGATCGATTTCTTTGACAATACTGTCAAGGATACCACAGAACTAAATGAGAAATTCCAGAAGCCGATTATCGGAGAAATTCAGAATATCGGCGGAAAAGTGAAGAAAAAAGATCGGGGTACTTCTGCGGATCGAAAGAACAAGCTGATTTACAACAATCCAAATATTCCTTTTAATATTCTGGAAACCTATAAGTCCTTCCGTTCATCGCTGAACTTTCTGGTTTCTACCAGTGAAAACAAGATCGTTGCTGTAACCAGCTCCAATCCAAGTGATGGTAAGTCTGTAACAATTGCAAATCTGGCAACTGCCATGTCCGAAACAGACAAAAAAATCTTGCTCATTGACGCAGATATGCGAAAGCCGGTACAGCACAAGAATTTTCACCTGTCCAATAAGATCGGTCTTTCTAATGTGATCACCGATGAAAAATTGCTGGATAAGGCAATGCACAAGCAGGTCATTGGCAATCTGGACATTCTGACTGCCGGAACGATTCCGCCGAATCCCTCAGAACTGCTGGCATCCAAGCAAATGGCGGAGCTGTTGGACAAGCTGAAAGCACAGTATGATATGATCCTGGTAGACTGTGCCCCGATTAATATTGTTTCCGACGTTGCAGGCCTGGCAAATTCCATTGCCGGCGTTGTCATGGTCGTACACTATGGGACAACGACTTTTACAGAACTGGAAGATGCACAGAAACAGCTGGAACTGGCAAACTGCAATATTCTGGGCTTTGTACTGAATGAAGTACAGCATAAGCATGGTACTGGTTATTATTCCAACTACAAGTACAAATATAAGTATAAGTACAATTATAATTATCATTATGGCAGTGAAAAGGCAGCAGCAGCTCCGAAAGAAGCTGCACCGGAACATGTAAAGGATGAGGAAGATGCTGACGGATTGTCATAATCATATTCTGCCGGAAATGGATGACGGCAGCAAAAGCGTAGAAATGTCTGTGAATATGCTGCAAATGATGCAGAAACAAGGCATCACACGAGTGCTCGCAACACCGCATTTTTACTGTCACCGGGAGAAAAGTGTCGCATCCTATCTGGAACGGCGACAGCGAAAATTTGAAAAACTGATGGAGGCAAATCCGCCCATTTCAAATATTCTGTTGGGTGCAGAGGTGGCAATTGAAAAAGGATTGTGTGATACGCCGGAGATTGAAAAGCTGGCGATCGAAGGAACAGACCTGATCCTGCTGGAATTGCCCTATGCACCGTATCAGGATTGGATGGAAGAAGAGATCGACAACATTGCAATGACATATCACCTGACACCGATTCTGGCTCATGTGCACCGATATTTCGATTGGTACAGCAAAGCACAGATCAAGCAGATGATGAGTTTGATACGATCTTTCAGATCAATGCAGAGGCATTTGAAAGCTTTTCGCAGCGAAAAATTGCGAAAGAAGTGATCCGGCGGGAACTTCCTTTTTTATTTGGTTCAGACTGTCATAATCTAACAGATCGAAAGCCAAATTTTGATTTACTGCAAAAAAAGGTAAAGTCAGAAGTTTTGGAAAAATCGAATGCGCTGCTGGAGCAGCATTTACAGAAAGCATAAACTATAGGAGAATATTGGGGAATCAGAAAGACATGATCGGGGTAAAAGCAAGAGATATACATTTTGAGCAGGGACTGCGGGAAATAGAGGCGTATGTCGCACAGCATGGCACGCTTCAAGATCTTTCCAGAGATTACCGCACACCCAGTGGATT
This sequence comes from Ruminococcus sp., assembly GCF_019417665.1. Taxonomy (GTDB): domain Bacteria; phylum Bacillota; class Clostridia; order Oscillospirales; family Ruminococcaceae; genus Ruminococcus_C. Next base: position 4,078 of record NZ_DXUU01000041.1, read on the forward strand.
TGCTTTAGGTGCATTTGTATTCTTGGAAATTTACAATTATAAAAACTGTAATCCCAAAATGGAGCAAAGAATCGAACCGTTACAGAATGCTGGTTTGGACTGGGAACAGGTCACAAACTGGGAGTATCGAATGCGTTTGATCGTAAAAGCTTATCAGGAGCAGGGAAGGCTTCCGGAATCTGTCCTCTATCACGGAGAGAATCTGATGGATTGGTTTCGGGAACAAGTGCATCTGTATGAAACAGACATTGAAAAGCTGGGATATAGTCAGGTGAAGATGCTTTCGATGGTAGACGGTTGTCCGGCTTTGACATTGGAAGAATACCGGGAACGTCGGTGGGACATGCTCTGTACACAGATGCAGCAATACCAAAAAGCAGACGGGACACCGGATCTGGAAAAGTTGGAGCAAAATATAAGCCTGGAAAAGTGGTATAAGAAGCAGATTCGTGCTTTTCGGGATGATAAGCTATCTCCGAAACGAGCCAAAAAATTGATGGCAGTAGGCATGACAAAAAAATATATGTTAAATGCCATAGAAGAAAATCATCGGACAATTTCCAAGTTCTATTATTCCTGGGAATCCTATTATCAGGAATTGGTACAGTATCGGGAAAAATTCCAGAATGTCAATGTGCCAAGAAGCTATGCCTCAAAATATGGCATGAAACTGGGAAGATGGCTGTATGTGCAAAAGTCTCTGATGCGTTCCGGAAAGTTAGATCCGGAGAAAGCGGAAAAGCTGATTGGAATCGGCGTGATTCAGAGTGCGGAGGGAGAGCAATCGTGGCGAAAAAATACCGTGCCTGCAAAGTTTATTATCAAGTACATCATGATCTGAACGTTGCATTTGATTATATCGATGAAAACGGAATCTCCATTGGAAAATGGTTATACACGCAGCGAGAGGGATATCAGACAGGTAAGATCAGTCAGGAACGAATCGATCTGCTGAATCAGATCGGAATGATCTGGTGAGTTATGTGGGGAAAAAGAAAGATGAGGCGATAATATGCATTTTTGGATTGGATTACTGTTGGGAATACCAATCGGCTCTACATTAGGTATAGGCTTATTTGCACTAGTTATCGCCGGAAAAAAGAGATGAATAGATTCAGGATGTTCTGGTAGGGGGAGACAACATGAAGGAACTTGTAAAGAAGTTTCAATTCCGAAAGATCGTGCTTGCAGTTGCAGATGGTTTTATTGTCGTGATTGCAGCGCTATTGTCCAATTTTGTTCTGACAGAATTAGGGCATGGCATTACACAGCATAGTATGGTGATCTCTATTATCGTCAGTGTGTTTTGCTGTGTTGCAGCACAATTTGTATTTGGTGCTTATGGAAAGCTATGGCGTTATTTCAATGCAAAGGACTACTTGTCCTGTGTCTATGGCATCGGAACAGGAATTCTTGCGGCAAGTATTTTCGTATATGTGATTCGTGGAAATTTGCCGGTACTGTACGCTGTACTGCATGGTTTGACTGCGATTGCAGGTGTATGTCTATTCCGCTTTGCATTTAAGCAGACTTTTGTAGAACTCATCAGCTGCGGTCGGAACGAAGCCAAAAAGAATAAGCTGACCATGATCGTTGGCGGCGGACGAGCTGCTAAAATGCTGCTGGGAGAAATTTTTCAGGCACAGGAATGCCCGAATCAGACAGAAGTTCCCTATCTTCCAGTTTGCGTGATCGACGATGACACGAGTAAAATCGGAACCAAACTGCGAGGCGTTCCAATTGTCGGCACTACCAATGAGATCAAGAAGTATGTCGAGCAGATGCACATTGAACAGATCATCTTTGCGATTCCCTCTTGTCTGGAGGATGAGCGAAAGCGGATTCTGGATATTTGTGCAAAGACAGAGGTGCCAGTCAAGGTCATTCCGTTTATCAGCGATCTGATCTTTGAGAATATGGACAACAAGCAGACACTGCTCAATCAGATTCATGATATTAAAGTAGAAGATCTGTTGGGAAGAGAACCGATCAAGTTTGACAATGCAGACATCCGAAATTTTATTCGTGGAAAGGTTTGTATGGTAACTGGTGGAGGCGGCAGCATTGGTTCGGAACTGGTGCGGCAAATTGCAAAGTATATGCCGAAGCAGATCATTATCGTGGATATTTACGAGAACAACGCCTATGATATTCAGCAGGAACTGCGAATGGCGTATGGAAGTGATCTGAATTTCATCACATTGATCGCATCGGTACGGGATTATTTCCGTATGAATCAGATCTTTGACAAATATCGCCCGGATATTGTGTTCCATGCAGCAGCACACAAGCATGTGCCGCTCATGGAGGACTCCCCTATGGAGGCAATCAAAAACAATGTGATCGGAACATTTAACACTGCGACTCTGGCACAGTATTACGATGCCGAGAAATTTGTGATGATCTCCACAGACAAGGCGGTCAATCCTACCAATGTTATGGGAGCATCCAAGCGTTGCTGTGAGATGATTATTCAATATCTGTCTCAGACACATGACGGCAAAACAGAATTTGTGACAACACGGTTTGGCAATGTTCTGGGGTCAAATGGTTCTGTGATCCCTCTGTTCAAGCGTCAGATCGAACAGGGCAAGCCAGTAACGGTAACGCATCCGGATATTATCCGCTACTTTATGACGATTCCGGAAGCGGTGAGTCTTGTGATGGAAGCAGCAGCGATTGCAGACGGCGGCGAAATTTTCGTTCTGGATATGGGAAAGCCGGTGCGGATCGTAGCATTGGCAGAAAATCTGATCCGGATGTATGGCAAGCGCCCGTATCAGGATGTGGACATTATTTTTACAGGGCTCAGACCTGGCGAAAAAATTAAAGAAGAACTGCTGATGAATGAAGAAGGCTTGCGGAAAACCTCCAACAAGCTGATCTTTATCGGCAAACAGATCGAAATTGATGCTAAGCAATTCCTGAGAAAATTGGATAAGCTACGTGAGGCAGCGGAACAGAATGACGAGGAAGTTGCTGTACAAGCATTGCACGATATGGTACCGACCTTTGTGACACCGGAAGAATTTAATCGGAAGGCTTTGGTAAAAGCGACAGGATGAACATTTTTATGTGAAGCAAAATGAATTTTAGGATTCGATCATGGAGTGAGATAAAATGGATTTACAACCATTCAAAAAGAAAATCTGGCTTTCATCACCAACAATGCACGGCGATGAACAGAAATGGGTAAATAATGCATTTGAGAAAAACTGGATTACAACAGCCGGTGAAAGAGCAATAATATAAATGGGATTGTGTTGGAAAACGGGAGAAATGACTGATTTATAGTTTGATTTATGCTTGAATCCAGCAATATCGCATAAATTTCCGTTGAAAAATCGTTTGTATCACTAATGCTCTTTATGTGGTGTTTTAGAAATGGGATATGGCTTAATATGCACCTTCGGGTGAAATTCATAGAATAGGGATGGATAAAATGAAACCATTTGAAAAGAAAATCTGGCTTTCATCTCCGACAATGCACGGCGATGAACAGAAATGGGTAAATGATGCATTTGAGAAAAACTGGATTACAACAGCCGGCGAAAACGTTGACAGTGTAGAGACTCTGGTTGCAGAGAAGATCGGCTGCAAGTACGCAGTTGCACTCTCATGCGGTACAGGTGCTTTGCATCTTGCAATCAAACTTGCCGGTGAAAAGCTCTATGGGCAGGCAAAACCGAATGCTGGAACACTTCAGGGACATAAGGTTTTCTGTTCTGATATGACGTTTGATGCAACAGTAAATCCTGTTGCATATGAGGACGGTGAGGCTGTTTTCATCGATACTGAGCGTGACACATGGAATATGGACCCTGTTGCACTGGAAAAAGCATTTGAAATTTATCCTGATGTGAAACTGGTCGTTCTTGTTCATCTCTATGGAACGCCTGCCAAGCTTGATGAAATTATGGCAGTCTGCGAAAAGCATAACGCTATTCTCGTGGAAGATGCTGCGGAATCCTTTGGTGCTACTTATAAAGGCAAACAGACAGGCACTTTCGGAATAGGTAATATCATCAGCTTTAACGGAAATAAAATCATCACAGGGTCTTCAGGTGGTATGTTCCTGACAGATAATAAAGCTGATGCTGATAAGGTGAGAAAATGGTCTACACAGAGCCGTGAATCTGCTCCCTGGTATCAGCATGAAGAAATCGGATACAACTACAGAATGTCAAATATTATTGCCGGTGTTGTTCGTGGACAAATTCCGTATCTGGAAGAACATATTGCACAGAAAAAGGCAATCTATATGCGATATAAAGAGGGTTTCAAAGGTCTTCCAGTCCAGATGAATCCTTATGATGAGAAGAACAGCGAACCGAATTTCTGGCTTAGCTGCATGATCATCAACAAAGAGGCAATGTGCAAACAAGTCAGAGGCGAACAGAATGCTCTCTATATTTCCGAGAGTGGAAAAAGTTGTCCGACTGAGATTCTTGAGACACTTGCAAAATATAACGCAGAAGGCAGACCAATTTGGAAGCCGATGCATATGCAGCCTATCTACAGAATGAATCCGTTTGTGACTGTGAATGGCAATGGAAGAGGTCAGACGAATGCCTATATCGCAGGTGATCTGGAAGATGTCGGAGCAGATATTTTTGAAAGAGGTCTGTGTCTGCCGTCTGATAATAAAATGACAGCGGAGGAACAGGATGTAATTATTCAGATAATCAGGAGTTGTTTTGACTGATGTACGCAAAATACATAAAGAGAATACTGGACTTTGTTCTGAGCCTTTGTGCATTGATCGTGCTGTCGCCGTTACTGCTGATACTGATTCTCCTTGGTGCTGTTTTTATGGGCGGTAATCCGTTCTTTACACAGCAAAGACCTGGAAAAGATGAGAAAATCTTCAAGCTGATCAAGTTCAGAACAATGGATAATCGTAAGGATAAAAATGGCAACTTGCTCCCAGATGATGTCAGACTGAATAAGTATGGCAGGATTCTGAGGAGTACAAGCCTTGATGAATTGCCGGAGCTTGTGAATATTCTTGTGGGGGATATGAGTGCTATTGGTCCGAGACCCCTTGTTCCACAATATTTGCCATATTATACAGATAAAGAAAGGCATCGTCATGATGTAAGACCAGGATTAAGTGGCTTGGCTCAGATTAATGGAAGAAATGGCCTACAATGGGAACAGCGATTTGAATATGATTTAGAGTATATTGACAATATCTCTTTTTTGGAAGATTTAAAAATTGTTTTTCTAACTATAAAAAAGATTATAAAGAGTGAAGGAATAGTGGTAAGAGGAACAGGAATTACTATCGATTTTGATAAGTATCGTCAAATGCAAATGGAGGAACGAATGAATGATATTAAAAGATGATGTTGTTTTATTACGTGCCATAGAAGAAAGTGATGCCCATATTCTAATGAATTTGATTAATGATCCTGAAGTTGAAAACTCTGTTTTTGGTTGGTCGTATCCCGTTTCACTGTCATCTCAAAAGAAATGGATTTTGAATATTTCTGATGATACCACAGTTCGTTATATTATTGATGTTGATGAAGAAGCCGTTGGTGTTGCTATAATTTCATCGATAGATATGAAAAATCGTACATCAAATATGAATATTAAATTATTGAAGAGTGCGAGAGGGAAAGGTATTGCAACACGTACACTTAGTTTAATAATTAGATATTGTTTTGATGAATTGAATATGCATTGTTTAACAGCGAATGTAATTGAAAGAAATGAGAGCAGTCGTAAACTTTGGATAAAATTAGGCTTTAATGAAGATGGAATACTAAGGCAAAGAATCTATAAAAACGGTGTATATCATAACATAGTTTCGTATTCTTTGTTAAAGGAAGAGTATTATGGGAGAAATAGGTAGTGAGTTTTATTATTCAGAAACCAAACATGTAAAAGCAAACAGTGCATTATGTTGGGGGAATTGTTTTAATTTTGTTTTCTCAGGAAGAACAGCAATCGAAACTGTACTAAGAAACGAAAAAAATGTAAGAAAGGCAATGCTTCCTTCGTATTGTTGTGATTCAATGATAGAACCATTTAGACAAGCTGGAATAGAAGTATGCTTTTATCCTGTATATTTTGATAAGAATATAACATTCAAAATAGATATTCCAAATGATGTAGATTGTTTATTATGGTGCAATTATTTTGGTTTCAAGCTATCAATGCCCTATTTAGATGAATTTAAAGAAAGAGGTGGAATTGTCATTGAAGATATAACACATAGTTTTCTTTCAATGAAGCAATTTCATAAAACAAGCGATTATCTTGTAGCCTCTCTAAGAAAATGGGAACCAGTTTTATGTGGAGGATATTTTGCAGTAAGAAAAAGTATAGCACTTGATTTCGAATTAGAGCAACCACCTGAAACTTTTTTGAATAAAAAAATGAAAGCTATGAAAATGAAAGGGCAATATTTATCTGGAGATTCGGATATTGATAAATCCACTTTTTTAAATGCTTTCTCTGAATCAAATGAATGGCTCGCAAAACACTATTCGTGTTTAGCTATTGATGAATATTCAAGGAAAATTTTGCTAAATGTTGATTATCAAAAGCAACGTAAAATAAGGATAAGTAATGCAAGGATATTATATAAGGGGTTAGAATTCAATCAGGATGTTAGTTTTCTTTTTCCTATTGATAGTATGGACTGTCCTTTATTTATTCCTGTTGTTATTGCACCTGGAAAACGCAACGCAATAAGAAAAAAATTGATAGATAATCAGATATACTGTCCTGTCCATTGGCCACATCCAAGTGCATCATGCCAATCTAATCTATATGAAATGGAATTGTCGTTGATTTGTGATCAGAGATATAGTGAAGATGATATGCAAAGAATTGTCGATGTTCTGAATAATTGAAAAGAGGAAAAAATATGGGTAAAACAATTTTAGTAACGGGAATTGGTGGATTGACACCACGTTCAATTACAACAATTATTAGAAAGAATCATCCTGATTATAGAATAATTGGTTGTGACATAGATAAAAAAGCTATTGGCTTTTTTATGACAATAAAAAACGAAAAAAAATTAGTAGATGAATATTATGTTTGTCCACGTTGTGATTCAGAAGATTATTTTCCTTGGATAGAAAAGCTTGTTTCTGAAAAAGATATAGACTATGCCTTTGTACAACCTGAAGCAGAGATTGTTAAATGGGGAGATTACTATGAAAAGAATGGTAGGTATCCGTGTCCTGTGTTTATGGGTTGTAAGTTACTTTCTGAATCCTTAAGAGATAAGTCTATAATGGCAGATCTCCTTGAAGGCACTGAGTATATACCAAAGACAATTAAAATTACGCAGGATAATCCGCGTTTTAGTGATGTTGAGAAAGAAATTGGTTTTCCTTGTTGGATACGTGCAACAGAAGGAACTGGTGGACTAGGCTCTCTTAAATTAGATGATATAAGCAGTTATAAAAGTTGGTTATTTATAAATTCAAAAATTCCTGAATTTACAGTTAGTGAATTTCTTACTGGTCGTCATTTGGCTAATGAGATGCTTTATTATAATGGTGAGTATGTAAAAGGTGCGGCACTTGAATGTGTAGAATATGTAATGGCAAATACAGCACCATCACATGTAACTGGAAATACACATTTTGGAAGATTTTTAAATGAAGATAGAATAAATGAATTTTGTGATAGTTGTATAAAATACTTGGAGAAAAAGCTTGGCGTTCCAGCTCATGGTATCCTTTCTTTTGATTTGAAGGAAGATAAAGATGGAAAAATGAAAGTGACTGAAGTAAATATTCGTCATATGGCATATGCAGGTGTCATGGCACATGTTGGATTTGATCTCATAGAGGATACTATAAAGATTATTGAAGATGGTAATGCTGATCGTGTGGAGAGATTACCATTTTATCATTATGAAAAACCATATGTATTTCTTCGAGACGTTGATGTTGAACCGATTATTTTGGAAAGTGAATCTATTTTTGATGTGGGTGAGAATTTATCATGAATATATTAATTATAGCAAATTTTTGCCGTGATTTTTCAAAATCAGATAACGGTAGATTTATGTATCTATGTAAGGAACTTTCAAAAGAAAATGATGTTGAGATAATTACATCGAGTTTTAGTCATGTATCAAAAAAAACAAAAAATCCTCTTACACATAATTGGTCGTTTAAGATAACCTTTCTTCACGAACCTGGTTATAAAAGAAATATTAGTATCAAACGTTTTATGAGTCATCATAAATGGGGAAAAGAAGTAAAAAAATATTTAGAAAATCGAAAGAAACCAGATGTGATATATTGTGCTGTACCTTCACTTACAGCTCCATCAATTGCATCTGATTATTGCAAAAAAAATGATGTTAAATTTGTAATTGATATTCAAGATCTGTGGCCTGAAGCATTTCAAATGGTATTCAATCCACCTATACTCAACAAAATTGTTTATGCACCATTTAAAAGGCTTGCGGATAAGATTTACAGTAATGCAGATGGGATTTGTGCTGTTTCAAATACATATGCAAATAGAGCAATGTCTGTAAATTCAAAATGCAAGAACAGTCACGTTGTCTTTCTTGGTACAAATCTTGATACTTTTGATAAAAATGTCATTGAGAATCCTGTAGACAAGCCCGAAGGTGAAATTTGGATTGCCTATTGTGGAACTCTTGGTGCAAGTTATGATTTAACCTGTGTTATTGATGCATTAGCAATAATTAAAGAAAAAGGACTAAGTGTTCCAAAGTTTATTGTAATGGGTGATGGACCAAGAAGAGTAGAATTTGAAGAGTACTCCAAAAAGAAAAATGTTGATTGTATTTTTACTGGAAGATTAGCTTATCCGAAAATGTGCGGCCTTTTGTCTGCTTGTGATATGACAGTTAATCCCATTGTAACTAGGTCAGCCGGAAGCATTATAAACAAACATGGTGATTATGCTGCTTCAGAATTGCCTGTCATTAATACCCAGGAATGTCAAGAGTACAGAGATTTGGTTGATGAATATAAGATGGGATTTAATTGTGAAAATGGTGATTCAAGAGAAATTGCTGAGAAAATAATTTTGCTTGTTAATGACTCAACACTTAGAACTAACATGGGTGGAAACGCACGAAGATGTGCTGAGGAAAAGTTTGATAGGAAAAGTTCATATCAGTTATTAATCGATTGTATACTGGGGTAATAAAAAATGAATATTTTGTTTATTTCCAATTTGAGTGGATTATCATTTGCAGGTCCAACTTATAGTGTTCCGAAGCAAATTGAGGCACAGACAAAAGTTGATAATGTATTTTGGTATAATGTTACTGTTAAGGGAAAAGAGGAATGGAGATCATTATCTTACTATCATGATTTAACCGAATTTCCTGATGAATCCATTTATAGTTTGCCTGAACCGTTTAATAAACCGGATATCATAATTGTTGAGCAGTTCTATAATATGGCGAGAAACAACATCAGAAAAGAGCTTGTTAAAGGAAAAATCCCATATATAATTATTCCTCGTGGTGAATTCACACATCAGGCTCAAATGAGAAAAAGAATGAAGAAAAGATTAGCTAATCTGTTTCTATTCAGAAAATTTGCGAGAAATGCTTCAGCCATTCAATACTTAACTGAACAGGAGTACATAGATTCAGGTGACGAATGGAATTCAAAACACATTGTGATTCCTAATGGTATTGATATTCCAGCTAACGTTAAAAAAGATTTCTCTAGAGATGGTATAAAGTGTATTTCTATAGGAAGAATTGAACCATATCAAAAAGGTTTAGATTTATTGATAGAAGCTTGTTCATTGATTAAAGAAGATCTTTTTAAGGAAAATTGTACTATTACAATTTGTGGTCCTGATAGAGAAGGAAAATTGGAAGCATTAAAAGAAATGGTGACTGAAAAGGAACTGCAAGATATTATTCTTTTTCATGAAGCTGTATATGGAGAAGAAAAAGAAAAAATGTTGCTTGATAGCGATGTTTTTGTAATACCATCTCGTTTTGAAGGACATCCTATGGCATTGATAGAGGCTCTTTCTTATGGATTACCTGTTATTGCAACAACTGGTTCTAATATGAGAGATGATATTGATAAGTATAATGCTGGTTGGACAGCTGATAGTAATGTTGAAAGTATAGCTGATACATTTAAGAGGATGATTGATAGCTTTAGTGATGTAAAGAAATATAGTATAAATTCTATAGAATTATCAAAAAAGTATTCTTGGAAATTGATTGCAAAGATGCAAAACATGAAAGATAACTCGATTGTTTATTATGGTAGGAAATAAATGTATATTGTTGGTAGATTGATAAGCTTATTTATTTATTTATTTGTATTAATTATCTTTTGCGATTTAATTGCAAAGAGTAAAAACAGCAAAGAAATAAAACGAATATTGTTGATATATATATTAGTTTTAGGAATTATGGGCTATTTCTTTATCCCACATACTGGGGCGGATTTGTATAGATTACTTAATACAATGAAGTATTATTCTGATGGAAATTTAATTACTATAAAAGATAAGGTATTAAAATCATCTACTCCTGGAACTGGATTATATCTTGGTCTGATTGGAAAGATACACAATGATAATTTTTTGCCAGCAATATCCGCCATTATTACATTTTCATTTTGCTTCTCGATATTAAAAAGTGAATCAAACGAAACTGATGCAAACCCCATGTATATAGCATTGGCTTTATTTTCGTTTATGTCGCGTGGATTGATGATGCAGATAATTAGTAACATCAGAACAATTATGGCGTTATCAATATGTGCTTTTTGTGTTTATATAGAATTCTACAAAAAAAAGAAGTTGATTTTTATATTTCCACTATATATTTTAGGGGCATCTCTTCATGTTATGGGACAAGTCGTTCTTTTATATAGAATTATATTTTTAATAATAGAAAAGGCTAAAAATCCAGTACAAGTAATTTTCAGATTAATATGCTCAGGTGTTTTATGTGGTGTAATTTGGATTTATGGACAAAAATATATATTGGCATTATTTGAAAAGGGAGATAATTATGTGTCAATTGCTTCTTCTGGAGATGGCTATACCTATGTTTGGGAGAGAATTTTGAGTGTGATGTCTCTATTGTTGACAATTTACTTTTTGAAAAAGTTTTTTGGATATAAAAGAACGTATAACAAAGAATTTTCAAACGATGAACCAACTTTAAGTCTGGTTAGATATATATGTCCTTTGATTATTATTGATGTAATTATATTCTTTATTGAGTTTAATTTCTTTCTAAGATTAAGCTGGTATATTTGCATCTTAACAATGCCATTGATGATTTCAACATTTAAATTAGTAAATAATGAGAATGAAGAAAAAACACTTAAAGAAAATACGGTTGTATATTGCACATTAATGCTTGCTTTAGCTTGTGCCAGAGGTGATTTGTGCAGTTTGAAATTTTTTGAATTGTGAGGCTAATCATGAATAAGTATTCTTTATTAAAATTCATTCCAGACAAAACATATTTAAGATTTATGTACTATAAGCATTTTAGAAAGTGGGTGTCTTTTAAGAATCCTCAAACTTTTAATGAAAAGTTGCAATGGTTAAAGCTTTACGATAGAAATCCTGTTTATACAATTATGGTAGATAAAATTGGGGTCAAAAGATTTGTTGCAGGTAAGATTGGGGAAAAATATGTTATCCCAACTTTGGGAGTGTATGATTCTATTGAAGATATTGATTTTGATGAACTTCCAAATCAATTTGTTTTAAAGTGTAATCATGATTCAAAAAGTGTTTGTATCTGTAAAGATAAAAACTCTTTTGATATTGAGAGGGCAAAAAGGTTTTTAGAACCAAGATTGAAGGTTAATGGATATTGGTATGGTCGTGAATGGCCATATAAAAATGTTCCAAGAAAGATTATTGCCGAAAAGTATATGGAAGATGAAAAATTTAGAGAACTAAGAGATTATAAGATTTATACTTTTAACGGAAAAGCTAAATTTTGCATGATAAACACGGATAGAGGTACAAATACAAGAGCAGATTATTTTGATGAATCTTATAATTGGCTCGATTTTACATGGGGCTATCCTCATGCAGATGTTAAACCTGAGAAGCCTGTAAATTATGAGAAGATGTTTGAACTTGCTGAAAAGCTCGCAACGGGTACTGCAACATTAAGAGTTGACTTTTATGAAGTAAGTGGGCAGATTTATTTTGGGGAACTTACTTTCTTTGATGCAAGTGGTTTTGATAAAATAATTCCGGAAAGTTATGATTTGAAATTTGGAAATTGGATAAACCTTCCCGATAAGAGAGGATAATTTAATATAATGGCTGGAAGAGGTAAAAAATTAGCACTAAATACAGTAACTTCACTGATCTTGCAGTTTGTAACTGTGATATGTGGATTTATATTGCCACGTCTGATACTTGAGTCCTTTGGTTCAGATGTCAACGGGCTTGTAAACAGCATCACGCAGTTTCTTGGAGTGATAACTCTACTAGATTTAGGCGTTGGTGCTGTTGTGCAATCAGCGTTATATAAACCACTGGCTGAAAATGACACTGATATGATCAGTAAAATATATGTGTCAGCGAATAAATTTTTTAGAAGACTTGCCGAGATTCTGCTTGTTTATGTAGTATTGCTGATGATATTTTATCCGCTGATTGTTAACAAGAGTTTCGGTCATATGTATACCGCATTATTGATTGCAGCGATATGCATCAGTTCTTTTGCACAGTACTATTTTGGTATAGTAAACAGCTTGCTATTAAATGCGGATCAACGTGGATACATTCAGTATACAGCACAGATCATTACACTGATTCTCAATACAATAGCTTGCTATATTGTGATTAAGTTAGGTGCATCTATTCAAATAGTAAAACTAACAACATCACTCATATTTTTGATTCGTCCGTTTTTTCTTGTTCTTTATGTAAAAAAACATTATTCGATAAACAGAAAAATTACATATACTGAAGAGCCTATCAAGCAAAAATGGAATGGAATGGCTCAGCATTTTGCAGCTTATGTCCTTGGAGGAACAGATAATATTGTATTGACTTTGTTTTCAACGCTTGCAAATGTCTCAATTTACTCTGTCTATAATATTGTAATTCTTGGAGTGAAAAATGCACTTTTGTCAATGACGAATGGATTTCAGTCGCTCATAGGAGAGATGTTAGCAAAAAAAGAAACGAAAAAGCTTAATAATTTTTTTGGCTATGTTGAGTGGATCTTGCATACTGGTACAACATTAATTTTTGGTTGCACGGGAGTTTTGCTTGTTAATTTTGTAAGGGTGTATACAAATGGAATTAACGATGCTGACTATATTCAGCCATTATTTGCGGTTTTAATAACGGTGGCAAATGCAGGACACTGCCTTAGACTTCCTTATAATATTTTAATTTTAGCCGCAGGACATTATAAGCAAACACAGAGTAATTACATTGTAGCAATGATTTTGAATATTGTTATTTCTATTGCGACTGTAAAAATATGGGGACTTATCGGTGTGTCCATTGGTACTTTGGTAGCTATGGCATATCAAACAGTATGGATGGCAAGATATGATTCAAAGAATATCATTTGTTGGCCGTTTAAAAATTTTTTGAAGCAGTGTGGGGTGGATGCGATAACTGTAATTATCGCAAATCTTGCAACTTTTAAGATACCAATGTTGTCTGTTTCTTATGTTTCGTGGTTCTTACTTGCTTTTGAAGTATTTGCGATTTGGCTTGTTATAGCAGTTTTAGTAAACGTTGTTTTTTATCGAGAAAGAATATCATCTATGTTTAAGAGGATAAAGGGGAAATTTGTAAAATGAAAACAATCTTAATCACCGGCTCAGCCGGTTTTATTGGAAGCAATCTTGTAAAAGAGCTTCTGAAAACAAATGAAGCAATAAATATTATTGGTTTTGACAGCGTAAACGACTATTACGATGTATCCATAAAGGAATATCGTCTTAGAGAAATCGAGGAACTTTCGAAAACAAAACCTGATTGCAAGTATACATTTATCAAGGGCAATCTTGCAGATGGGGCATTGATTGAGAAGATATTTACAGAATATAAGCCTGATATTGTTGTAAATCTTGCCGCACAGGCAGGGGTGCGATACAGCATCACAAATCCTGATACATATATTGAATCGAATATTGTAGGTTTCTATAATATTCTTGAAGCTTGCAGAAATCACCCTGTGGAACATCTGGTTTATGCAAGTTCATCGAGTGTATATGGTGGTAACAAGAAAGTTCCGTTTAGTACAGACGACAAAGTGGACAATCCTGTTTCACTTTATGCCGCAACGAAAAAATCAAACGAATTAATGGCTCATGCCTACTCAAAGCTGTATAATATTCCGTCAACAGGACTTCGCTTTTTCACAGTTTACGGTCCGGCAGGTCGTCCTGATATGGCATACTTCGGATTTACCAATAAGCTTGTAAAGGGTGAAACAATCAAGATTTTCAACTATGGTAACTGTAAACGTGACTTTACATATGTTGATGATATCATTGAAGGCGTAAAGCGTGTTATGATGAGTCCGCCTGAAAAGAAAAATGGTGAAGACGGATTACCGATACCGCCATATAAGATCTATAACATCGGAAACAACAACCCTGAAAATCTCCTTGATTTTGTTCAGATACTCAGCGAAGAGTTGGTTCGTGCAGGAGTTCTGCCGCAGGCTTATGATTTTGATGCACATAAGGAACTTGTGCCAATGCAGCCAGGCGATGTACCGGTCACATATGCCGATACAAGTGCATTGGAAGCAGACTTGGGATTCAAACCGAGTACAAGCCTTCGAGAGGGACTCAGAAAGTTTGCTGAGTGGTACAAAGAATTCTATTTAAAGTAGGTTGATTATGGATAAAATATTAGCAAAAAAACAATTGGACAACTGCTATTTCATCAAAACTGTTTTGATGATAATAATAGTATTTTATCATAGTATTTTATTTTGGAGTGAATCATGGTTAACAGAAGTTACGCCGGTATTTGAATCAAAAAGTTTAGCTGTTATTTCAAGTTGGTTGAATTCGTTTCATGTGTATGCTTTTACACTGGTATCTGGTTATATCTTTTATTTTTTGAAAAACGAAAAAAAAGAAATATAGTGAATTCAAACCCTTTTTGTATAACAAAATAAAAAGACTAATAGTGCCATATATCTTTGTAAGTGTATTGTGGGTTATACCAATTACCAATTATATCTCACATTATACATTATCAGATATACTAAAAAAGTATTTTTTAGCGACATCTCCGAGTCAATTATGGTTTTTATGGATGTTGTTCTGGGTATTTATATTTGTATACTTGCTGAATAATTATATTTGCAAGAGCATAATTATGACAACTTTTATTTCCATTTTTTCATATGGACTAGGTTCAGTAGGACTGATGTTGAATATAACTAATTATTTTTGTATATGGTATTCGCTCAGGTATTTTACATTTTTTATTATTGGAATGAGATTAAGACAACATCGTGAAAGTATAACAATGAGAGTCCCATTAACGATATATATACTGTTAGATATAGTTTTGTTTATTATATGTCAAATTATTAAATCGTATGAAGGCGTTATTTTCAAATTGCTATTGAGTGGATTGAATTATACTTTGAATATTTGTGGAGCATTTGCTGCTTTTTACGGCTTGCAAACGTTGGCGAATAAGATAAATTGGCAAAACAATAAAATATTTAAGGCATTATCTTCAAAATCAATGCCAATATATTTGTTTCATCAACAGATAATTTATTTTACTATTTTATTGTTTAATGGTAAAGTTAATCCTTATATAAATTCAATATTGAACTTTGTAATTGCATTAACATTTTCTTTTACTATAAGTTATGTTATGATGAATTTTAAATTAACAAGATTTTTGCTTGGAGAGAAGTAATAAAATGGAGGATTTTTATGAAAATCGCAGTCGCAGGAACAGGATATGTAGGTTTATCCATCGCAACACTACTCGCACAACACAATACCGTAACCGCAGTAGACATCATACCCGAAAAGGTAGACCTCATCAACCACAGAAAATCGCCGATTCAGGACGATTACATTGAGAAGTACCTTGCGGAAAAGGAACTTGACCTGACAGCGACACTTGATGCAGAATCGGCATACAAGGACGCAGATTTTGTAGTCATTGCTGCACCGACCAACTATGACAGCAAGAAAAACTTTTTCGATACCAGTGCGGTAGAAGCAGTCATTGACCTTGTGATGAAGTATAACCCGAATGCCATTATGGTCATCAAGTCCACAATTCCGGTTGGATATACGCAGTCTGTCCGTGAGAAAACAGGCAGCAAGAATATCATTTTCAGCCCTGAGTTTCTCCGTGAATCCAAGGCACTCTATGACAATCTCTATCCGTCCAGAATCATCGTGGGAACAGATATGGACGATGAAAGACTGGTAAACGCTGCCCATACTTTCGCAGGACTTCTCCAGCAGGGTGCGATCAAAGAGAATATCGACACACTGTTTATGGGATTTACGGAGGCAGAGGCAGTCAAGCTCTTTGCCAATACCTATCTCGCACTCAGAGTGTCATATTTCAACGAACTGGACACCTATGCGGAGATGAAAGGTCTGAACACACAGCAGATCATCGACGGCGTGTGCCTTGATCCTCGTATCGGAACACACTATAACAACCCTTCTTTCGGTTATGGTGGCTATTGTCTGCCGAAGGATACCAAGCAGCTTCTTGCAAATTATGCTGATGTGCCGCAGAATATGATGTCTGCAATCGTAGAGTCAAACAGAACCCGTAAGGACTTCATTGCAGACAGAGTTCTTGAAAAGGCAGGTTATTACGATTACAGTAAAAATAACGACTGGAACGCTGATGCGGAAAAGCAGATCGTGATCGGCGTGTATCGTCTGACGATGAAATCCAACAGTGATAACTTCCGCCAGTCCTCGATTCAAGGGGTCATGAAGAGAGTGAAGGCAAAGGGTGCAGCAGTCATCATCTATGAACCAACACTCAAGGACGGCGAAACCTTCTTTGGAAGCGTTGTTGTCAACGACCTTGCAAAATTCAAGGAAATGTCTGATGCCATCATTGCAAACAGGTATGATTCCTGTCTGGACGATGTAGGGGAGAAAGTCTACACCAGAGATATTTTCAGAAGAGACTAAAAGGAGCAAATCATGTGCGGAATTGTTGGGTTTACAGGAAAAAATGAAGCAGCACCGATCCTGTTGGACGGTCTGTCTAAACTGGAATACAGGGGCTATGATTCAGCCGGTATCGCAGTCAGAAACGGCGATGCGGAACCGGAAATTGTCAAGGCAAAGGGTAAGCTGAAAGTCCTGAAAGAGATGACCAATGACGGCAAAGCGGTTAAGGGCAATTGCGGTATCGGTCACACTCGCTGGGCAACACACGGTGAACCGTCTGCTACCAATGCACATCCCCATTGCAGCGATGATGAAAACGTCATTGCAGTACATAATGGCATAATCGAAAACTATCAGGAACTCCGTGAAAAGCTGGTCAAAAAGGGCTATACCTTCAAATCTCAGACCGATACCGAAGTCGCTGTCAAGCTGATCGACTATTACTACAAGAAGTATCTCGGAACACCGGTAGATGCTCTGAACCATGCACTTGTCAGAATCCGTGGCTCTTATGCCCTTGCAGTTATGTTCAAGGAATATCCTGGTGAGATCTACGCTGCCAGAAAAGACAGCCCTATGATCATCGGTGTCACAGGCGGTGAGAGTTATCTCGCTTCTGACGTTCCGGCAATTCTGAAGTATACCAGAAATGTCTACTACATCGGCAATCTGGAACTTGCAAGACTGACCAAGGGTGAAGTGACATTCTATAACCTTGATGGTGAAGAAATTCAGAAAGAAATGAAAACCATTGACTGGGATGCGGAAGCCGCAGAAAAGAGCGGCTACGAGCATTTTATGTTAAAGGAAATTCACGAACAGCCGAAAGTGGTCAGAGATACTATCAATTCTGTTCTGAAAGACGGCAGCATCAGCTTTGAAAGCGTTGGTCTGACGGATACAGAGATGCAGAACATTCAACAGGTGTATATCATCGCCTGCGGTTCGGCGTATCATGTGGGTATGGCGGCACAGTATGTTCTGGAAAAGCTGACCTCTCTGTCTGTCCGTGTGGAACTTGCATCGGAATTCCGCTACAGAGAAATGCAGCTTGCGAAAAACAGCCTTGCCATTATCATCAGCCAGTCAGGCGAAACCGCAGACAGCCTTGCAGCACTTCGTCTTTGCAAGGAAAAGGGCGTGAAAACCCTTGGTATTGTCAACGTAGTAGGTTCGTCTATCGCAAGAGAAGCAGATAACGTGTTCTATACGCTTGCAGGGCCGGAGATCTCCGTTGCTACCACAAAAGCATATAGCTGTCAGCTTATCGCTGCTTATCTCCTTGCTATGCAGTTCGCCAAAGCAAGAGGGGAGATCACAGAGGAGCGATTTGCAGAGCTCACAGCGGAAATCAATACCATTCCTGAAAAAATTGAAAAGATCCTGGAGGACAAAGAACGTTTACAGTGGTATGCCTCTAAGATCGTTAACATCAAAGATGCTTTCTTCATCGGTCGTGGCATTGACTACGCCATTGGTATGGAGGGCAGCCTGAAACTGAAAGAGATCAGCTATATCCATTCTGAGGCATATGCCGCAGGTGAACTGAAACACGGCCCGATCAGCTTAATTGAGGACGGTACAGTGGTATTCAGCGTTGTGACTCAGTCGGCACTCTATGAGAAAACAATCAGCAATATGGTAGAGGTAAAGAGCCGTGGTGCAAAGCTGTTCGGACTGACAACATACGGCAATTACAACATGGAAGATGTTGCGGACTTTACCGTGTATATTCCGAAAATCGACAACCTCTTTGCAGGCAGTCTTGCTGTAATTCCACTGCAATTGCTGTCCTACTATGTCTCCGTAGGCAAGGGATTTGACGTGGATAAGCCGAGAAATCTTGCCAAGAGTGTGACTGTTGAGTAAGCGGAAAGCACTGCTCATTGCAGTGTCTTTGATATATATATTTATCGTTCTGTGGCTGACCCTGATCGACAGGCAGTGGGGAGAACGCAGGGCGATGCTGACACCATTCTGGGAACTGCGTGAACTTCTCACAACAGACAGAAAGCTCTACTGGACACAGCAGATCGGGTGTAATATTCTCATGCTGATGCCCATGGGATTTCTGCTCCCATGTCTGCATCAAAAGTTTCAGAGATTTTTTGCTGTATTCCTGACAGCACTTTTGTTCTCTGCTTTTATTGAAATCACGCAGTATTTCACCGGCAGAGGACTTTGTGAGTTTGACGATGTGTTCCACAATACGCTGGGCGCTTGTATGGGGTATTGGGGTTGGAAAAAAATAAAACCTTGAGGAAATCAATCTTCAAGGTTTTTTGCTGTATGATATCAGTACACAAACTTTTCCGTCCCGCCAAATTTTACCTGACATCTTTTCTTGCAGAAGCTGATGCCATACTTGGAAACGTTTCTATAAAGTTCATTCTTTAGTGTTGTGATGTATTTCTTCTCTTCAATCTGCTTCAGAGCCTCATCGCATTTTGCAGACATATCTCTGAATTCCTTTGCAATTTTGAATTCCAGTATTGCTGCATATTCAGCGTCCGAACGTTGTTTGATAACCAGATCAAACCGTCCTTCGCCAGATTCCACATTGGACTGCACTTCGTAATCTGCAAAGCCTGAAACAAGTCCTGTCACAAATCCGTGATAGTAGCTTTCCTTTTCATCATGACAGCTGATTGTTTCAAGAAGCCACTTTCTCAGCAAGCTTTCCAACTTCTCCGGTTCTCCATGAATAATGGATTCAAGGATATCCGTTCTGCTGTCCGCATTGATTTTCTTCTCAAACCAGGCACGAATTGTATTTTTATAGATACTTCGGATCTCCGTATTCGGGATCACCATGTTATAATAGGTCTCATCACCGACGGTTTCATAAGAGATCACTTTCAGATAACCGGTAAACAGCAGAAAACTCCAGATATATTCACTGTTAATGTCTATGGTTCCATACGTCACATCTTCATAGATCTGTGCTCTGACAGGTGTACCGTTTATCAGTTCCTCAATGGTATTCTTCGTTCTGTCGTTGGATTCTTCGATCAGACGCTTGACAATTTCGTTGGAACTGGTGTTGGACCAGTAAGGCTTGCACGGAACAGAATCTTTTTCAACCGCTTCCGAGATATAATTCAATACGCTCCATGGATTATATATTTCAACATCATTGAATTTATAGCCATCATACCAATGCTTAATGTCTGAAGATTTGTTTGTTAAATGGTAGTATTCAAGAACATTGTCGATTTCTTCCTGCGTGAATCCAAAGCTGTCATCAAATTTTGTACTCATGATTGAAAACATCTGAAGATTATTAAGTCCCGTGAAAATACTTTCTCTTGAAACTCGCAGGCATCCTGTCAAAAATGCACGGTCAAGGGAAGCATTTGTTTTCAGTGCTGATTCAAATACGGAACGGATCAGATTTACCATTTCTGTATAGAACCCCTGATGAAATGCGTTTTCAAGCGGAACATCGTATTCATCTATCAGAATGATAACTTTTTGGTTGTATGCAGTTGCAAGCAGCTTTGAGAGAAAGCAGATCGAGGTGTTGTAATCACTTTTATCCGCTTTCAATTCAAGAAATCTTGTCAGCTTATCCAAATCGGTTTTTTCGATTGCAGAACTGTGAAACAATATATTTTTATGCCGGAGCATCTCATCCCGTATCAGTTCCTTGAAAACATCAAAGGATTCCGCAAAATTCGCTTGTTTCATGCTCTTCAGAGAAATGCTGATGACAGGGTAATGTCCCTGATATTTCATATATGCAGGATATGTCGAGATTTTCAATCCGTCAAACAGATAGGCGTTGCTTTCCTCCGTCTTTTCAAAAAAGCGTTGCAGCATACTCATGTTCAGCGTCTTGCCAAATCTCCTTGGTCGTGTAAATAAACCGATCTTTACCTGACTTTCAATAAGTTCCTTTATCATCAAAGTTTTGTCAACAAAGTAATATTTTAAATCTATTACTTCTTTGAAATCTTCTATGCCGATCGGCAGTGGTTTTTTTTCCATATCCCTCACCTCAAAATCTATGTGAAAATCTTTGTTGTAACCATTATATCATAAACCCACTCGGAAATCAACTTGATTTCATAGAATTTTTCATCGGAACGGGTAATTTGAGAACTTGTCCACATAGAAAAAATATGATAAAATAAAGAGTATGAGATATACAAGTAATTTAACAGATGAACAGTGGAAGCAAGCAGATAAAGGAATACTTTCCACAATGACCCCCCCACTAATCCACCACATATTTCGTAAGTTTTCCTTTTCCAACTGATTTTATCAAATGCTCCGCACACATTTCTTTCAGCAGCTTATATGATGCAGTAACTTTTAATCCCGTTATTTTTTCTGTTTCCAGACGGCTTATAGAGCCATTCTCTTTGATATACGCCATAACAAGTGCAGAAACATCTGATTCTGGCGTGTCATCTGCAATAGCATTCATATTGGGTAATGTCAATCGAAAAGCTCCGGCTGCTGATTCAAAGATTGGTTTTTGGGAAAGATCTTTATAAGCACGGCGGATTTTCCCGATTCCTGTTCCGTAGCTTTCGATCAGCTTCATTCGATAGAATACGGCGGCAAGATTTGGATTTCTGGATTGAGAGACACCCATGTAAATAGCGTCCATTGACAATCCCTTTACAAGTCCGCCGAGAGACACAAATTCAATGCGGTCATCATAGATATTGACAAGTGTGCTTGCACTAAAAGAGTAATCCCGGTGCACAATGCAGTTGAGGAGTGCTTCTCGCAAGGCCTCTTCATCGTAGTCCCTTTTGTCAATACGATAAAGTCCCTTTATGGTCGACTGCATCTTGTTATATCGATCAATCGCTTCGTACATTTCGTCCAACTGTTTTAGTACCGAGCCTGAAAATTCTTTTCGGTCACGAAATACGACCTTGTCTGTCCCTTGAAAAACAGCAAGTTTTAGGGTGTGTTCACATTGATCGGAAAGCAAAAGTGCAAGGTTCGTGTATAGTCCATCCTCTCCGATCAGGTGTAATGTTCTAAACTGAGATACTCCTATGTCCAGTTTCCGTTCTTTCATTTTTTCCGTGAAAGAAGTGAAAGAAAGCTCCTGATTCATCGAACGGCACGTTTCATAAGAAATCCCACTTGTCTGGATGATAAGTTCACGAATCGCCTCATCACTGACAGGCTGTGACGAGGAACTTTTTCGTACATATACACCCGATGGCTTTAGCCCTTTGTCCGAAAGATAGTACGGTTTGTTCGTACCCGTGGCTACTTCGATTTTGACAATATTTTTCCCTTCTAGTTCTACACTGAAGATTTTCACAAATGGCATAACATCGGGCTTTATTCCGTCTTTTAAGGCGTTTGATGTCTGTGTCATCACAGAATCAAGGTGATCCAGACCGACCACTTTTCCATCATCAGATATGCCGATATATATCGTCCCACCATCTGTATTGGTAAAAGCAACGACTTCTTTTTTTACGTCATTTACATAGACTTCCTTGAATTCAGTATTGCTGTCTTCTAAAAACATATGATTCATTCCTTTCTTTCTCTTTCTTTCACTTGCTTTCGTTTCTTCCACAAGTATAGCATAAGAAATAGAAAAAGTCAAGCATTTCTTCTGCAGTCAATCTTATGGTTTCACGCAGGAATCGATCTATGCAAAAAGCATCATGATGTCAACTGCTCACAATGCCTGCTCAAAAATTTTCGGTGTATTCAATCTGCTTTATTTTGGTTCATCCAAAAAGTAGTCTATAAAGTATATACAAAAGTAAAAAGATATG
>NZ_DXUU01000042.1 GCF_019417665.1 Ruminococcus sp.
TTAATGGTTTTGGCCGTATCGGTCGTCTTGCATTCCGTCAGATGTTCGGTGCAGAGGGTTATGAGGTTGTTGCAATCAACGACCTGACAAAGCCTTCTATGCTGGCTCACCTGCTGAAGTATGATACTGCACAGGGCGGTTATGCAGGCCGTATCGGCGAGAACAAGCACACTGTTACCGCTGATGACGAGGCTGGTACTATCACTGTTGACGGCAAGACCCTGAAGATCTATGCTATGGCTAACGCAGCAGAGCTGCCGTGGGGCGAGATCGGTGTTGATGTTGTTCTGGAGTGCACAGGCTTCTATACTTCTAAGGCAAAGGCACAGGCTCATATTGATGCTGGTGCAAAGAAGGTTGTTATTTCTGCTCCGGCTGGTAACGATCTGCCGACTATCGTTTACAACGTAAACCACAACACTCTGACTGCTGATGACAAGATCATCTCCGCAGCATCCTGCACCACAAACTGCCTGGCTCCGATGGCAAAGGCACTGAATGACTATGCTCCGATCCAGAGCGGTATCATGAGCACCATTCATGCTTACACTGGTGACCAGATGATCCTGGACGGTCCGCACAGAAAGGGCGATCTGAGAAGAGCAAGAGCTGGCGCTGCAAACATCGTTCCGAACTCTACTGGTGCTGCTAAGGCAATCGGTCTGGTTATTCCGGAACTGAACGGCAAGCTCATCGGTTCTGCACAGCGTGTACCGGTTCCGACTGGTTCCACCACGATCCTGACTGCTGTTGTAAAGGGCGCAGATGTAACTGTTGACGGCATCAACGCTGCAATGAAGGCTGCTGCTACTGAGTCTTATGGCTACAACGAAGAGCCGATCGTTTCTTCTGACGTTATCGGTATGAAGTATGGCTCTCTGTTCGATGCAACTCAGACCATGGTTTCCAAGATCGCTGACGATCTGTTCGAAGTACAGGTTGTTTCCTGGTATGACAACGAGAACAGCTACACCAGCCAGATGGTTCGCACCATCAAGTATTTCGCAGAGCTGGGCTAAGCGAAATCGGGTTCTCCCAAATGTAACGGACATGCTCCGTAAATAATAAAAAGCGGTATGGCAGATTTGCTGTACCGCTTTTTGTGTTTCTACTGTTTGATGGTTGGGACTGTTGTGTATCGGAAAACGTAGGGGTGGCTAATAGCCGCCCGCAAGTTTTCGTGCTGTTATTTATGGTTTCTTTTTACTGCAATTCTGACAATTGCCGCAGCAGCCACTGCACGGCTCCGAACGATGTCGGAATATATGCCGTACTGCTATTCCCACTGCCACTGCCAGAAGTAACAGGATTACGCCGTCTGTCCATGTCATATCACATCACCCCGAATAGCAATCCCACCAGATGTACTATCGAAGCAGCGATCCATGCAATGACGCATTGCCCGATCACAACGCCTAGCGCCCATTTTCCGCCCAGTTCCCGGCGAATCGAGGCAATTGCCGCAATACATGGCGTATACAATAGGCAGAATATTAGCAGGCATACCGCTGCCAGAGGAGAAAGCACTGCCAGGAGCGTTTCTGTAGAACCGAACAGCACCGACAGCGTGGAAACGACACTTTCTTTGGCAATAAAACCGGAGATGAGCGCTGTGGAAATTCGCCAGTCACCGAATCCAAGGGGGTTGAAAATCGGCGCAATGATCCCGGCAACGGACGCCAACAAGCTATCTTGAGAATCTGCTACCACATTCAGATGATAGTCAAAGGTCTGCAAGAACCAGATCACGATGGTGGCAAGAAAAATAACTGTAAAGGCACGCTGTAAAAAATCCCGTGCCTTGTCCCACAGCAGCTGGAGTACATTCTTTGCGCCCGGCATACGATAATTTGGCAGCTCCATGACGAAGGGGACGGCGTTACCCTTGAATAAGGTCCCTTTCATCAGCGCCGCAGTCAGGATACCCATGAGGATACCGCCGAAATACAGTGCAACCATGACCAGACCGCCGTACTTTGGGAAAAATGCCTTTGTGAAAAAGGCGTAGATAGGCAGCTTTGCAGAGCAACTCATGAAAGGCGTCAGCAGGATCGTCATTTTCCGGTCACGCTCTGAGGGCAGTGTTCGGGTCGCCATAACGCCGGGAACAGTACAGCCGAAACCGATGAGCATGGGCACAATACTTCGCCCAGATAAACCAATTTTACGCAGCAGCTTGTCCATCACAAAGGCAACACGTGCCATATAACCGCTGTCCTCTAACAGTGACAGGAAGAAAAACAGGGTGACGATGGTGGGCAAAAAGCTCAGCACGCTGCCCACGCCGTTAAATATGCCGTCAATAACCAAAGAATGAAGCACACTGTTCACATGCCATCCCATCAGGAGGCCGTCCATCCAATCTGTCAGTGCACCGATGCCCCATTCCAGCAGATCGGAAAGTGCTGCGCCGATGACATTGAACGTCAGGAAGAACACAAGTGCCATAATGACAATAAAGGACGGGATTGCCGTATACTTTCCCGTCAGGATCCGGTCGATCTTTGTACTGCGGACGTGTTCCTTGCTCTCCTGTGGCTTGATGACAGTGGCGTCGCAGATGCTCTGGATGAATTTGAAGCGCATATCTGCAATGGCGGCGGCACGATCCAGACCACGTTCCTCTTCCATCTGGACAATGATATGCTCCAGCAGTTCCTTTTCATTCTGACTCAGCTTCAGCTGTTCCAGGATCAGTGTGTCACCCTCCACCAGCTTTGCCGCTGCAAACCGGATGGGAATGCCGGTTGTTCTGGCGTGATCCTCAATGAGATGCATAATACCGTGGAGACAGCGGTGAACAGCACCGCCGGCATCATCTTCCTTGCAGAAGTCAATGCGCCCTGGATGTTCCTGAAACTGCGCCACGTGGATAGCGTGGTCGATCAGTTCGTCAATCCCCTCGTTTTTTGCAGCTGAAATAGGCACTACGGGAATACCAAGCCTTGCTTCCATTTCATTGACCAGAATAGAACCGCCGTTTTCTCGTACTTCGTCCATCATGTTCAGCGCCAGCACCATGGGAACGTCCAGTTCCATCAGCTGCATGGTCAGGTAGAGATTTCGCTCAATGTTGGTAGCGTCCACAATGTTGATAATACCCTTTGGCTTTTCATCCAGTACAAACTGCCGGGTGACAATCTCCTCGCTGGTATAGGGCGACATGGAATAAATGCCAGGCAGATCAGTCACCAGGGTATTGACATGTTCTCGTATCTTCCCGTCTTTCCGGTCTACGGTGACACCGGGAAAGTTCCCCACATGCTGATTGGAACCGGTAAGCCGGTTGAACAGTGTTGTTTTGCCGCAGTTCTGATTTCCGGCGAGGGCAAAGGTCAGGATCGTCCCTTCCGGCAGAGGCATTTCATCTGCTTTTACGTGATATTTGCCGCCCTCGCCCAGTCCGGGGTGGTCAACCACTTTTTTTCGCACATTGCGGTCACTGGGCATCGCTGCATTGCGGACATCTGCGATGGTGATCTGGGCGGCATCTGCCAGCCGCAGAGTCAGCTCATAGCTGTGGATCCGCAGCTCCATGGGGTCGCCCATAGGTGCTAACTTCACCATGGTGATCTCGCCGCCTGGAATGATTCCCATATCCAGGAAATGCTGCCGCAGCGCACCTTCACCGCCTACGGTAAGTACACGCGCCGTTTTTCCGCACTGTAATTCATTTAACGTCATACCATTCTCCCCCTTTGGATTTTTTCAATGAGGAATTAGGAGCTAGGAATGAGAAATGTATGTATCGCCTGCGGCGATGGATTTTGAATGTGGGTACGTTTATAAAACGCACGCCGCGATTCCTGACTCCACGTCCAAATTCAAAAACTAACACCAGTATAGCACAATTCCCTTTGAAAATCAACGCATCACGACACATATTTTATGTACAAAAAGCCATATTCCGATTTTTTCAATCGGAATATGGCTTTGCCTTTATTCTGTGGAAGCGATCCTGCCGCCGCCGATGACGGTGTCTCCATCGTAGAGTACCACTGCTTGTCCGCAGGTAATGGCACGTTGGGGCGTATCGAATGTCACATGCAGGATACCGTCCTCGGTCTGCCAGGCTGTAGCAGGCTGTGCCGGCTGCCGGTAGCGAATTTTTGCCTGTACCCGGATGGGTTGGGGCAGGGAATCACAAGAGATGAGATTCACATCGGCTGCTGTCAGCGTCTGGCTGAACAACGCTTCGCTACTGCCCAAGGTGACGGTATTTTCTTCCGGACAAATGCGGCAGACATACAGAGGATGTGCCGCAGAGATCCCAAGCCCACGCCGCTGACCGATGGTGTAGTGGATCACGCCCCGGTGTGTGCCGATGGTTTCTCCAGCGGAGTTCAGAAATTTTCCCGGCTGGGGAATTGTTCCCGTATACCGTTCGATGAAAGCGGCATAGTCACCGTCCGGCACAAAACAGATGTCTTGACTGTCAGGCTTGTCGGCGTTGAGAAAACCGTTTTCCTCTGCAATTTCCCGCACCTGCTGCTTGGTCAGTTCGCCCACGGGGAATTGCGTATGCGCCAGTTGCTCCTGAGTCAGGTTATACAGGACATAGCTCTGATCCTTGCTGTGATCCAGTCCTTTTTTGAGCAGATAGCGTTCGGTTGCTTTGTCATAAGCTACTCTTGCATAATGTCCAGTGACAATGGTATCCATCTGCATTTCTTTCATGCGGAGGAACAACTTTTCAAATTTCAGATACCGGTTGCAGTCAATACAGGGGTTGGGTGTCCATCCACGCTGGTATGCGGAGACGAACCGATCCATGACTTCTTTTTCAAAATTGGCAGTGAAGTTGAAAACATAATAAGGCATGTGCAGACTGTATGCCACGCTCCGTGCATCCTCTACGTCATCCAAAGAACAGCAGGTTTTTTCCCGCTTGACGCTTGCCTGATCGTTTTCAAACAGTTTCATAGTCGCACCTACGCAGTCATAGCCCTTTTGCTGCATGAGCAGCGCTGCAACAGAGCTGTCCACGCCGCCGCTCATGGCAATCAATGCTTTTTTCATACGATCCTCCTTGTACAACAGTTATCTTTTATCTCAAATACAAGTATAACGAAGTTCGTGCATATTGTCAAGAGTGTAGTTGTTTTGCATGTATTTGTTCCAAAGTTATTTCTATGTGATGCAGTGAAAATCTGTGGAAAGCCACTTGACGAATCCGGGAAAAAGTAGTACAATAAGAAAAGTAACATATATATTATTGGAGGTTATTGTCATGTCTGAGAAATTTATCGTAGAAACATCTGCGAGACACGTACATCTGACAGCAGAGGCTTTTGCAGTGCTGTTCGGTGAGGGAAAGGAACTGACAGTCAAGAAAATGCTGTCCCAGCCGGGTCAGTTTGCAAGCGAAGAGCGTGTGACCATCGTTGGTCCGAAGAAGGAACTGCCTAACGTTTCTATCCTTGGTCCGTTTCGCAGCGCAAACCAGGTAGAGCTGTCTGCAACTGATGCACGTTCTATCGGTATTGCTGCTCCCATCCGTGAATCCGGCGATGTGGCTGGCTCTGGCGCATGTAAGATCGTTGGTCCGGCAGGCGAACTGGAGATCTCTGAGGGCGTGATCGTGGCAAAGCGTCACATTCACTTTACGCCTGAGGATGCTGCAAAGTTCGGCGTCAAGGATAAGGATGTTGTCTGGGTAAAGGTAGACACTGACGGCAGAAAGGCAATTCTGGGCGATGTGGTTTGCCGTGTTTCTCCGAATTATGCAACTGCAATGCATATTGATACTGACGAGTCCAATGCGATCAGTGCACCGCGTGACCTGATGGGCGAGATCGTTACAGTAGACTAAGGGTCTTTGTGAATCATAACGGCGGCTGCTATGGGGTGTATGCAGATGCTCCGGCAGCTGCCGTTTTTCTGTCAAATGAAAGGAGATATCAAATATGAAGCATTGGAAAAAACTTGCAGCATTGCTGCTTGCCGGTGTTATGAGTGCATCGGTATTTACCGGCTGCGGCAGCCAGAACGGCGGCAGCGGCAGTGCTCAAAAGGAAGAATCCTCCGCAGCAGAGACATCTGCCGAGGATTCTCAGGAAACAGAAGCACCGGAGACAACGGTTGAGACAACCACGGTGCATGTCAGCCCTGTGGAAACCGTTTCCTCCACCCTGGGAACAGAGATCACGGATATCAATGCCATTCTCGACCGGAGCAATGAGGATGCCAACAACTATAAGGCAAAACTCAGCAACTTTATAGAAGAAGGCGATGTGGTACAGTCCTTTACCTTTATTGTGTATGCGGCAGATGGTTCGTCCAATCTGGGGGATTATAAAGGCGGCTACGGTGTTTCTGTTACCAGCGACTGCGCCAGCGCTACGGATGAGGGTTGGTATCAGGCAGCTGACTTTGAGCAATCTCTGAACAGCTCCTATGCGGAGTTCACCTGGAATGTTCCCACAGAGATCCAGTCCTACATTGATCCCAATGGGGAAGTACTGTTTGGTCATTGGTGGAGCAATGTGCAGCAGGTGAAACTGTCCAGTATTGTTTGTACGTACACCCGTACCAAAGAAGTGCCAGTGGATGGTACCAATTCTGTTAGCCCGGCGGCAACGCTGAACTATAACGATGAAGCAACTAAAACAGCAAAGGTTTCCCTTTCTGACTTGATCGGTGAGGAAGATACACTCCAGACCGTAACCTTCGATATTAGCAGCAGCGGTTCTCTGGGAAAATTCACCGGTGCATTCGGTGTATCCGTGGATGAAAATGCAGACTGTGCCACGGATAAGGGCTGGTATCAAAGTCAGAATGTCTGCGTCTTTACAGATGCGTCCAGTCTGTCTCTGACCTGGATCGTGCCGGACGATGTGAAAGAAAGCATCGACAATGGCGGCGATATTATGCTGGGCTTCTGGTGGAGCGATCAGGCAAGCATTACGCTGAACAATGTCAGTGTACGCTACAGCAACAGCACAGGTACAACAACCCAGACAAAGCCGAAAACCGATGCCATAGAAGCTTCTGGCAATGCAGTGCCGTCTGTCTCCGGGGAAGTGCCCACCAGCGAAGAAGTCAACGCTATGACTTCGGCACAGATCGTAGAAAATATCAAGGTGGGCTGGAATCTGGGTAATACCCTGGACAGCTATAACACCAATTCCAGCGATACGGAGACCGGCTGGGGCAATCCAAAGACCACAAAGGCGATGTTTGAAGCAGTGCAGGATGCGGGTTTCAATGCAGTGCGGATTCCTGTGACCTGGGGCGAGCATATGTCTGCCGACGGTACCATTGAAGCGGACTGGATGGCTCGTGTCAAGGAAGTTGTAGATTATGCCTATGACTGCGGTCTGTATGTCATTTTGAATGTACACCATGATGATTCTCTTTGGCTCACGCCTACAAACGATAAGCTGGAAAGCGACAAGGTTGTGCTGACGAATATCTGGAAGCAGATCTGTGCAGAGTTCCAGGACTACGACCACCGCCTGATTTTCGAAGGTATGAACGAACCTCGTGTGGTTGGTTCTGCGGAAGAGTGGACCGGCGGCACCCAGGAATCCTACAATGTTATCAATCAGCTGTTCCAGGCATTTGTAGACACTGTCCGGGCATCCGGCGGTGCAAATACAGACCGTACTGTTATTGTGACAACTTATGCCCAGTCTGTGGAAAAAAATGCCGTCAGCGGATTAAAAGTACCTGATGATGACCATATCATCGTTTCTCTGCACATTTATGCACCGTGGAAATTCTGTGGTCCGGAGGATGCTCGTGCAGACTGGGGCTCCGATGCAGACAAATCCGAGCTGGATACAACTTTCCAGTACCTAAACGACACCTTTGTCAGCAAGGGAATTCCAGTGATCATTGACGAGTGCGGTGCGGTCAACAAAAACGAAAACACCTCTGCTCGTGCTGCGTGGTACGGCTATTATATCAGCGCAGCTAAGAAGCATGGCATCAAGTGTTTCCTTTGGGACAACGGTGAAAAAGCAGATGGCTTTGCGCTTCTTGATCGGAAAAACTGTACTTGGTATTATCCAGAGATCATTCAAGCAATCATGAATGCAGCTTCTTGATTTTCGTAAAAATACACAAAAATAATTTTAAACATATGTGAAAAACGTAGAATTTCGCTAATCGGCAGAAAAATCATGCTGGAAACGTGCAAAATTTCGTAAAGTATGTTATAATGGAAGAAAGCAATTTTTGAACTAAGAATGGAGGCATTTTAGATGAGTCATCGAATCATTACAATTGAAAGAGAATATGCAAGCGGCGGCCGTGAGATCGGCGAACTGGTGGCGCAGCGCTTGGGGATTCCGTGTTATAATCGGGAGATCCTGAAAATGGCGTCGGAGCGCTGCAACGTTTCTATGGAATACCTGGAGACAGCGGAAGAAGCTGCACCGAAGAGTTTTTTGTACACGCTGATGTTGACTTCCAGCCCCACACGTACCATTGAGGAAAACTTGCCCCTGTCGGATAAGGTCTACATCATTGAAACGAATATTATCCGGGAACTGGCAGAAAAGGGCGATTGTGTCATTGTAGGACGCTGTGCAAGTTATATTCTGCGTGATCTGGAGAATCTGTTCAACGTGTTTATCTATGCGGATACAAAGTCTCGTTCAGAACGTGCTGTAAAGGAATATCAGGTTGAGCCGCGCCGGGTGGAGGCAATGCTCCGTAAGACTGACAAGCGGCGTGAGACATTTTATAGCATCAACACAGGCGGCAATTGGTACGACAAGGACAATTATCATCTGTGCCTGAACAGCGGTGTTCTGGGATTGGAGTTGTGTGCAGAACTGATTGTGGAGACGGCGAAGAAAACAATTTATCAGCCGTGAACGATTTTGTCATGTAATATTTGAAGCAACACTGCTTTCAGCTTGCAGTAAATTGTTTCTGAACAGTTAGACGAAATTATAATGATAAAGGCAAATTTATGCGAAGCGGCTAAGAGAGATCTTGGTCGCTTTTGTTTTCTTCTGAATTGGAGGACATAACAATGAAAAAATTATTGGCTTTTCTTGTATCATGTACCTGTGCCATTTGTGCAGTGCCGCAGGTGTCGGCATATGCAGATGAACCAAACCTGAACGGTTGGCTGATGTGGCACAGTTATACGGATTATTTTGCATTGGACAGCAGGCTGTACGTCCGTGATCCTGACGGAGAGATCACAGAATTCACCGGAGATTTTAAACACGCTATGAATGGTGATTTCGGTAATTCTCCGGAAGATGTTGTTTTTATGGCGATTGATAACGATATGGACGAATGGGATATTTACCTCAGTAAATCAGGCGTTATCACAAATCTGACCGAAAACAGCGGTTTCCGCAATGAAGATCCGAAATTTTCTCCCGATGGTAAAACCATCACATTTAAAAGAGGCTTTTGGAGCAGTCAGGAAAATGATTTTGTGTATAACCTTGCCATATTTGATTTGGAAAGCGGAGAAATTACAATTCTGACCGATGATATTTACGAAGAAGCCATGCCTTACTTTTCAAGCGATGGAAAGTACATATACTATACCGATTACACAAATAATCCCGGATCGATACGCCGATTGAAGCTGGAGGATAACAGCACAGAAACGGTTTACGCAGAGCCTGAAGTATGTGCCTATTATCCCATTATAATGGGACAGGCTGTATACTTTGCAAAATGGTATTCCACCGAAAATCACACAGATATGATCCTTTGTCTTGAGGATGGAGAATATACTGAAATGCCGTTTAATTCTCCGGATTACAACTGTTCTGACCCTTGTCCGATTGACGAAAATGAGATGATCTACAGTGGTTCGCAAAGCGGCAATTACGACTTATATTATTTTGATGGGGAGATCTCCCAGCCGATAGCCGGTATCAATACAGACTGGAATGAGTTGGGCGCAGCATTTTTCTCATGTGAGGAAAAAACTGTTTTAGGTGATGTCAACGCAGACGGTCAGTTTTCAATTGCGGACGTTGTATTGATGCAGCGATGGCTTTTGGCAGTTCCAGATACAGAGCTTGCAGACTGGCAGGCAGGTGATCTTTTTGCGGATGGCAAACTGAATGCCTTTGACCTTTGTGCGATGAGGAAAGCTCTGGTGCAATCATCTGTCCAGAATTCTTCAGACAACTGAACTGGCTCTTATGCGATTGGTCAGGAAGTTTTTCAAAAAATAGTTGACAATCCACTTGAAATTTGCTATACTATAAAAAACATTATTTGCAGCGCTGAACGGAGTGACTGTGGCTTTTGCCGTACAGAGAGGGCGTGTCTGGTGAAAACGTCTCGGCAGGGTACAGGTGCTGCCCGGGAGCTGTTCCGGGAAACCGGAACGTATGTCCTGCGTTAAAGGATATCGAGGGGAACGCATGGCGTTCCCGAATTTGGGTGGTAACACGAAGGCCTTCGTCCCATTTGGCGGCGAGGGTCTTTTTTGTTGGTTAGGAGTGAATAAAATGCTTCCCATGGATTGTCATACCCACACAAAAATATCCCCCGATGGTACCGGAACGGTGCAGCAGCTCTGTGACCGGGCGGCGGAGCTTGGACTGCCTGTCCTTGCCGTGACAGAGCATGTGGAAATGAACCGCTTCTTTTCTCAGGCACATTACGGTATCCAGCCCCGGAACGAGTGGGAAGTATTCAGCCACGCCGCCGTGCTGGAACAGTCTCTGGAGACTCTCACGGCAGCAAAGGAACAGGCGGTCCAGCAAGGCGTTACATTTCTCTGCGGCATGGAAATGGGTCAGCCCAATGCTGATTTCGGACTGTCCGAAAGTGTTGTAAAGGATGTGCGGCTGGATTTTGTCATTGCATCTCTCCACGAACTGTTGGAGCAGCCGGACTTTTTCTGTCTGGACTATAGGCAGGAATCTATCCTGGCGCTGCTGGAGGATTATTTTTCTCAGCTGTATGACATTTGCCGCTGGGGAAAATTTGATGTGCTGGGACATCTGACTTATCCGCTGCGTTATATCGAAGGAGAAGCCGGCATTCCCGTGGAACTGTCACCCTATGAGGAGCAGATCCGTGCCTGTTTCCGGGCACTTATTGCCAATGGCTGCGGCATTGAACTGAATGCCTCCGGATTCCGCCAAAAGTACGGCAAGCCCTTTCCTACGCTGGAATATTTACAGATGTACCGGGAATTAGGCGGCGAAATCCTCACCTTCGGCTCTGATGCCCATTGTGCAGAAGACCTGGGGAAGGGTATTGCGGATGGTGTACAGTTGGCAAAGGCGGCAGGGTTCACAAATGCCTGTTATTTTGTGAAGCGGAAACCAGTGTTTCTGACAATATAATTTTTTATGAAAGGAAGAGACGATTATGAGAGAACAACTGATCGCATTATTGCAGCAGAACGCCCGCACTTCTGATGCGGAGCTTGCCGTTATGCTCGGCGTGACCGAGGCGGAGGTGACTGCCGAGATCCAGAAGCTGGAGGCAGAAGGTGTGATCAAGGGCTATAGTGCCATTGTTAATGATGAGATTGCTAACAAGGATATGGTAACCGCTATCATTGAACTGCGTGTTACCCCTCAGCGTGACTGCGGCTATGAGGAGATTGCCCATACTATTATGCAGTATGACGAGGTGGAGAGCATAGCCCTTATGGCAGGGGCGTATGACTTGTCTGTGACTGTTAAGGGGATGAACGTAAAGGAAGTTTCCATGTTTGTTTCCCAGCGTCTGGCACCTCTTGCAGGCGTGCTGTCTACAGCGACTTATTTTGTCCTGAAAAAATACAAGGAAAAGGGTATTATCATTGAGGGTGAAGAAAAAGACGAGCGTGGATATTATTTCCCGTGAGATGAATGCGGAAAGGGGAGAGAAATCGTGTTGAACTATGACACGCTTCTTTCAGATGAGGTAAAGAAGATGAAGCCATCCGGTATCCGGAAGTTTTTCGACCTTGCGGCAACCATGGACGGCGTGATCAGCCTGGGCGTAGGTGAACCGGATTTCCAGACGCCGTGGACAGTACGCAAGGCTGCTGTGGACAGCTTGGAACGAAAGCGGATGGTATATACTGCTAACTCTGGTATGGCAGAACTGCGTCAGGAGATCAGCAATTATATTCAGCGGAAATATGACATCAGCTATCACCCGGAGGATGAGGTCATCGTGACTGTAGGCGGCTCTGAGGCAATTGACCTTGCCATCCGTGCTGTGGTGAATCCAGGGGATGAAGTGCTGGTGGTGGAGCCGTCTTTTGTCTGCTATAAGCCTATTGTGGAACTGATGCATGGCGTAGCAGTGCCTATTTCTACCAAGCTGGAGAATAAATTCAAGCTAACGGCACAGGAACTGCGGGAGCATATCACAGACCGCACCAAACTGCTCATTCTGCCTTATCCCAACAATCCCACCGGCGGTATTATGACCCGGGAAGATCTGGAGGCAATTGCGGAGGTGCTCCGGGATACAAATATTTTGGTGCTGTCCGATGAAATTTACTCGGAGTTGACCTATGGCAGAAAGCATGTTTCTATTGCTTCGCTGGAAGGAATGCAGGAGCGAACCATTTATGTCAGCGGATTTTCCAAGGCATTTGCCATGACAGGCTGGCGGCTGGGTTATGTCTGCGCCCCGAAGCCTCTGGCACAGCAGATGCTGAAAATTCACCAGTATGCCATTATGAGTGCACCTACTTTGAGCCAACATGCGGCAATTGTGGCTCTCCGGGAGTGCGACCAGGAAGTACAGAAAATGGTGGACGAATATAACATGCGTCGTCGGATGCTGGTGGATGGCTTTAATCGAATTGGGCTGACCTGCTTTGATCCAGAGGGTGCTTTTTACATTTTCCCATGTATCCGCAGCACTGGCATGACGAGTGAGGAATTCTGTGAAGCTCTTTTGCAAGAAGAAAAAGTTGCTGTTGTGCCGGGCAATGCTTTCGGGGACAGTGGCGAGGGCTTTGTACGTGTATCCTATGCCTATTCTTTGAAGCATTTGCAGGAAGCGCTTCGCCGGATGGAGCGTTTTGTCAAGCGCCATAAAGGAGCCGAGGCATGAAGTCGGTGACAAGAATTGCTCCTGCAAAGATCAATCTGGGGCTGGATATCGTGGGTACTCGTGCAGATGGATATCATCTACTGGAAACGGTTTTTCAGGCAGTTTCCATCTGCGATCGGGTGACAGTGACGCTGACAGATGCGCAGGGTATTACACTCCGCTGTGCTGACCCGGCGGTGCCCTGCGATGAAAAAAATATCGCATGGAAAGCGGCGGCGAAATTCTGTGAAGCTGCCGGGCTTAACCAGAGTGTGGAAATTGCACTGGAAAAGCATATTCCTATGCAGGCAGGCATGGGCGGCGGCAGTACAGATGGGGCTGCGGTTCTGCTGGCATTGCAGGAACTGATGGGGAATCCCCTTTCTCAGGAGCAGCTCTGCCAGATCGCCGTGAAACTGGGCGCAGATGTCCCCTTTTTCTTGTACGGCGGTACGGCATATGCAGCCGGTATTGGCGAGGAACTGGAGCAATTGCCGCCTTTTGCGGGAAAGCATCTGGTTATTGCAAAGGGAACTGCCGGCGTGTCTACGGTGGAGGCTTATCGGGAGATCGACAGCCTGCAAAAACCGAAGCATCCTCCAGTGCAGCAGCTGCGAAAAGCCCTGAAACAGGGGGCAGATACAGCGGAAATTGCATCACTCTGCGGCAATTTGTTTGAGGATGCAGTGCATCTGCCGGAGGTGGCGGAGATACGGCGTATTATGCTGGAACAGGGCACACTTTGCAGCGTAATGACCGGCAGCGGTGCGGCGGTGTTTGGATTATTCAACGAGCAGGAGACGGCGGAACAGGCGTGTGAGATTTTGAAAAAGCATGTGGATTTTGCTGAAGTCTGCGAAACATTATAAAGAAAAAGGCGAACACTTTCCCGGATGCAGGGAATTGTGTTCGCCTTTTGGTTTATTCAGCGTAAGGTTTTGTTCGTTTTCGCATGACCACATACAACAGGAAGAACAGCAATGCCGCCAGTGGCAGGATCTTGATGCTGACAGCAAATCCCAGTTGTTCCACCAGCGTTCCGAATCCGGCATTGAATGCGATGTCAAAGAGGGTTGCCACTGCTGTGATGAATCCCACAGCAATGCCATTTTGCGCTCTGGGGTAGTATGTACCGATAATTAGCACAATGGTCGGCCACAGAATGGAGAATGCCAATCCTGACAGCAGCAGGGGAATGATACCTGCACGCTCCAGCAGAATACCTACAAGATACAGCACTGCGCCAATGCCGGCAAAAATGGCAATACTCCGTGCCGGGTTCAGTTTCTGTACCAGAGACGCAAAGAGTAACCGCCCGATGGTAATGCCGCCGAAGAAAATGGACAGGTATAGGGCAGCACGTTCCCGGGTGTATCCCAGATATTCGCTGCCGTAGGTGACCATCCAGTTTTGCAGCCCGTGTTCTGCCACGTAGTAAAAACCGCAGATGCAGATGAGATACTTGCACGCTGGATTTTTCAGAATATTCTTGTAGGATTCCAGTGTCCCCCGGATACCCTTGTTTTCGGGGACTTCCTGTTTTGGGAAAGGAATACGCCACAGGAAAAACAATCCCACAATGCCCAGCGCTAGGAGCACCAGGTTGAAAATATGCCACGCCTGCATATCCGAAGCCACTTTTCCACCGATGTTTTGGGCGGAGAATATGCCGATGCCGTTGGTGAAATTGAATATGTTGATGTAAAATGCCGGTGTTGCAAAGAGCAGCGGTGTGACCACATTGAGGGAAGTGGACAGCATGGTGGATGCCCCCAGACTGAATATCATGCAGATGAGCAGTACAGAGTAGTTTTCCGTGAGAATATAACAGAGGACCGCTGCCATCCACAGGAGGGTCACAGTAAAGAGAAAGCGCTTTTTGGACATGCGATCCAGAAAATAGCCGCCGATAAATAGGAACAGCAAGTTACCCACATAGCTGCACATGATGATCATGGAGGATTGGGTCTTGGTCAGGGTGAACGTGTCCTCAAACAGGGGGAGGAATACGCCCCGCAGTCCATCGCTGGCACCCAGGACGATCATCATGAGGATGTAGTAGGCAAGGATGAAGCATCTGTTTTGCTGTTTCGGGGCAGATAGGGGGTTGGGCATAGGGAAAACTCCTTTTTATACATAATTATGAATCGGATTCATAGAAACCTTCCGGAAATCCATGGCATAGAATAAATCAGGGGCGATACCATGAAAGAACACCTGCAACGGCTGTTATGCGTGAAAAGCATTGTCACACTGATATTGACCCTGATCTTTTCCGTACTGTCCCTGAAGGGTATCATCAGCGGCGAGCAGTTTGCCACCATATTTACTACTGTCATATCCTTTTATTTCGGCACGCAGCACGAACGCATGGTTAATAAATCCGAATCCGAAAAAACAGAATGACTCAAAAAATCGCCCTGCGCCGAAAACGGACAGAACGATTTTGTTCTATTCAAACGTGAAGATCAGTCCAGGATCATAGCACTGAAAGCAGTGTCCAGGGAATCCTTCTTTGCTTCAGCAGCCTCGTTGGTGTCTGCCTTTGTGGTGTAGTAAGCCTTGATCTTCGGCTCTGTACCGGAGGGACGGATGACAACCTTTGCACCCTCTTCCAGTGTGAATGCCAGAACATTGGACTTCGGCAGAGTGATTTCAGAAGTCTCACCGGTCTCCAGATTCTTGGAAACGCTGACCTGATAGTCATCAAATTGCAATACCTTCAGACCGTCAATTTCTGTCGGATGTTCACTGCGCAGCTTTGTCATGATCTCCTGCATTTTGATCATGCCGCTTTCGCCCTCGAAGGTGAAGCTGTGCTGGCTGTGTACATATACGCCGTATTTCTCATACATATTTTTCCGGGCTTCAATCATAGAAATGCCCTTGGTACGGTAATATGCAGCCATTTCGCAGATGAGCATAGAAGCCACAACTGCATCCTTATCCCGGACATAGGAGCCAGCCAGATAGCCATAACTCTCCTCGAAACCGAAGATATAGCGGTCTTCCTCGCCCTTTTCCTCCAGGAAACCGATCTGCTCGCCGATGAACTTGAAGCCTGTCAGTACGTCGATGACCTCAACGCCGTATGCCTTTGCAATGGCATTGACAATATCGGTGGTAACGATGGTCTTGACTGCAATGGGGTTCTTGGGCATAGTACCCTTTTCAGTTCTCTGAGAACAGATGTATTCCAGCAGCATAGCACCTACTTCATTACCGGTGAACAGGGCGTAATCGTCTCCATCAGGTACGGCAATACCCACACGGTCTGCATCCGGGTCAGTTGCCAGAAGCAGATCTGGCTTCACCTCACGGCAGAGTTTCAGACCGCATTCCAGTGCCTCACGGATCTCCGGGTTCGGGTAGGGACAGGTGGTGAAGTTACCGTCCGGATTTTCCTGTTCCGGTACAACAGTAACATCCTGAATGCCGATAGCAGAGAGAATATGACGTACCGGTTTGTTACCCGTACCGTTCAGTGGTGTGTACACGATCTTCAGACCGCTTTTTGCACAAAGCTCTGGATTCAGGCTCTGCTTGAGCACATCTGCATAGTATGCGTCAATGACCGACTGGGGTGTATAAGAAATCGTTCCCTCAGCGACCGCCTGGTCAAAGTCCACATGCTTTACATCTTGAAACATATCTAAAGCGTTGATCTGTGCCAGAACAGCGTCAGCTGCTTCAATGGTCATTTGGCAGCCATCACTGCCGTAAGCCTTGTAGCCGTTGTACTTTGCTGGGTTGTGGCTTGCGGTTACCATAATACCTGCGCTGCACTTCTGTGCACGAACAGCATAGGACAGCATAGGTGTAGGCATGAGTTCTGTATAAATATAAACATGAATTCCGTTGGCAGCAAGTACCTCCGCAGCAGCTTTTGCGAATACATCTGACTTGATACGGCTGTCATAGGAAATGGCAACGCTGGGATTTTCGAAAGCGGAGTTCACATAGTTCGCAAGACCCTGGGTCGCACGGCGAACAGTATAGATATTCATCCGGTAAGTACCGGCGCCGATGACACCGCGCAGACCGCCGGTGCCGAATTCCAGGTCACGATAGAAACGATCGCTGATGGCAGCATCATCTCCAGCAATCTCCTTTAATTCTTTCTGCAAATCCGCATCCTCTGTTGCGCATTCCAGCCACTGCCGATACAATTCCTTTTCCGTCATCATGATACCTCCATCATACAATAATACTGATTCATGGAAAAATGACTGCGGCGCAGTTCGCCGCTTTTGATCCAATGGGATAAGTTGAATCAATAATAACAATATTATACCACAGGTTCTGGAAAGATGCAACGATTTTTTTGCCCTCATTCGTGAATTTTTTCGCAACTCATACTCGAAAACGAAAACGGCGATCGAGTGACCCCTACATTTGTACCAAATTCGTTCAGCTATGGAAAAAGCGGTGGGAGCAAGCTCCCACCCTACGCTTTTGACGTACTTCATTGCAATTATGTCAAACTATATTGAGATACAGCGAAGGGATAACATCCGTCCCTGCATTCAAACTCACGCCATCTCATACTCCGCATCTTTCAGCAGCGCTGCCGCCTGACGGACACCCCAGCCCCGGTTGTCTGCCGTGTCGGAGATGTCATCTCTGGGATTGGCGCCGACCTCTGCATAGAGCTGGTTCACGCCGGCGAGGAGCGTCATGGGTGTGACTTCGTGTGCGTTCATGGAACGTCCGGGCTGGGTGAAAAGACGTGTCACAGCGGCAATCTTGGTCAGCTCCATAGCACTGATCATGCCCTTTGCCGCAAGGGGTGTTCCCGGTACGGGAATGCGGCGCATCACCGCCATGGCTTCCACCTGATAGGAACGTGCACGTTCCATTTCGTCAATCAGTTCATCATAGGCATGTTCCGGTCCGATGGGTTCTACGCAATAGTACAGCTCCAGCCCGGCATCCCGGATGGCGTTGAGGGTAGCGATGCGCTGTTCCGGGGCAATGTCCGTATCCTTGCCCTCGCCCAGACGGCAGATATGATACGCACCAGTGAATCCTGCCTGTTTCAGTGTCCTTGCAGTTTCCAAGTTCATGTCGCCGATGTTGGAGACCAGACGGACGCTGTCCGGCAGAATGCTGCGGATGGCTTCACCGATCCTGAGAAATTCCGGAACAGGATAGTTTGCAGTGGTCATCAGAAACAAATCGTGAGTGCCGGCTTCCACCAGCTGCCGTGCCGTTTCTTTCAGTTCCCCGATATCCGCCATGGTTTTCTGGAATTCTCCGTTCATGACATAATTGCTCTCTGCCATGCTGCAAAATTTGCAGTTCATGGGGCAAGGGGTGGCGTTCAGACCGATCTGGGAAAAAATATACGCCTTGTTGTGATACTGTCGGCGGCTCATGGCATTGGCGGTATCCAGAAGCTGATAAAAGGCGTGGCTGCCATTGGGAATGGCAAGGAGCATCCTGGCATCCTCCCGGGTCAGTACCTTTCCGGAAACCGCTTTTTTCAGAATCGTTTCAATCATGGGGATCACCTCATCTTTGGATTCGGACATTGTCTGTTATCAGAGTTTGTCTAATTTCTATTATAAGGAAAACACCGCCGGGCGTAAAGTGTCAATTCTGAATTATCTTGTCGTGACAATTCCATTGTAGGGGCGAACTGTGTTCGCCCACATGCCCTTTCCGCCACAATTGATGAATATGTACGAAAAACAACAACGGGGCTGTTGTAGACAGTCAAAATCCGAAAGAACAACGGTGCGATTTGGGCATCGCACCCTACAAATTGCATGACTTTTTGTAGGGGTCGATGCCCAAATCGACCCGTTAACCAGGATTTTACTGTCCTTGCAACAGTTCCCCTACATTTATACCGAATTTGCGTGATTATGGGGAATATGGCGAGCGGATGATATCCGCCCCTACAATTCTGGTTGTCAAAAAATTCAGCCCCCTCACGCCTCCCCAAAAGGAAACAACAGCTCCAGCCACTGTTCCGGTGTTATAGCGCCGAAATAGGCGGACAGGTCTGTGGAACGGGACAGTTCATCCATGGCATCCGGGTCGTATTTCTGTCCCAGCAGCAGCTGTTCCAGCCCGGTGATCTCCTGTTTCCCGATGAAATCCCCGGAAATGCGGCAGCCCCGAATGATGCCGGAACGGATCTCCAGATCCACCTGGATCTCACCTATGGGAAAACGCTTTGTGGAAGTGAAATTCATCCTGGGATTTCGCCCGTAGTTCCAGTCCCAGGTGCTGAATTTTTCGGTTGTAATGCGCTGTATCTGTGCCTCATCTGCTGTTCCGGGACAGGCAGAAAAGGAGGCTGTGAGGAATGCTGACAGTTCCGCCAGAAACCGGGCAATATCCCAGTTTGGGGGCAGATAGGGCTTGATGGAGCCCACACGGCTTCGCACAGAAGGGATTCCTTTGGATTCCAGCTTCTGAGTCGAGACGTAAAGCAGTTCTTCCATGCGCTGTGCATCGGCTTCGAACAGCAGCGTTCCGTGGAACAGTTCTCTGCCGTTCCGGGAAAGGGCAGCGCAGCCGGAAATTTTTCGCTGTTCTGCCAGAATATCGTTCCGTCCAGAGCAGACTGCCGGCACACCGTGAGTCTGTAAAAAGGTGAGGATGCACTGGAGAAATGCCTCCGGCGAAACCGTTCCCTCTGTGTAACACAGGGAAAAATTCACATTTCCCAGGTCATGATAGACAGCACCGCCGCCGGTGTTCCGCCGGACAATTCTGGTGTGATACCGGGCTGCGGCAGGCAGGTTCACTTCTGTGTACACATTCTGATTCCTGCCGAGAATCACGCTGTTGTCATTCTGCCACAGGAGAATGCAGTTTTCCTGTCTATCCAGAAGGGATTCCTCCAATGCCAGATTGTATACCGGGTCGGTGTGATGGGAGTGTATCAGGATCATATCTTTTTCTCTGCACGTGCGGCAGCCTCCGAAAATAGTTCCAGTAGGGTGGGATGGGGGAATGCCATGCGAGACAGTTCCCTGACGGTGGTATGCTGCTGTAGGAGCATCTGCGCCGTGCCTATGAGCAAGGCGGCTTGCCGGGACAGGATGTGAACCGCCGTGATCTCTCCGGTATCCGGGGCATAGCATAGCTTCAGGACAGAGGAACTTTCCCCGGCGATCTGTCCAGCCGGCAGTTCCGGAAAAGATACGCTGACCGATCTGTCTCTCTGCCGGGCAGTTCCTGCCCATGCCAGATTGGGGGTGGTGTAGATGCAGTGGGCAGTCACCCGGTACGGCGTGGTTTCCCCGAAGAGAAAGTCCGTGACGGCATATGCTTGCTGGGTTGCCTCCGCAGCTTCATGGCTCCGTCCTATGCAGTCGCCGATGGCGAAGATGCGAGGACAGATTGTCCTGTAATGTTCATCCAGAACCAGTGCTCCGTCCCGGCACAGCAGTGCCTGCGCACCATCCGGCAGAACAGGCACTCTGCCGCAGCAGGGCATCACATCCCGGTATACCGGTGTATCGCAGCCCAGATGGAAAGCGATGCCCTGTTCCTCCAGCAGTGTCCGCAGACGTGCAGCCAGACCAGGGTCTGCCCCCGGAAGAATCTCTTCCCGCTGTTCCGCAACAGCCGCATAGATTCCCATCTGGTGCAGGATCACGGCAAACTCCACGCCCACTGCACCGGCACCCAGAATACACACGTGATCCGGCAGGGATGCCGTGTCTTGGAGGAACGCCAGGGGATCCAGAAACCGATAGCGGTTGTTTCCGGGCAGGACAGGCTGCCGTGGTGCAGAACCAGTGGCAAGGATCAGCTGGTCATAGGGGATACGTTCCGTACCCAGCAGCAATTCCCCGGATGGGGTCAGGGATGCCCTGCCCTGTTTCAGTGTCACGCCGCTTTTTTTCAGCCGGTACTGCATCCCGGCTTCTATCTGTTGTTCCATGGCGGAAAAGGCAGCTCCGGTCTGACCTGCTTTTGTCCGATCAGGCTTTTCCTGGAGGAATAATTTCGTGGGAATACATCCCCGGTGGAGACATGTGCCGCCCAGTTCGTCAGAAATGAGTACCGTCTCTGCACCGTAAGCTGCGGCAGACAGCGCAGCCGTATATCCGCCCGGACCGCCGCCCAGTATGACGATCTTCATATGCAGTCACCTCCGTGTTCCAATTTGCAGAAATAACAAAGTCAGAGAACCCGGAATAACGAATTCTCTGACATGTGCTTTTCTTTTGTATTACTTATCGGTTCAGTTTGCCATAAGCTTCCTTGACCGATGCCACTAGTTCTTCCTTGCTGGGGATAATGGAGATATACTTCTGCTCACCGCTGATGCACATGGTAGGCAGGTTGGCAACGCCCATTTTCTTGGTGCGTGCAATGTCTTCCTTCCGGTTATACTGATAGATCACATACTCCGCCATATCCTGGATGGCTTCAAAGTTATCCACAACAGCGGCAACCATGTAGGTGCAGGCAGCGCACTGTTCCGGATCTAGGGTAAACAGCTCGATGA
Source organism: Ruminococcus sp. (assembly GCF_019417665.1). Classification (GTDB taxonomy): domain Bacteria; phylum Bacillota; class Clostridia; order Oscillospirales; family Ruminococcaceae; genus Ruminococcus_C. Next base: position 21,458 of record NZ_DXUU01000042.1, read on the forward strand.
GCACCTTGTCCCGGTTCACATAGTCGGGGATCTCGATGGAGTGCAGATTGTCCTCCACAGCGGTGTAATTCTTCACCATTTCCCGAACTTCCTCAGGGTTCTTCGCCGTCTGTGCCACCGCAATGGTATTCTCAATGGGACAGTCATAGGGCATGTCGCAGCCCGGGCTGAGGATGAAATTCTGGCTGTGGTCGATGCTGTCGATGAGGTCAACCACGCACTTCATGTTATCCTGCTGTGTGCCAAAGAGCATGGTGGTGGTCAGGGGAATATTGCCGCCCAGGAGGATGTTGTATTCATCGGTGGTTTTCTTGGCATTTGCCAGATTGACGTTTTCGTCCACGTGGATGGAATCCGGGTGGGTGTCACACATAACGCCGATCTGCTTTGTGGCATTGCCGCAGACGAAGAAGGCAGAGAACTTGCCACGTTCCCGGATGTGGTCGAATACCTTGGTGAAGTGTGTGCCCATCAGCTTCGCAAAGAACTTGGGGGAAACCTGGCTTACCAGCGGGTCAACTACGGCAATGACATCCATGCCGGCATCAATGTAATAGTCTGCCATCTGGATGGCAACCTTGGTGCAGAATGTCATGAGCTCCTCCACCAGCTGCTTGTTGTTGAACATGTCCATAAAGAAGTCAGAACCTCTCAGGTGAGAAGCCAGCGTCAGAGGACCGCAGAGCAGACCGTACAGGGCTGTATCATCTACGGATGCCTTGACACGCTTCATGGTGTTCAGCACCATGGGGATGCGTCCTTCCGTTGCCTTGGGGATCTGGTCGTCCGAGGGAATGTGTCCGTCCTCACAGGGGTGAGAGGTAACAGACGGGGGATTGAACTCTGCCCACAGCAGATCGCAGCCTAGGATCTCTGCCTCCAGCTGCAAATCGAACATAATGGGCATACCGTCCGGCATGTAGAGCTTGTGTACTTCCATGAGGGAATCATACAGCTTGTCCTCATCGGTCAGAAGCTCCTTTGCGCTGTAGCCTTTCAGCTTTCCGGCGTGGACGCCGGCGAAAGGTACCCACGGGATCTTATCTAGTTTTTCATGTCGCAGTGCCTGAAAGATCAATTCTTTTCCCATTTTGATACAGCCTCCAAATTCATTTTTCGCAGCAGTCGTGTGCGCTGTAAGGCGGTCCTGCTGCGCATTCGGATTGATTTCCTTTTCTCATTATGCACCAGAAAATCTGTTCTGTAAAGGGACAATTCCGCCGTTTTTTTTAGGACAATCTGAGCCTTGACATTCCCCATGCACCGTGCTATAATGAATTTGCAGATCGATGAAATAGATAAAGTCTCATAGGGGATCATATCTGTTATTTTCATATGTCTGCATTTGATTATAAAGTATATCATGGCGATACAGAGATAAGAAAAGGATGCTGTATTTCCCGACACTTCCGGAAAAAGGAGCAGATTGTTATGGCGACAACGCATAAGATCGAACTGAAAGAAGAAGTATTTGACCAACTGCTGGAGATGTGCATATCTCTGTTCCGTTCCGGGCAGAAAAAGGATGTCATCGCCATGATGGAGATGATGATGGATCACCCGGAGGTGCCTGTGCACTATCCTTACCATCACTTCATTCTGCCGGCAGCACTGTTGACTGCTGCTGCAATGGAGACCGGGGAAAAGGATGAGGAAACACTCCGGGAGGAGCTGTGGACAGCACGGAAACGTGCCAGACAGGTGCCGGGAGGATTCTGCGGATTCTGCGGCGCCTGCGGTGCCGGTATCGGTGCAGGCATTTTCCTGAGCGTTTATACGGAATCAACGCCCATGTCCGTGGAGACGTGGCAGTGGTGCAACGAACTCACTGGCATCTGCCTGAAAGCCGTTTCCACCGTTGCAGGACCCCGCTGCTGTAAGCGCACCTGCTTTTTGTCTGTACAGGCAGCTGTGCCGTATCTGGAACAGCGGCTGGGATTGCATCTGTCCATGCCGGCGGAGATCATCTGTAAATACAAGGACCATAACCCCACCTGCAAAAAGAACGCATGTCCGTTCTATACTGCCGAATAAAGGAGTGTGAGCCGCCATGAGAGTACCCATCGTTGTGCCGGATCAGGCGATGCCCAAAAAGGATCCGGACGCTGTCAACCTTTGTCCGTGTATGACAAAGCCGGTGAAGCTGCACTACAAGATCTGCACCATGACATGGCGCAAGGAAGTGGGAGAGCCTGTCACAGCCGGCGAGGTAGTCTGTGAGGGCGAAGTGGAAAAGAAAGCCCTGGAATTCACCGCCCCCTGTGACGGCTTGCTGGCGGAACAGTGCATCGGGGATGATGACGAGTTCACCGCTGGCATCACTCTGGGCTATATCGAAACAGAGGAGGAAGCGTAAGATGGAACAGAATATCCAGCTCTATCTGGTCTCCGGCTTTTTAGGCTCTGGAAAAACCACGTTCCTGCGGAATATTCTCATGCAGAGCGCTGGGATACGTGTGGGCGTCATCGTGAACGAATTCGGCAGCATCGGCATTGATGGAAAGGTACTGCAAAAGGACGGCTTGAAAATGGTGGAGATCAACAACGGCTCTATCTTCTGTGCCTGCCTGAAAGATGGCTTTGTCAAGACGCTGGTGGCATTTCTGGAACAGCCTGTGGACGTGCTCCTCATTGAGGCATCCGGCATGGCAGATCCTTCCAGCATGGAGCATCTGCTGGAACAGATGGAGTTCCTGGCTTCGAAAAAGGTGCAGACAAAGCGCCGCTATGACTATCGGGGTGCCGTCTGTCTCATTGATGCCGGACGCTTTTTGGATTTCTGCGATCTCTTCACACCCACCCAAAATCAGGTCATGAAGAGCATGTTCCACGTGGTGAACAAGACAGATGAGGTATCTCCCCAGGTTCTGGAGGAAGTACACGAAAAGCTGAAAGAGCTGAACCCGGCAGCGTATCGTTATGATACCACATATGGGGAAGTACCACTTGCACTGATGCAGACCATGGTGACACCGGAAACCTATGGCGGTGAAAGCAGCAATACTGCCTGGAATCGTCCCGAGACATACATTCTGGAGATGCAGGGGACCTATCCTATGGCTGCCATGGAGCAATTCTGCAGGGCACTCAGCGGTCAGGTGCTGCGCTGTAAGGGATTCTTCATGACACCCGGAGGCATGGAAGTGCATGTGGATAATGTGGGCACAGATGTGGTTCTGAAAGAAGTACCAGAGCTTGTGCCCCTGACGGAGAAGATAAAAAAGCTGGTTCTCATCGGAAAGGATGCACAGCTCTACCAGGATGCCGTGCAGAAAGCATGGGAGGAAGCTTTCGGCGGCGCAGAACTGCTCTATTATGACGATTGAATTATGAATCAGACTCTGGAGGTGTGTGACAATGACAACGACCTGTTCCTGTACGGGGAAAAATATGGATCGTCTGCTCCAGCCGGCGATCCTCATGATCCTGTGCGATCACGACATGCACGGATTCCTACTGCTCCAGCATCTGAGCGAATCCCCTATGTTCACCGGGACATATCCTGACCCCACGGGGCTGTACCGCTATCTGAAAAAGATGGAGCAGAACGGACTGTTGACATCCCGGAAACAAGAACAGGAGGGTGCACCGTCCAAGACGGTTTATCATATCACCGAGGAGGGCAGGCACTGCCTGAAACAATGGGAAGAGACTCTGGCGGACTACGAACAGCGTCTTCATGACTTTCTGGAGTGTATCCGGGAGAAACTCTGACATGATACCTATAAATGAGCAAAGGTCGTAAATGCTTTTATTTGCAAAGGGTTTCATACTGTAGGAGCTTTGAAGACGAATCGTATTCTATATCCATACGGCACAAAAATGAATGTCCATGAATTTGCCCGAAAACTGATAGAAACAAAGTGCGGGGAACTCTTTTACCTTGTGACCGTACAAATGCAGCTCTTTCGGACGAAGAAATTCTGGATTTGAATGTTGTGCGATGGGAAATTGAAGTATATTTCCGTGACTGTAAGACAAAGCTTGCCATTGACAAGTATCAAATTCAATCTTGCTTGTCGCCTTCTTGTGCAATTCAGCCAAAAAGCCTGTAAAAACCTGCAAACTATTCGACTTGACAATTGTGAAGAGGTGTGATATAATAATAAAGCTGTCGCACGAGAGCGAA
>NZ_DXUU01000043.1 GCF_019417665.1 Ruminococcus sp.
TATTTTAGCAGATTTCGCCTCGCTTGGCTAGTGTTAAGTTAATGACATTGGAGTGTGAGAGGGGGGAAAGCAGAAAACCGCCCCGGCTTGCCAGCCGAAGCGGTTTCTAAAAAAGGGCGCACTACCCCCTTGTATCTTGAGGGCTTGAAATTTGCCCGTTTGGGGTTTCGTCAATCTATCTATGATCCTGCCGGAAACTTCTACACTTCCGACAACGGGGAAAAAGGGTGTAAAACGAAAAAAAGCGGGGCTCCCGACCTGAAAAATCAGGCGGAAACCCCGCTATGACGGATTTTACTGCGGTTTGCTGTTTGGACATCTACGGTAAAACCGTTTTTCGGATTTTCCGTCCAAAAGCCCGCAAACCCGCATGAATGCTGAAAAAAATTGGGTGACATCTTTTTTGTCACCCAATCATGGTGCGGATAAGAGGACTTGAACCTCCACCCCCTTGCGAGGACTAGCACCTGAAGCTAGCGCGTCTGCCGATTCCGCCATATCCGCATATGCAATTGAATCATTGATTTCGATCCAATTGATTTTTTAAGTGCTTTCCAAATACACACTTGATAAACCAGAAAACATGTGGTGCGGATAAGAGGACTTGAACCTCCACCCCCTTGCGAAGACTAGCACCTGAAGCTAGCGCGTCTGCCGATTCCGCCATATCCGCATATATAAAGTTTTCTGTTTTCTCAATGTGTAACTCATTTGGTTGCAACACTATTATGGTGCGGATAAGAGGACTTGAACCTCCACCCCCTTGCGAGGACTAGCACCTGAAGCTAGCGCGTCTGCCAATTCCGCCATATCCGCATGTTTCTGTCACATTTTCAGCGACAAGAATTATTATATCACATCCAAAATCATTTGTCAAGTACTTTTTTTCATTTTTTTCGAATTTTTTTGCAGCCCTTGCACATTGCCTTTGACTGTGTTATAATAGTACTATTCTTGGAGCGAAAAGAAGGGAAAATCGAAGATGGAACATTACCTGGACAATGCTGCTACCACGAAACCGTGTGCAGAAGCAGCAGCCGCAATGATGCGTTGTATTTCGGAATATTATGGCAACCCGTCCTCACTGCACAGCAAGGGGCTGGAGGCACAGCACGAAGTAGATGCTGCAAGGCAGATCATTGCCGATGCATTGGGCTGCAAATCTCAGGAGCTGTTATTCACCTCCGGTGCAACGGAGAGTAATAATCTGGCACTGCGCGGCGCAGCAGCGGCATATGGACGGAAACGCAAAAAAATTATCGTCAGTGCCGTGGAGCACGCTTCTGTGAAACAGACTCTGGCATATCTGGAAACAGAGGGCTTCACTATTGTGCCGGTAGCGCCGGGGGCAGATGGATTATATCACCCGGCAGATTTTCTGGCGCAAATTGATAAGGATACCTGTCTGGTCAGTATGATGATGGTCAACAATGAAAATGGGTATCGGATGCCCGTGGAAGAGGTGTTCCGTGCCGTAAAGCACCGTGACCCGGAGATCATCACTCACTGCGATGCCGTGCAGGGCTTTTTAAAAGTCCCTTTCCGGACAAGGACTTTGGGCGCTGATCTTATCTCTATCAGCGGTCATAAGGTGCATGGTATCAAAGGCGTAGGTGCGCTGTATGTGAAGCAAGGTATTCGGGTGAAACCGATTCTCTTTGGGGGACACCAGGAAAAGGGGATTCGTCCGGGTACAGAAAGTGCGCCGTTGATTGCCGCATTTGGCGCAACAGTGGGCGCACTAGCACCTACGTTGGATACACGCTATGAAAAAGTATCCCAACTGCGAAGTCATCTTCTAGAACTGCTCCGGACGCTGGATAACGTGGTGATCCGGGACATTCCTGATACATCGCCCTATGTGCTGAATCTTTCCCTACTGGGGTATCGTTCGGAAATTGTCCTGCACTATCTGGAAAAGCGGGAAATATATGTATCCAGCGGTTCGGCGTGTTCCAAGGGCGCCAGCAGTGGTGTGCTGGAAACTTTCGGCGCAAAGCCGGCGGAAGTAGACAGCGCCCTGCGGATCAGCCTTTGTGCGGAAAATACGGAGGAAGATTTAGCGGCATTGGCAGAGGGGCTGCGAGATGCCCAGCGGGAATTGATGCATTAAAATTGAAAAGAATACGAGAGAAATTTGAGCAGTGACAAAAGGAGTTTCTCATGAATGATATAACATCATTTTTGATCCGTGCGAAAAAAGCGACTTATGCAGGCAAGGGGAGTGAAACAACTTCTACACGACCGGAATCACACGACCTGATCTATCAGGAAGGTGACTATATGTATTACGATACCTACTTAGGCGGCGAGCAGTTTTCCGGTGAAGAAGCACTCTGGATCAATGGACATCCGTTTTGGAGCATGAACTATATCGGACGAGTGACAGGTGAAAAGTTCAGCGGAGATTTTTTGAAAGAAGCGCTGCAAAGAGTTCCTTCTGAAAAGCCATACCGGGGACCGGAACGGTATCAGAATGGTGACTATTCTTATCACTGTTGCACAGATGGAACATTTGAATGGTTCCAGGGCTATGAAGAAATATTTTATCTGGATCAGAAGATTTACGAATGCTATTTTCATGGCGGAAAAATTCGATAAAAAAGCTGATTGCTCAATAACATACATTATATAGAGGAGCTGTCAATATGGCAAAAGAACTGATTCTGGCAAAATACGGTGAAATGGCGTTAAAAGGTCTGAACCGTGGTACATTTGAAGATATTCTCATGAAAAACCTGCGCCGGCGGCTGAAAAAATTCGGTGCATTTCGTCTGACACGTGCCCAGTCCACCATTTATATGGAACCTCAGTCGGAGGACATCGACCTGGACGAGGTGCTGGAGCATTTGCAGTGCGTGTTCGGCATCGCTGCACTCTGCCGTGCCTGTGTCTGCGAAAAGTCCATGGAGGACATCACCGTAAAGGCAGTGCCCTATCTGGAAGAAGTACTGTTAGGTGCACGTACTTTTAAGGTAGAAGCGAAACGGGCAGATAAGGCTTTTCCGTTGAAATCCCCGGAGATCTGCGCCGAGTTAGGCGGCATTTTGCTGGAGGCATATCCTCATCTGGAAGTGGATGTACACCATCCGGATGTGACTGTTATGGTGGAAATTCGTGATACCCATGCTTTTGTCCATGGTGCCAATATTAAGGGTGCTGGTGGTCTGCCTGTGGGCAGCAGCGGAAAGGCATTGCTGCTTCTGTCGGGTGGTATCGATAGTCCTGTTGCCGGCTATCGCATGGCACGTCGGGGTATTCACATTTCGGCGATCCATTATGTCAGTCCGCCATATACTTCCGACCGTGCCCAGGAAAAGGTAGAACAGCTCTGTCAGGAACTGACGCCATACTGCGGCAACATTGCCTTTTTCTGTGTGCCCTTTACAGAAATTCAGGAGGCGATCAAGAAGTATTGCCCGGAGGAATATTTTACTGTCATTATGCGGCGTCTCATGATGGAGATCGCTCAGAAAATTGCAGAAAAGGACAACTGCCTTGCCCTGATCACCGGCGAAAGTGTGGGACAGGTGGCAAGCCAGACCATGCAGGCGATCGCTTGTACCGATGCCGTCAGCAAGATTCCGGTGTTCCGTCCCCTTATCGGTTTGGATAAAACGGAAATTGTGGAAACTGCCCGTGCTATTGGTACTTTTGAAACTTCTACGCTGCCCTATGAGGATTGCTGTACTGTATTTACGCCTAGGCATCCGAAAGTGCGTCCGTCTCTTGCGGATGTGGAAAAGGCACAGAACAAATTTGACTTCACGGAACTGGTGGAAAAGGCAGTGGCAGGTACTACCATGCGTGTTTTTGAATTAGACGAAAAATAATGTGAATTTGTCGAAAGGCGGTGTCAGATCGTGGGATATTTTCTGCTGGAAGAGGAAAAAGTATGTCATATTTATAAAGACACGGAAAAAGCACTTGACAAAACCATAGCGCATGTTGTACAATTATTAGATAGAAATCACCGAACCATTGCCACAGCAGAGAGTTGTACCGGCGGACTGCTGTCCCAGCTGATAACATCCGTCCCAGGTGCGTCCCACGTGTTTGAACTGGGACTGTGCACCTATGCGGAACGGATGAAGACCAGGCTGCTCGGCGTGCCGGAACAGCTGATCGCAGACTGTGGCGTTGTCAGTGCGGAAGTGGCTTCTGCTATGGTGCACGGTTTGCGGCAGCAGTCCGGGGCTGATCTATGTCTGTCTGTGACAGGACTTGCCGGACCCGGCGGCGGTACGCTGGAACAGCCGGTGGGTACGGTGTATGTGGGGATACTATGGGGTGAACAGGAGGCTGTTGCGCATTTGCAGCTTTGGCGGTACGGATTGCAGACACGGGAAGAAATTCGCTGTGGAACGGCAGTGTGTGCATTTGGTATCGCAGAACGTACCCTGATGGAGGAAGCAGAATGCAGGATGAAGAAAAAACCGCTGTAGCATCGTCTGATACGCCGGAAATCACGGTAGAGCAGAGCGAACCGACAGAAAATGCAGTGACAGCGGAACAAACTACGCCGGCAGATGCTTCTGAAAGCGCAGGTACAGACCCAGGTTCTTCTGAAACAGAGGCATTGCCGACAGAAGAAACCGATCTTTTGGAAGAACCAGAGGATAAGATCACAACGATCCGTACGACTCTGTTTCATATTGCCCAGGAGGAGGAAGATGAAGCTGTTTCGCTTCGTGTGGCATATCAGATCAAGCAGGTAAAGGAACGCAAGGAGCATCCCGAAAAGTTTCCGCCGCCGGCACCGCACCAGCTACCGAAAAAGCAAAAGCAGACATTCGGGCAGAAGGTCCTGTCCCTGTTGCCGCAGCACGGAGATCCTGGAGGAGAGATCGCAAGAAAATCCATCTTTCTCCTTTCTGTTTTGGTATTTCTGGTGTGTGTGGTGCTGATTATTCTTTATTTTGTGGATGTTCTCCGGACAGATGCTCTGTACGAGGACATCGGCAACAGCTATCATGCCAAACTGCCGGCATATACCACGGCTGTATCCCAGGATGAACCGGAAGAAGTTGAAGAAGAACCGACAGAAAAGATCTATACTCTGCTGCCCGGTGCAGAAGATCTGCTTGCCATGAACGAGGAAATCAACGGTTGGCTCTCCATTCCAGATACAAAGGTTGATTATCCTGTGCTCCATCACCTGGACGATGAACCGGGTAATGAATATTATCTTTACCGGAATGTACAGAAAGAAGATTCCAAACCGGGATCGATTTTTCTGGATTATCGCTGTTCCTTTGACCGGGTAGGTGAAAACGGTACATTGGAAGTGCCTAATTCGGATAATCTGATTATCTATGGGCATAACATGCGGGATCTCTCCATGTTTGGTATGTTGAAATATTACCGTACCGATGAAAATTATTATGAGCAGCATCCGGTCATCCAGCTCAATTCCAATTATGAGACCTATCAGTATCTCATTTTCGGCTATTTTATTGCAGATGCTGAAGATACCACGGATACCCGTTTTGATTATTGGAATGCCATCAATTTTGCGGATGAAACGGAATTTTATAACTATGTCAATGAGGTCAAGCGGCGGACGCTGCGCATCACCAATGTGGATGTGGAATATGGTGACAAGCTGTTGACTCTTTCTACATGTAATAATGCGTTTGATACGGCACGGCTTGTGATTGTGGCACGCCTTGTTCGTGAGGGAGAAGATCCGTATGAACGGGTCGCAGGCAGCACGCCAAATCCCAATATCAAATGGCCCAATGTGTATTATTTGTGGAATGAAAGGACATACGACCCCGATGCGCCCTTTGCACCTTATGGATAATGCGGAAAGTCTAACTTATCCTGGCATAATGGGCTCAAAAAGGAAATGAGGAAAAACACTATGAAGAAATGGCAAAACGGCGCAGTTGCGGCTGCATTGATGTTCTCGATCCTTGCAACAGGCTGCGGTGAAAAAATTGACCAGACTGCAAGCGTGGAAGTGACAACTCCCGCTGCAACAGAAGCACCTACTGAGGCACCAACAGAAGCGCCGGAACTGACAGAGCGTGCGAAAAAGCTCCTGGCACAGAATCCGGATACTGTAGGATATATTACCATAGATGGTACGCAGGTGGACAATCCTGTTGTGCAGACAACGGATGATGAATATTATTTGGATCATGGCTTTGACGGTCAGGAGTTCCGTGCTGGAACCGTGTTTATGGACTGCACTGATGTCTTTGGCGCAGATCCGGCAACATGGTCAGAGAATACCATTCTTTATGGACATAATATGGCGGATAATACCATGTTTGGTTCTCTCCGCCGGTATCGTCAGGATCCGTCCTACTATAAGGAAGCACCGTTTATCACATTTAGTTCCAACTATGCGGACTATACTTATGTGATCTTTGGTCTGATCATTACAAGCGGCAATGCTGACTCTGATTTCCTGTATTGGCAAATGGAGGAACTGGACGATAAGGCAACTTTTGACAGCTATGTCAATTCCGTAGAATCCAAAAATATGATCGACAATCCTTTGGATGTGCAGTTCGGAGACCATATTCTGACGCTCTCCACCTGCTATTCTGATGAGGATAATTCTCGTTTTCTGGTAGTGGCACGCCGGCTTCGTGAAGGCGAAGACACCGAGACACTGCTGACGACAATACAAGGAGGAGGGATAGAAGATTCAGTGCCTGCACAGGAATAACAGATTGCATTTGTCATTCTGTTTCGTGCACGACCGGAGAAAATTCCGGTACGCCTGTGCAGAATACTACCCGGCATTTGCCGGTCAAAATGGAGTTTTGATATGAAAATACGTTACCCACATGCAGGTATTGCCATTGCCATTGCAGCACTGCTTGCCGGAACTACCGCAGTCAGTGCTTACGCAGTACCCGAGATTGTTTCTCCTGTGACGGAGACAGCGGCGGCGGAAAGCGGCGATACCCTGTGGAAAGCTGAAATTTCAGATTACGATTCCAGCTTATCATTGGTACAATACGAAGAAGTGAACCCATCGGAAGAAGAAATTGGTGCCATGGAAGAGGCTACAACACCAAAAGCAATGGAATCCTTGGCTTCCTCCGATCTTTCTGGTAACACAAATATAGGCGCAGCTGCCTCTCTTGGCGCTGCAAAAGCTGGACAATTTGCGTTTACCACGTACGGATATGGACATTGTGTGGGCATGAGCCAGAATGGTGCAAATTATTACGCATCTTACGGCGGTTACGACTACCAGTCCATATTGTTCCACTATTATCCCGGTACCACTCTGGTACAGGAAAATGCTGGCGGTACAATTACTGCCAACGGTGTAACCGGAAGCATTCTGGACATCATCTCACAAATCGTTTATAATGAGATGAGTTCTACTATGCATCCGGAGGCAATGAAAGCCCAGGCAGTAGCTGCCTATACATACATCATGTATAACGGCGGCAGCGTCAACAACGTGATCTTAAAGCCAAATCCACCGCAGAATGTCATTGATGCAGTTTCCTCTGTGCTCGGACAGGCACTCTATTACGACGAGAGCTATGCTTTGACAGTCTACGGTGCATCCAGCGGCGGTGCGACTGCAAACTCGGGTGATGTCTGGGGAACACAGTATGATTATCTAGTAAGCGTTCCCTGCGATTATGATGCGGTATATGATCCCAATTATGGTGTGGTCACCTATATGTCAATTGACGAAGTTCGCTCCCGCATCCAAAGCGCCTATGGCATTATGCTTTCCTCGAATCCGTCTAACTGGATCCAATTGGAGGTAGGCGACAGCGGATATGTGCGGTCAGTGACGATCGATGGTCAGAAAACCGTGAACGGGGACTCCTTCCGGGGTGTTCTTGGACTGCGAAGCCCACGGTTTGCTTATATTTGTGGTTGATAATTGAAACATTCGGGAATCAATTGACGGCAGATCGTCATATGATAGATTATGCAATCGCAATCAAAGGATACCAGGAGGTACGACATATGGATTTTCGTGATCAGTTTCGGAAAATGAGCGATGATGTAGGAAAAGTGGCAAAGGAAGTTGCTGATTCTTCTAAAAAAGCCGCTGCACGTGCAAGAATTCGTCGAATGATCAATAGCTGTAATGAATCTCTTGAAATGATCTACAAGGAAATCGGATCCAGATATTATGTAGAAAATCAGTGCGATCCGGGAGAACAGTATGCCGGGCTGTTTCAGCAGGCAGCTGATCTTATTGCACAGATGGACGTTTTGAAATCGGAACTGGCTGGATTGGACAATGCGACCATTTGCCCTTCCTGCGGTTCGAAGGTCAATGATCTGCAAAAATTCTGTCCGGAATGCGGCTGTAAAAACACTTCTTACGGTAAGTGGAAGGCAGAAGCAGAGGCAGAGGAAGCTGCACGTCGTGCCGCAAAGGAAGCCGAACAGGCGGAACGTGCTGCACGCAAGGCTGAAAAAGCTGCGCAGACAGAAGTATATGAGACAACTGCGGAAGCAGTTCCTACGGAAGATATGATTCCTCCAGTGGATGCGACCGCTTGCTTGGAAGAAGAATAAAATTCAGATTCGGGAATCAATGCCGGTGCGCACGGACAGTGTGCGCCGGTTTTTTGCGATAAATTTTTCGCAGGGAAAGGAGGATGGAGCAAAAAATGAAATGGAATAAACTGTTGACACCAGGGCGCATGATCGCCTTGGGATTTGCTTTACTGATACTGTTGGGAACAGTATTGCTGGCACTGCCGGTCTCACATCAGGAAGGGAAAACACTTTCTCTTGTTGATGCACTCTTCACGGCAACCAGTGCAGTCTGTATTACCGGGCTTTCTGTGATACAGTGCAATGCTGTTTTGTCGGGATTCGGGCAGACAGTCTTGCTGCTGCTGATCCAGATCGGCGGAATGGGTATTACGACGCTGGGTGTGGGGATTATTTTGTTGACTGGCAAAAAAATCGGTATCCGGGAGCGTTCACTGATTAAAGAATCGTTGAACCAGTCTAGCTTTCAAGGGATTCTCCGGTTGCTGAAGGTTCTGTTTTTTGTGACTTTTGGATTTGAATTGTTGGGTGCAGTCCTGGCGTTTCCCATTTTTGTTCAGGACTATTCTGTGGGACATGCCATCTGGCTCAGTGTGTTCCACTCTATATCTGCATTCAATAACGCCGGTTTTGATCTGCTTGGCGAAGACAGCTTGATGCAGTATCAGGATCATGTACCTATGCTGCTGCTCACATCCGGTCTGACTATCTGTGGTGGTCTGGGATTTTTCGTTATGTGGAATATTGTGCAGAAACGCCGATTCCACAAGTTTTCTCTGCACACCAAAGTGGTTTTAACTATGACAGGGTTTCTTCTGGTATGCGGAACGCTGCTGCTCCACGCAACGCAGGAAGGCCTGAACTGGGTGCAGGCGTTTTTCTATAGCACTGTGACACGAACTTCGGGCTTTTCGGCATTTTCCCTGGGAGACTTCTCCAATGCAGCTTTGCTTGTGATGGTATTGTTGATGTTTGTGGGGGCAGCCCCAGGCTCTACCGGCGGCGGTATCAAAGTAACAACTTTGTTTGTTTGCATCTGGTCGGCCATTGGTTACACCAGAAACCGTCATCCTACTGTATTCCGGCGGCGGATATCCCAGGAAGTGCGAGATAAGGCATTTATGATCTTTGTTATGGGACTGAGTGTCATTCTGACATCTACATTTTTGCTTTGCGTTCTGGAACCGGATGTGCCTTTTATCCACATTCTCATGGAAACCACATCGGCATTTGCGACTGTGGGTCTGTCCTGCGGGCTGACGCCGGAATTGTGCGGTTTGAGTAAGCTGGTGATCATCATTACCATGTATATTGGACGTCTGGGACCTCTGACTGTGGCAACACTCTGGATCATGCAGGGCAGGAATAATAACGAGGTATTGCGTCCGGAAGAAGCGATTTCAGTAGGGTAAAATTTCAATAGGATAAAAAGGAGGAAGTGCGGCTTTGGATGTCGTGCAGAATGTCATGAATTTGAAAAGAAGTGTATCGAAAGATGAAACATATGCTGTGATCGGTTTGGGCAGATTTGGATTTGCTCTGGCAAAACGGCTGGCAGAGGCAGGAAAAGATCTGATTGTCATCGATAAAAAGGAATCGGTCATCAACAATGCCATTACTTTTACTGATAACGCTTATGTGGTCAGTGACTTGTCAAAAGAAAATCTGCGGAATATTGGTATTCAGGACTGTGATACGGTAATCGTAGGAATCGGTGGTCAGATTGATGTGAGCATTCTTACGACGCTGACTGTCCAACAACTAGGAGTCCCCCATGTGATTGCAAAAGCAACCAGTGAGGAACAGGGGTGTGTTCTGGAAAAGCTGGGCGCTGAGGTGATCTATCCGGAACGGGATATGGGAATCCGTCTAGCAAACCGGCTTCTGGCACCGCATGTGCTGGAATATATCGCCCTGAGTGAGGATGTCAGCATTACAGAAATCTGTATTCCGGAAACTATCACCACTGTAACGGTACAGGAACTGAACCTGCGCCAGAGATATCGGCTGAACATTATCGCTATCAAGCATGGGGAAGAGGTCACAACAGATATTACACCCAATACGGCGCTCTATGCCAATGATATCATAGCAGTGGTGGGACGGCATGACCAGGTGAACCGACTGGAGAATGATTTGCAAAAAAAGAAACGCTGAGGATAAACCGATCTGAATTTTTATAAAAATAAGGGCTGTTGCAAGACAGCAAAACACAGAAAAGCAAGCACAATACAGGCAATATTGTAACACTTTTTTGGATTTTGCTGCTTACGACAGCCCTTGCCGTATCCGTACCGCTTTTTGGAAATCGGCGGCGGCATCTATCTCAAAGCAGGCCCTGCTGCTATTATTATTGTATGCAGCAGGACGAAAAATGCAACAAGGAAAGTTCTGGGGATTTTCAGAACCTTACTCAAAATGCTTGGCATTGCGGAAATTCAGCGCACCGGAAAAGGGATCATATCCGATGTCTGCATTGTTGGATCGTGTGATGCAGTACTGATTCTTGTAGAAGATGGGGATGAATTGTCCCTCGGTCAGGATTGCTTGTTCTAGACTTTGGCATTTTTGCTGTAATTCCTCAGAAGAGGCGCAGTTCTTCAATCCAGTAATTAGAGAATCTGTTGTGTGGCTGCTGTAATAGAACTGGTTCTCATCCGTTTCGAACTGTTCCAGCACAGAAGCAGGATTGTCATTGGAGCCAGTGATGCCGTAGACGGCAATGGTGTAATTTTTGTTGGCAATGCGTTTCCAGTAGTCGGATTCTGAGACCTCTTCGATCCCGATATAAAATCCGAAGATTTCTTGCCAGGTCTGGATAATGTCGTGGAGATTTTCGCAGTCCATGAGACTGGAGCAAACCAGGATCTTTGTGGAATCCAAAGACTCTATGTGTAGTTCTTTCATACCCTTCTGGAATGTGTCCACTGCGGCAGCAGCGTCATAGGCGGTTGCCGTCTCCGGTATCAGCTCTCGGTAGGATTTTCCGTTACAGTGCACATCCGGCGGAATGATTCCATATGCTGGGGACAGGTCACCACTGGAATTTTCACCGATGACAGAACGGTTGATGCCCATGGAAAGTCCCTTGCGGATGTTGGCGTTGGCAAAGGCAGTATTATCCGGGTTGAAGATCAGCCCCAGAGTGGTAACACGGCGGGATGTGACTGTGTAGCGGTCACTCTCCATATATTGCGGCTGATAGACCGATGTGGCAAGGACATCCGAAGAACCGTCTGCAAAATCCTCAGCCGTATTCTGACTGCTTTTTTTGATCTGGAATGTCAGATTGGCAGGATAGACGCTCCGTGCTTCAGTATTGGCAGAATTGCGGCGCATGTAGATGAGATTATCGCTGCCATATGGGTCATAAAACCACAGACGCAGATAAAATGCGCCGCAGGATGCCACACATTCCTGATCCAGCCCATAGCGTCCTTTTGTCTGGAGAAAGAAGGACTCGTTGCAGGGCATAGCTGCTGTAGAAGCCAGACGGTTGAGAAACTGGGTGTCCGGCTGATCCAGTGAAAATTGCAGCTGTGTGTCGCTGATTGCATTGACGCCGATCTGTGAACAATCCATCTGTCCGTTTTGAATGGCAGAGGCGTTTTTCAGGCAGGAAAACATGTCTGTATAAGGAGACTGCGTCTGGGGATCGAAGATCCGCTGGAACGCATAGACATAGTCCGATGCCGTCACTTGCCAGGATTCTCCCTCATCAATGACATCGTTTTGATTGGCATCATAATACCAGTAGCGGTTATTTTTTAACTGAAACGTATAGATCAGCCCGTCCGCAGAGACATTGACGCTTTCCGCAGCAGCCAGTTGGGGCGTGCCGGATTCGTCTAGTTCGACTAGCCCCTCGTAGAGGTTTGTAATGATCGTTTTGGAAGAAGCATCCGTTGCAGACTGTGGATCGAGGCTTTGGGGATTGGATGGTAGACTGACTGTAAAAAGATAGCCGGCGCCGTCGCTTTCCTGTTTCTGAAAGGGAAGCGAACAACCAGAGCAGGCAAGAAGCGTTAAAGATACAGTGACAAGAAATGCAAAACAACGCAGAGGTTTCAAAAACGGCATAATAATATCCTTTCTGAGAATCATAAAATATTGGAAAATCCTTCTGACAGCAGAGGAATGCTATAAGTATCATAGGAACGCTGTGTCTGCTGCATCTTCAGCGTATGCACAGCATACTATCATTATACCACGCTCCAAGCCGCAGTGCAAGAAGAAAACGCAAAATTTGTCTGATTTTGTGCATAAGCTGCTCTTTCAAAAATACTAATTTAATATTGACAAAATCTTCTTGAAATGATATAATATTTTATGCATTATGATACTATGGGTGTCATACGATGCAGTAAATTATTTTTATTATGAAAGGAACAAGAAAGGAGAAGAATATGATTTCAATTCGAAAAATTTTGGCAGCATTGACCTCCGGTGTGCTTGCTGTCAGCGGATTATCACTTTCCGCTATGACGAGTTCTGCAGCGCTGGAAGAACTGATGAATGATACTTTTGAAAGCGGTTACGGCGCATGGAAGGGTGTTGGTGCATCTCTGTCCCTGTCTACAGACCAGGCGCATGGCGGCAGCACATCCCTCTATTGCTATGACCGTACAGCCACATGGGGTGCGCCTCGCTGTTCTCTGTCTGGCATTGTGGCGGAGGGGCAGACTTATGAGATCTCTGCCAGCACCATGTATGAGGGCAGCGGTCAGCAAAATGTGGCAATCAAGATGATCTATACTGACGCCAGTGGTACAGATCACTATGACCAGGTAGCTGCTGCGCAGGCAACTGCCGGAGAATGGGTCACTATGACAGGCAATTATACGGTGCCGTCTGGTGCTACAGGCATGATACTCTATGTGGAGATGGCGAATGCCGGCACTGATCAGACTTATTACATTGATGATATTGTCATCAAGGGAGAAAAGACGGAGATTCAGCTGGATGACAAGTTTACCTCGGATTTTGAGGACAGTACGACGCAGAACTGGAAGAGCCGAGGCAGTGCTGCGGTGGAGCTTTCCACCAAGTATGCACACAGCGGCAGCAACAGTTTGTACGTCTCCGGCAGAACACAGCTGTGGAACGGCGCAACCAGAAGCGCCGCAGATATCATGGTGGCTGGCGGCTATTACAATGTGGGCTGCTATGTGCTCTATGACGGCGACCAGTACACTGATACGCAGAAGTTTTCCATTAACTTGCAGTATGATCTGAATGGCAAGGAAAACTATTACACCATTGCTACGGAAACCGCCAATAAGGGTGAATGGCAGTATGTGGGCAGTGAATTCACTGTGCCGGAGGGTGCAACGAATTTTTATGTCTATGTTCAGACAGGTTACACCAGTGCACCCAAGGATCAGGATATGATGAACTTCTATATAGACGATGCCATTGGCGAACATCTGCCCGACCCGACGATCCAGGACGATATCACCGCATTGAAGGATGCTTATTCCGATTACTTCAAGTTAGGCTGTGCAGTTGCCGGCTCGGAGTTTGCGCAAGGTGCAACAAAAGATCTGATCTTAAAGCATTATAACAGTATGACGCTGGGCAATGAACTGAAACCGGACAGTGTGCTGGATCAGGCTCTGTCTCAGAAGTACGTGGAAGAAGCCGGCGATGATACTATGCCCCAGATCTCCTTGAACGAGGCAGACGAAATGCTGAAATTCGCCGGAGAAAATGGTATTCCGGTGCGTGGGCATGTGTTGGTTTGGCACAGCCAGACGCCGGACTGGTTCTTCAAAGAGAATTTTGATTCCAACGGTGCATGGGTATCCAAGGAAAAGATGACACAGCGTCTGGAAAACTACATCAAGATCGTTATGGAAACGCTGGCGGCTGATTATCCGGATGTGGAATTCTACGCATGGGACGTGGTTAACGAGGCTGCTTCTGATGCAGGTACTATCCGGGATGCTGGTTCTAATAATGAGGTCAGCGGACAGTCTGCATGGGTGAAGGTATTCGGCGATCAGTCCTATATTCCGCTGGCATTCGAATATGCCCGGAAGTATGCGCCGGAAGGCTGCAAGCTGTTCTATAACGACTACAATGAGTATTCCCCGAATAAGCAGGCTTATATCATCAGCGACATTTTGACGCCGCTGGTTGAAAAAAATTTGATCGACGGTATGGGGATGCAGTCTCATATTTCCATGAGTTATCCTACCATTGATTTGTACAAGGATGCCATTCAACAGTATGCAGACCTGGGGCTCGAGATCCAGATCACGGAGCTGGATATATCTGAAAAGTCGAATGCGTATGCAGATCAGCTGGCACTGGCACAGCGGTATCAGGATGTATTCAAAATGTACAAGGAACTGAAAGATTCCGGTACAGACATTTCTGCTGTTGTACTCTGGGGTATTACAGACTCCACCAGCTGGATCGGCGGTTATCCGCTGCTGTTTGATAAGGATTATCAGGCAAAACCGGCGTATTATGCGGTAGTTGATACGGATTCCGAGGTGGAGAAACTTCAGACCATGACAGCATATCAGTATGATGGCACAGAAGCGGATCTAGAGCGTGCCTTGGAAATTGGTACAAAGCAGTATCTCAACAGAGACAACACAACTTATTTCAAGGCTGCGTGGAACGAGGATGGCATGGTCGTTCGTGTATATGATGCGTGCCAGGCAATCCAATTCAGTCAGGGCGATGTGATTTCTGTTCACCCAGATATCACCATCTATGGAGGCACAGAAAGTCAGACAGGTAGTATGCTGGGAACTGGTATGACAACACCTTCCCATGAATTTGAGGATATTACGATTCAACTGACTGGAAAACTCGGCGGTACTGTATATCTCGATGTGATGAATTGTGATGCCGCATGGAATGATACGGCTGCTGCAAAAAAAGAATACGATGCCTTTTTCAGCTATGGCGATATGGGATATAACAATTTGAAACCCACTTGTGGTATCGTTACCCTTGCCGCACAGCCCAACTACGCTGAGGCTACCAAGGCGGAAAGTCCTATCGAAATTGACGGTGTCATCGATGATGCCTGGGCAGATGCCAACACCATCGACATCAATAATTACTCCATGGGCAGCGGTGCAACTGGTACTTCTAAAATGCTGTGGGATGAAAACTATCTCTATGTGCTGACAGAAGTCAAGGATGCCAAGCTGAGTGCGGCAAGTGCCAACGCTTATGAGCAGGATACCGTGGAAGTGTTCTTCGACGAAAACAACCACAAAACTTCTTCTTACGAGTCCGACGACATTCAGTGTCGTATCAATTACGAGAATGACAAGACTGTCACGGATGGACGTTCTACAGATGCGTTTGTTTCTGCTGCTGCAAAGACCGCAGACGGCTATCTGGTAGAGGTTGCGATCCCGTATACCATTGGTTCTTTCCACGCAGATCAGATCGTGGGCTTTGATGTTCAGATCAACGATGATGGCACCGGTGATGGAAAGCGTACTGGCATTACCAATTGGAATGACCTGAGTGGTCAGGGTTATATTGACACCAGTGTATTCGGTGTGCTGAAACTAGTAGGTGATGGTACAGAGACGACAGGCACTACGACTACAACTACAACAGGTACTACAACTACCACAGAAACAACTGCAACTGCGGCAACAGATACAACAGGAAATTCTGATACAACCACAAATGGTGGCTCTCAGACAACAGTTTCTGTTGATGCAAGCGTGCTCTATGGTGACATTAACCTGGATGGCAGAGTAGACATCACTGACGCAGTTCTCTTGAACAAGGCGGCTGCCGGCGCAGTGAAGCTGTCCGATCAGGCGCTTCTGAACGCAGACTGCAATGCAGACAGCGAGCTTGGTAATAACGATGCCATTATTCTGCTGAAATTCCTGGTATCCTTGGTGAAATCCCTGCCCAGCGCAGAATAACCCATATAATTCAATCTGAACAAAAAATCGGACATTTCATGGCGGAATGTCCGATTTTGCTGTCTGGAGGATTATTGCGAAACGGTATCTTTTCTTTTGTTATGGCAATACCGCATAAAGATCGCACAGTATTGCCTATAAAGAATCACAACAGCTCTTTTGCGCAAAATACCAAAGGATTTTACTTGACAAATTGCTAAAAATCTGATACACTGATGAATAGAAGAGGTCACGTTGGATGGATGTACGTATTTTCAGTGGCGTGATGCCGCTTGCCGATGAACTGCGTTGACAGTTCGGAAAGGACGGTGCACTGTATGCTGCATGCAATTTGCTCGAAAAAGCAGCTTACCGCACTTGCATATTACGCTTTTGTGGCAGATATTCTGGAACATGCGAATATGCAGCAACTGAAACAATTTCGACACCATGTGCATACGACACGATTTCAGCACAGTATCAATGTTTCCTATTACAGCTATCTGATCTGCCGCCGGTTTCGCTGGGATGCGGTATCGGCAGCTCGTGCAGGTTTGCTGCATGATTTTTATTTTTATGAGACATGCGAATATGACCGCAGCACTGCTCCGGAACAAGCGTCTCACTTTGCCACGCATCCGCAGCTTGCCTTGTCTAATGCGGCAATGCAGTTTTCATTGAATGCAAAGGAAGAGGACATGATCGTCCACCACATGTGGCCGGTCGTGATGCAAAAGCCCCGGTGTAAGGAGGGCTTTGTGGTTGCCATTGTGGATAAGTATATTGCCATATTTGAGTATATGGCACCATTTTGGCAGCGTATGCGGCAGTCGCTTGTGGGACAAAACTGATACTAGTATGAGTAAAAAACGGGAGCTTGCTGGGCGCAGGCTGAGAGGAGACGCAGACGTCTCGACCGTACCTGATTTGGGTAATGCCAACGGAGGTAACGATGTGAGTCATTGTGAGCGTACCGCTGTTGGTGCGCTCATTTTTTCAAAACAGAAAGAGAGGAGATCAACTATGAAACTATCCCCATCCGCATTTCAATTGTATGCCATTACCGCACCGGCTGCCGATCTGACAGATCAGGTTCGTGCTGCCATTGCCGGGGGTATTACCATGCTGCAGATCCGAGAAAAAAACTGTACTACACAGCGACTGATCCAGCTGGCATATCCCATTGTTTCTATTTGCCGGAATGCTGGGATCCCCTGTATTATCAATGATGATGTAGAAGCGGCACGTGTCCTTGGGGCAGATGGTGTTCATGTGGGACAGCGTGATATGAAGCTGAAAAAGGCACGGGAAATTCTGGGTGAGGATGCCGTTTTAGGCACCAGTGCACATTCTGTGGAAGAAGCAATTCGTGCAGAACAGGAAGGTGCAGATTATATTGGCTGCGGCGCAGTATTTCCTACGGGTACAAAGTCCGATACATCTCATTTGTCCTTTGACACACTCTGTGCCATCCGAAAGGCAGTTTCCATTCCAGTGATTGCTATTGGCGGCATCAACACGCAGAATCTGCCTCAAATCTATGGCTCTGGCATTAACGGCATTGCAGTTGTCTCAGCCATTTTCGGTGAGCCGGATGTGCAGCAAGCTGCACGGACGCTGCGGCAGATGACCGAAGCCTTTCAGGAAATGGAGTGTACACAATGATGGTGCGCCATCCTGTATTGACCATTGCCGGGAGCGACAGCAGCGGTGGTGCTGGGGTGCAGGCGGATTTGAAAACCATTACCATGCTGGGCGGCTATGGTATGAGTGCCATTACGGCACTCACGGCACAGAATACCGTGAGTGTTCGTGGGATTCATGCAGTTCCGGCAGATTTTTTACGGCAGCAGATCGAAGCCGTATGCGACGATATTCTGCCTTTGGCAGTAAAAATCGGAATGGTCTATGATGTGCCGCAGATTCATGTGATTGCCCAGGCAATTCGGAAATATCAGCTGCATCATGTAGTGGTAGATCCGGTGATGGTCGCCACAAGTGGTGATGCTTTGCTGAAAGAGCAGGCACAGACTGCATTGCAAGAGGAACTCATGCCTTTGGCGGAGCTCATCACGCCCAATCTTCCTGAAGCACAGCGGCTCACGGGGTTGAAAATTACTTCGCCCATTCAGATGGAACAGGCGGCGGCGGAATTGTCCACACAGTATGAAACTGCCATTTTATTGAAAGGCGGACACTGCAACGGTGTCTGTAATGATCTGCTCTATGTATTCGGAGAATGCATCTGGATTCCTGGACAGCATCTGGAAACCAAAAATACGCACGGTACAGGCTGTACCCTGTCCTCGGCAATTGCCGTATTTCTGGCACAGGGCTTTCCCATGACGGATAGTGTGCGTCGTGCCAAAAATTATATTACACATGCCATTCAGGCAGGTCTGTCCTTGGGACACGGGCACGGGCCTATTGCACATAATTATGCTCTGCAGGAGCAGTAACTGTATAGGGAGGAATTTGATCATATGTCTACTTATGCAACACAGATGGATGCAGCAAAACAAGGGATCATCACGCCGGAAATGGAGACTGTTGCCAAAGATGAACATCTTTCTCCGGAATTGATCCGGGAGCGTGTGGCAAAGGGTACTGTCTGTATTCCAGCAAATATTTATCATAAGAGCCTGCATCCCGCCGGAATAGGTGAGGGCTTGCGGACAAAGATCAATGTAAATCTGGGCATTTCTGGGGATTGCCATGATTACTCTGCGGAATTTGAAAAGGTGAAGTTGGCACTGCAGTTTCACTGTGAAGCCATTATGGATCTGTCCAATTACGGAAAGACCCATACCTTCCGGAAACAACTAGTGGAAATGTCCTCTGCTATGATCGGTACAGTGCCTATGTACGATGCTATCGGTTATTTGGAAAAAGATCTGGCGGATATCAAAGCCACAGATTTCCTGAAAGTGCTGGAGGCACATGCCAAAGCCGGTGTAGACTTTCAAACTATCCACGCTGGTATCAATCGGCGTGCGGTAGAGGCACTGAAACGCCAGAAACGTACCACGAATATTGTATCCCGGGGTGGTTCGCTGCTTTTTGCCTGGATGGAAATGACAGGCAATGAAAATCCATTTTATGAATATTACGATGATGTTTTGGATATCCTTAGAACATACGATGTGACGATCAGTCTCGGTGACGCTCTGCGTCCCGGCTCCATTGCGGACAGTACTGACGCTGGTCAGATCTCGGAACTGGTGGAACTAGGCGCACTGACACAGCGTGCCTGGGAACGTGATGTACAGGTCATGGTAGAAGGCCCCGGTCATATGGCAATGGACGAGATCGCAGCGAACATGAAGCTGCAAAAGCGACTGTGTCATGGTGCGCCTTTTTATGTATTGGGGCCATTGGTAACGGATGTAGCACCGGGGTATGACCATATTACCGCAGCCATCGGTGGTGCCATTGCTGCCATGAACGGTGCAGATTTCTTGTGTTATGTGACGCCGGCAGAACATTTGCGTCTCCCGGATCTACAGGATGTAAGGGATGGCATCGTGGCTTCGAAAATCGCCGCTCATGCCGCAGATGTGGCAAAGGGACTGCCTGGTGCACGGGACTGGGACAATGCCATGAGTCGGGCACGCTGTGATGTGGACTGGGAGGGAATGTTCGCTCAGGCCATTGACCCCGAAAAAGCACGTAATTACTTTGAAAGTCGTCCGCCTCAGGATAAGCATACCTGTTCTATGTGTGGAAAAATGTGCGCTATGCGGACATCCAGCAAGATCCTGAACGGCGAGAATGTTTCTCTCTGTCCTGAGGAATAAGGGTAGGCTCTGCAAAGGCATCTGATTGCAGTGGATTTTTTGAGAAATCTCTTGACAAATGGTATCATACAGGATATAATCTTAATTAAGAACTGGTATTATTTAAGCTTTTATGCCAACATCTCTGTTTGATATGATTTTTTAAAGGATGATTTTTATGAAAAACCGCAACACGTTACAGCGCCGTTTGGTATTAGATACGGTACAGCGTATGCATAACCATCCAACGGCAGATGAGATCTTTCGTGAAATTGCAAAGGAAAATACACTGATCAGTAAGGCAACTGTTTACCGGAATTTAAAAATTCTATCTGAACAGGGGGGAATTCTGCATATCCCAATTCCAGATGGTGCGGATTGTTTTGATTTTAATACGATGCCTCATTATCATATGGAATGCCGGAAGTGCAGCCGGGTTTATGATGTAAATATGCCGTATCAAACGGATCTTTGCGATAAAATTATAAACGCCGACGGCTTTCTGATTGAATCACATCACATTGTATTCAGCGGTTTGTGTCCTGGGTGTCAGTTGCAGCCAGAGGAGACAGCCGAGGAGAATATATCAAAAGTTGTACAGGAAACTGTCTGATAGGAAAGTGATATTGTACTTTCACTTAGGCAGATTCAAAAAGGAGGACATGATCATGGCAGAACTGAAGGGAACACAGACAGAAAAGAATTTGCTGGCGGCGTTTGCTGGTGAATCTCAGGCGTATACGAAGTATACGTATTATGCCTCTAAGGCAAAGAAAGATGGCTATGTGCAGATCGGCAAGATTTTTGAAGAGACTGCAAGCAATGAAAAGGAACATGCAAAGATTTGGTTCAAGCTGCTGAATGGCGGTCAGATGCCGGAGACAACGGAAAATCTGAAAGATGCTGCTGCCGGAGAAAATTATGAGTGGACAGATATGTACCGTGAATTTGCTGAACAGGCAAAGGCAGAGGGCTTTACACAGATTGCCGCTTTGTTTGAAGAAGTGGGCAAGATCGAAAAGATGCATGAAGAACGGTATCGCAAGCTTCTGGCAAATGTGGAAGGTGACTGTGTATTCTCTAAGGACGGCGATGTGATCTGGGAGTGTGCAAACTGCGGTCACATTGTGATCGGCAAGAAGGCACCGGAAGTATGTCCGGTATGTCAGCACCCGCAGTCTTATTTCATGATCAAGGCTGAAAATTATTGATCGATTGATTTGAATTGGCAGAAGATCCTCTGTGGAGTTTTTCACAGAGGATTGTTTCTGTTCTGGGAGGGGATTCTTTGCGTAGGTGTAATGCTTTTGTGTCTCGCTGGAAAGGGCGGTTGCTGCACAGTGCTATTCATGTGATTTCTCATTTGCGGCTGCTGCTGCGATGGGTCATTTTTTCTGTAGTCACCGGGGGAATCGTGGGGCTGATTGGTGTTGTCTTTGTGTATGCCATCCAGTGGGTCACATCTTTTCGCATCGGGCATCCGTGGATCTTACTGACACTTCCGTTGGGTGGTTTGCTTATCGTCTGGCTCTATCGTATTACCCGGGATCAGAATGACCGTGGAACCAATATGGTGTTGGCATCGTTACGTTCGGAAGCGGAGCTGCCTGTGCAAATGGCACCATTGATATTTGTCTCTACCATTGTGACGCATCTCTGCGGCGGCAGTGCCGGGCGAGAGGGGGCGGCATTGCAGCTGGGCGGCAGCATGGGCAGCGTTCTGAGCCGGTTGTTCCGGTTGAACGAACGTGACAAACGAGTGCTGATCCTTTGCGGTATGGCGGCAGCATTTTCTGCGATTTTTCGGACGCCTATTGCAGCACCGATTTTTGCCATGGAAGTGGTCTGCGTTGGCGCAATGCACTATGCGGCACTTGTGCCGTGTACCATAGCATCCTTGACGGCTTCATGGCTTGCCGGAAAGCTGGGCATTCCTTTGGCGAAATTTGCAGTGGATGATGTGCCGTCGTTTCAGGTGATTCCTGCATTGAAGATCCTGCTGTTGGGGATACTTTGCGCCGTTATCAGTATTCTTTTTTGTATTCTGCTGCATCAAACGGAAAAACAGCTGCACAAACGAATACCGAACCCCTATCTGCGTATCCTGGCGGCGAGTGGAATGCTTTGGCTTTTGATTCTGCTGGTGCGAAACCAGGATTACTTAGGCATCGGTACGGATGTCATCGGACGTGCTATGGGCGGAGCGGCGGTCTGGTATGCCTTTTTTGCGAAAATGATCTTCACTGCTGTCACTCTGGGCGGCGGATTTAAGGGCGGCGAGATCGTTCCGTCCTTTTTCATCGGTGCCACTTTTGGGTGTCTGTTCGGGCAGATACTGAATATTTCGCCCTCATTCTGTGCTGCTGTAGGTATGGTGGGACTGTTTTGCGGCGTGACAAATTGTCCTCTGGCATCCCTTATGATCGCTGTGGAACTGTTTGGCGCTGCTGGTGCACCGTATTATCTGCTGGCAATTGCAGTGAGTTACTTATTGTCCGGTTATTATGGATTGTATGGGGAACAGACATTTTTGTCCTCAAAATTCACTGGTGCGCCGGTGAATCACAAGACCAGAAAACTGTAAAAGGCTGTTGCAAGAACAGTAAATTATGGGTATCAGGGCGTGTAATATCGCACTGGTTTTCCATGGACTTTGCTTGCAACAGCCTTTTTGTGTTATTATTTTTTATTCAGGCTTTTTTGCCGCCTGTACATGATAGAGGATGCGGGACAATATCTGTTCCGGAACTAGGTGGGAAGCGGCAATGCCCACACGCATCATAAGCCCAGGAATAATCAGCAGTTTTCCTGTAATTGCACCGAAAACAGCCTCTTTCGCCACGGCCTCTGGTGTCAGCGCCTTGATACGGAACTGCACCCCGGCACGGTCGTTGAAACCGGTATTCACAGGACCGGGACAGAGAATACTGATGGTGACCCGGCTCTTTTCCCGGCGAAGCTCTTCTGCAATAGCAAGAGACAGCCGTACCACGTAGTTTTTAGAAGCATAATAAGAGGAAAATAGTGGCCCTGTGAGGAAACCGGCGCTGGATGCCACATTGAGAATGCGTCCACTGTTTCGCTTTTTGAAATCCCGGAGAAACAGCTTTGTGAGAATGTGCAGTGTCCGGATGTTCACTTGGATCAATTCTAGTTCGTCCTGCAATGCCGTATCCGTAAATGCGCCATACACCCCGAAACCGGCATTGTTCACCAACAGGTCTACATGCTTTCCCTTGCAGAATTCGTACAATGTAAAGGGTGCCTGATTTTCTGCCAGATCCAATGCAATAGTTTCCACCGGAACCGGCAGGGTTTCTTTCAGTTCCTCCAATGCGGTTTCGCTGCGCCCAGTGAGAATCAGCGACCACCCTTTGCGACTAAGTTCTTGGGCAATCGCCTTTCCAATACCAGAAGTAGCTCCTGTGATCAATGCTTTCATGAAAAAACTCCCTTCTTTTGAAAAATATATTCATGATCTTTCTTATCCTTTACTATACCACAATATCCCGATAAAATCAATTCGTAATCAGATTTTTTTGATAATTTGAAAAAAATTTCGTGTAAGGTATGGACTTATTCGAAAAAATATAGTATAATAGATAAGTATCGGATCACGGCGGCGGAACTTGAAAGCCAAAACCGTGGAAATTATCTCGGAGGTATTAAGAAATATGTTCAAATGGAAAAAAGTGGCAGCAGTTCTTGCCGCAGCTGTAGCGACTGCTTCTTGCACTGCATGCAGCACATTCGGCAACAGCACAGCTTATGCAGTAACCATCGACGGCGTACAGCTGAAAGCAGGCGTTTATATCTATTATTCCTATGCTTCGTACATGGAACTGACTCAAACACTTCAATCAGAAAATTCTGAGCTGGATGTGGATGACGATGATGTAGTAAAAAAGCAGACTATGGACGGCGTCAGCGCAGAGACATGGATTCAGAATAAGACCATGGAATACTGCCAGCGTCATGTGGCAATTTCTCAGAAGTGTGAGGAATTGGGACTGGAACTGGACGAGGAACAGGAAACGGAGATTTCCGATACCGTTGAGGCGTTCTGGGAAAGTAACGGTGAGACCTATGAGAAAAACGGTATTTCCAAGGATTCTGTGACCCAGGTCCTGATAAATACATATCTGACCGATGAAGTATTCCTGTATTACTATGCTGTAGATGGCGAAGAAGGCGTTACAGAGGATGAACTGAAAGAATACTACGAGGAAAACAACGCTCGTGTACGGTATATCCAGTTCAATTTGACCGATGGAAACGGCGAAGAGCTGGAAGATGCCGGCAAGACGGATATGAAACACATGGTGGAGGATTATCTGGGCGAACTAAAAGCTCTCAAGGGTGACGAAGCGGCAATGGATGAGGAAATGGATGCCATCCAGAGCGAATATAATGCTTATGTAACTTCTATTTCCGAAGAAGCAGCTGCGGCAACTGCCACTTCTGCAACAGACGAGGAAGGCAATGAGATCCCAGCAGAAACCACTACAACAACTACTACCACTACAACTGCAGAGACAACGACTACTACCGTTGCAGAAGAATCTGCAGATACCACAGAAACTGCAGGTGCAGATGATGCAGCGGAGACAACTGCTGCTGAAGCGGCAGGGGAGGCAGAAACAACCGCTGCTGTGGATGAGAGTACTGGTGAAGAGGAAACAACCACTACAACTGCGCCGTATGCAAGCGAGAAAATCATTGCCAAGGTGACAACAGATGAAGATACGGATCCAGAAAATGTAACATATTCGCCATCGGAAAAGGCATATAATTTCATTTTCGATGAGGCAGAACTAGGTGTTCCGGCAATGGTAGAGGATGAGAATGCATATTATTTGATTGTTCGTCGGGATATTACTGCACGTATGACAGAGGATGATCTCTGGACAGAAGATCAGATCAATTCTGTGATTTCTGGGAAGTATGCGGATACCTTTGAGACCATGCTGGACGGATGGTGTGATGGGCAGAATGTGGAGAAGAATGATCGTGCGATCAAGCGGTATGATGCGTTCAAGATCGATATGGACAGCAGTCAGGCACAATGATGCTATAATAGAACAACGAGAAAGACTCGGCAGGAGACTGTCGGGTCTTTTTTATATCGTTGTGTTAGTATTGATATGTGTGCTGCATTGTGCAACCTACCTAAAATCCAACAAATAATCCGCAAAACATTCGACTTGACAA
>NZ_DXUU01000044.1 GCF_019417665.1 Ruminococcus sp.
TTACGAATTTTTTGTAAACTCTGCTCCACAACTATTGACTTTTCTTAGCTGGACTCAAAAGTAAATGCTGTTGCCCTGAAAACCGCCAGTGAACCCCTTGACATTTTCGCAGAATTGTGGTATACTAAAATAGTCATATATGACATCTGCAACTGGGGTATAGCCAAGTGGTAAGGCAACGGACTTTGACTCCGTCATTCCGCTGGTTCGAATCCAGCTACTCCAACCATAATCGCACCTAACGAATGATACAATCGTTAGGTGCATTTTTATTGTAAAAAAGCCGAGAAATAAGCACATTTTCGGCAATTAGCCACAGTGAGAAGAAAATCACTATATTCCGATTCTATTATGATTCCTCCATGCCCTTGGAGATTCCCCGTATATATTTTTAAATGCTCTGGAAAAGTGTAATTGATCTTCATATCCCACAGCATTGCTTATATCGCCAATGGAAAGCTGTGTGAGCTTTAGTAGCTCTGCCGCTTTTGCCATGCGGTAGTTCAGAAGAAAATCCTGCGGTGATTTTCCAACTGCTTCTTTAAAAATTTTTCCAAAGTAGCTTCTGTTCAGTCCACATACGGATGCGATATCCTCAACAGAAATATCATTCTGAAAGTTGTGTTCAATAAAATGCAATGCCTCATGGATATAGAAATCCCGAAGTTGGCTTCCTTGCTGAATATGTGTACTTGCTGAAGAACGTGTCAGATAATCCAGAAACAGGTACAAATGCCCGATAAGGTGAAAAGGAGATGAATTTCGGTTTTGCGTCATATAAAGCATTTCATGCATCATTTCTTCCCGAAGATCTTTGGAACGTGCATGATAAATCGGTGAGTCGGGCGTAAATCCAGCAGATTCCAGAATTGATTTCACACGCAGTCCGTCAAATTCTACCCAGACATATTCCCATGGTAAATTCTTGTCCGCAATATACGTCGTAATCTGATTAGGGAAAATCATAAATCCCTGCATACTTTTGACGGAATAGGTTTGCGTGACCCCTTTGCTGTCGTCAGCCATAAGAGTTCCCATTCCGGAAATAATGTAATGAAAAAGATAGTGGTTTCTTGTTGCAGGGCCGAAAGAATGTGCCGATTCGCATTGTTCCCAACCAAATTGATAAAGTCCTAAATCAACAAAGTTCTCGTTTGGAAAAATGGAAAAAATAATATCGTGCATAAATTTATTCTCCTTTCTGTCAACTTATTTCGGTGAAAATGACTGCCTTGTATTTTGATTATAACATGAAATATGCCAAAATGCAAGATGATATGCAAATCTCATTGAAAAGATAGCATAATGGCATAAAACAAGTGGATTTACGGTATTTACAAATCCCAAATTGGCATGTTATAATATAACCACAAAAAGCGACACACAAAATTCTATTCAGGAGGAGGACGAAAATATGAAAAAAAGAAACAATATACCGTGCCTGGTTTTAACAGGAACTTTCATATCTGCACTTCTTTTATCAGGATGCAGCAATACAGATCGCAGTGATGAAAAAACTGTAGTCAGAATGCTTCAGTATAAGCCGGAGGCGGTTCATGCATTTGAAGAAATGGAGGAACGGTTTAATGCAGAGCATGATGACATTGTGCTGAAAATCGAATCTCCCAATGAGGCAATGACGGTTTTGAAAACACGACTTATCAAAGAAGATTATCCGGACATTGTTGGAATCGGCGGAGATATTAACTATTCCAATTTTCTTGATGCAGATCTATTTATGGATATTTCTGATTTTGAAGGAATTTCAGATATAAAACCTTCCTATATGCAGATAGAGAAGGATCTGGAATTTATCCCACAAGAGGGCATTTATGCTTTGCCATATGCAGCAAACTGTGCTGGCATTCTCTATAACAGGGATATGTTTGAGGAACATGGATGGGAGATTCCAGAGACATGGAGTGAATTCACCGATCTTTGTGAAGAGATTCAAAGCACAACAGATATTTATCCACTTTATTTTGGATATAAAGATACATGGACGTGTCTTGCTCCATGGAATGCATTGGCAGTTGGTCTTGCAGATGCAGATATATGCTCACAGGTAAATGCAGGCAATACCACCTTTGCAGAGGGTTATTCAGAAGTTGCCGATAAGATGAAAGTACTGCTTGAATATGCAGAGCCAAACCCCTACGCTTACAGCTACAATGATGCCTGCACAGCTTTTGCAAGAGGAGAATCTGCGATGTATCCCATAGGCAGTTATGCTGTACCGCAGATTCAATCTGTAAATCCGGATATGAATATTGATTCATTTCCATTTCCGGCAAATGAAGATGAAGCAGACAATGTGTTGAATTCCGGTGTGGATCTACAAGTCTGCGTTATGAAAGAAACAAAAAACAAAGAAGCTGTTTATGAAGTTCTTCGGTTTTTATATGAGGATGAGACAATACAGATTTATCTGAACGATCAGAACGCTGTTCCATGCAAGCAGGGAGATTTTGAACTGCCATCCATGCTTGACGGAATGAAATCTTATATTGAATCTGACAGAATGTCTGATTTCCATGATCATCACTATCCAAGCGAAATGAGCGTAGATGCTATGATACAGACATATCTTATGGACGAAAGTGATGACGCCGCTGAAGTGTTCCTCAACCGTTTTGATAAGGAATGGAAACGCTATAACCGTGACCTGATTGAAAAAGTCAGAAAATATGAGGAGGGACTGAGATGAAAGGAATCATAAAAAAACGCAAACCCATGTCAAAAAGAACCAAAACTTTACTGCTGATGACGTTACCGGCATTGATACTGTTTGTTTTATTTAATACGATCCCATTAATTACTGGTGCTTTTTACAGCTTTACAAACTATCGTGGATATGGTTCTTACGACTTTGTCGGATTCAGAAACTTTATTGATCTGTTTCAGGACAGTCGAGTTGGAAAATCTTATCTGTTTACCTTCAAATATGCGATTGCCGGAACGATACTGGTCAATGTGCTTTCCCTGTTGATCGCAATGGGTCTGAACAGTAAAATCAAGTTTAAAAGCACGCTGCGAGGGATGTATTTTCTGCCGAATATTTTAGGCGGATTAGTTGTGGGATATATTTTCAGTTTTATTTTCACATATATTATCCCAACAGTAGCCCAAAGTTTACATATTGACTTTTTAAGCAGCAGCATTCTTGCAAGTGAAAAGTGGGCATGGGTCGGTGTATTGATCGTTGGCGTATGGCAGACCGTTGCTATGAACACGATCATATATATTTCAGGTCTGCAAACAATTCCGGCAGATATTTACGAAGCAAGCTCTATTGACGGAGCAGGAAAATGGTATACTTTCAGAAAATTGACATTGCCTCTTCTGCTGCCGTTTATTTCAACCAATCTGATACTCAGCACAAAAAATATGCTTATGGTATTCGATCAGATCATGTCGCTGACAAAGGGCGGACCTGCACAGAGTACAGAATCCATTTCCTATCTGATTTACAAAAATGGTATGGACGGCGGACAGTTTGGATTCCAGAGTGCCAATGCAGTGGTATTCTTTATCGTTATCGTAGCAATTTCCGTGATTCAGCTTTTAATTACAAATAAAAAGGAGGAACAGTTATGAGTTCTGAAAGACATCGTGCTCCAAAACCGCCCGTAGTGCGCATTAAATCAGCCGGTGAAATAAAGAATGATAAGGACGGAAAATCCAATATTTTCCTGACCGTAATTTTGATTCTTGGCTGTTTGACAATATTATTTCCACTTTATATGACCATTGTCATTGCCTTGAAATCACCCTCTGAAATGACCAATGATGTTGCAGGTGCATTAAGCCTGCCAAAGAGTTTCAGCCTTGACAATTTCGCAGAGGCTATGCGCGTGACAGATTTCTGGCATTCTCTCGGAAACAGTGTTCTGATTACCGGAGCTGCAATTGTATTATCACTTATAATTCACTCCATGGCAGGTTATGCAATTGGCAGAAGTATGGCAAGGCACAAGGGATTCAAATTTATTTACTTCTATATCGTCAGCGGTATGTTCGTACCATTTGCGATTCTGATGATGCCTCTTGTAAAGGAAACTGCAAAGATGAATATCGACAATATGTTCGGTGTAATTATTCTTTATGTCGTATTTTATATGCCTATGAACGTTATGCTTTACAGCGGCTACCTTAAAAATATTCCCCTTGCAATGGAGGAGGCAGCGGAAATTGACGGTGCATCCACCTGGAAAACATACTGGAAGATTATTTTCCCTATGATGAAACCTATGCACGCAACAGTGGCAGTGCTGACAGCTCTTGGCACATGGAATGATGTAATGACACCCCTTGTTATTATGTCTGGTTCAGAGAAAACCACACTTCCTCTTGCACAGCTGAATTTCCAGTCACAGTTTGGTACAAATTATAATCTGGCTTTTGCGTCCTATCTGCTTGCATTGATTCCGATTTTGATTTTCTATATTCTCTGTCAGAAACAGATCATCGGTGGAATTGCAAACGGTGCAGTAAAGGGATAATAAGAAATACAAATCTTCTTCATCACTGCATTTTTGGTATCTGTGGTTCTATGCCGCAGATACCAAAATATTAAAGAGGTGTTTTTATGAATTTACAAAATAAAATTATGCTGATTACCTATGCAGACAGCATGGGAAAAAATCTGAAAGAGCTGCATGAGGTTCTGAATAAACATTACAAAGACGCTGTGGGCGGTGTGCATATTCTTCCGTTTTTTCCGTCATCAGCTGACCGTGGATTTGCACCAATGAGATATGACAAGGTTGACGAGGTATTCGGCGACTTTTCCGATGTCGAGGCGATCGGCAAGGATTACTACCTGATGTTTGACTTTATGGTCAATCACATTTCTGCAAGCTCAGAATACTTTCAGGATTTTCTGAAAAAGAAAGAATCTTCAGAATACAAGGATTTTTTCATTCGTTACAGCAAGTTCTGGAACGGCGAACCGACACAGGAGCAGATTGATAAAATTTACAAAAGAAAGCCCCGTGCGCCATATATTGAGGCTAAGTTTGCAGACGGCTCAAAAGAAAAAATCTGGTGTACATTCTGCGAAGAACAGATCGACCTTGATGTAACAACAGATAAAACAAAGGAATTTATCCGCCGTACATTAAAGGATATGTGCAGTCACGGTGCAGCAGTTATCCGCCTTGACGCTTTTGCTTATGCTGTAAAAAAAGCAGACACAAGCTGTTTCTTTATAGAACCGGATATCTGGGAATTGCTTTATGAGATTGAAAATGTCGTAAAAGAAGAGGGTGCGGAAATTCTTCCAGAGATCCACGAGCATTACACTATTCCTATGAAAATTGCGGATAAGGGATTCTGGATATATGATTTTGCCTTGCCAGTACTGACTCTCCATGCACTCTACAACCATACAGGAAAATATTTGAAGAACTGGATGGAAATGTGTCCCATGAAGCAGTTTACAACACTGGATACCCATGACGGGATCGGTATTGTAGATGTCAAGGATTTACTGCCTGATGAGGAAATTGAAATCGTCAAGGAGCAGTTGTATCAACAAGGAGCAAACGTAAAGAAGATTTACAGCTCCGAGGCATATAACAATCTGGACATCTACCAGGTGAATACTACCTACTATTCTGCACTTGGCAACAACGATGATGCTTATCTGCTGGCACGGGCTATTCAATTTTTTGCTCCGGGGATTCCGCAGGTGTACTATGTTGGAATGCTTGCAGGTTCAAATGATATTGAGCTTATGGAGCATACCAAAAACGGGCGTGATATTAACCGACATTATTATTCCAAAGAGGAAATTGAAGATGAGCAGGATCGTACGGTTGTACAGAAGCTAAAAGAACTGATGATACTGCGTAACACTCATCCGGCATTTTCTTTGGATGGAACGATTGAAATTCAAACAGACGGTGACGGGTTGATAATTACAAGAAAATATGGTTCGGATTCTATTACGCTGAAGTCTGATCTTACAACATACAGATTCGAAATTGAAACAAGAAAGGAATGACTTTTATGGCAATTAAAGTAAATGAGAAGAATAGACTTTTTCAGCTGATCACTAAAAATACTGAATATCAGATCAAGGCGGATAAGTTCGGTGTTTTAAAACACATCTGGTATGGGGAACGAACCGATTTTGATATGGAGTATCTCCAAAGTTATCCTGATGTGGGCTTTTCCGGCAATATTTACGAGGCTGGAAACTGCCGCACATATTCTCTGGATACAATGCCGCAGGAGTATTCATGCCAAGGCATCGGAGATTTCCGCATATCAGCGGTTGGGATCACGCATGTAGACGGGAGCAGTGCAATTGATTTGCGTTATAAGGGCTATCGCATAGCAAAAGGGAAATATTCCATTCCAGGACTACCTGCTGTTTATGCAGATGAAAATGAAGCGGATACTCTTGAAATCGACCTGAAAGATACAGCAAGCGATATTTGTGTAACGCTGAAATATGCCGTTCTGGAAAGCCTTGATATGATTACAAGAAGTGCTGTAATATACAATAAAGGAGCGACAGCTGTAACGCTTACAAAGGCGGCAAGCTTATGCCTGGATATCCCACAGGGGAAAGATTTGGAGTGGATTCATTTTCACGGTCGTCATACTATGGAGCGTCAGCCGGAGCGTGTATCGCTTGTTCACGGTATTCAGGAAAGCACAAGTTCCAGAGGAACTTCCAGTCATCAGCAAAATCCATCTGTGCTTCTCTGTACAAAGAAATGCACAGAAACAAGTGGGCAATGCATCGGAGCAGCTCTTTTGTACAGCGGCAGCTTTCAGACGCAAATTGAGCTTGATCAACTTGATCAGGTGCGTCTGATTATGGGTATTAACCCGGCACTTTTCCGTTGGGAACTTTTGCCGAATTCCTATTTTCATACGCCGGAAGTAATGTTTTCTTACAGTAACAGCGGATTTGAAACGTTGTCACACAATTTCCATAAAGCAATTCGCCATCATGTTTGCAGAGGGGAATATAAGCTTGCAGAGCGTCCTGTTCTGATAAACAATTGGGAAGCTACCTATTTTGATTTTGATTCCGATAAAATTCTTCATATTGCACAGCAGGCGGCTGAACTTGGAGTAGATATGCTTGTTCTTGATGATGGCTGGTTTGGCAAGCGCAATGATGATTGCTCCGGTCTGGGGGATTGGTTTGTTAACGAGGAAAAACTGAAAGGCGGTCTTGGTAGTCTTACGCAGAAAATCTCCGCACTGGGTATGAAATTCGGAATCTGGTTTGAGCCGGAAATGGTTTCCGAGGACAGCGAACTGTACCGTTTGCATCCGGATTGGGCGATACAGATTCCCGGACGTGAGCCTATGAGAAGCCGTTATCAATTGCTGCTTGATATGACAAGGCAGGAGGTACAGGATTATCTGTATGATTCCATTGGAAAAATTCTGGACAGTGCCGATATATCGTACATAAAATGGGATATGAACCGCAGCATTAGCGACTGGTATACCGCAACGCTTTCAGCAGATAGACAGGGCGAAATGGCACATCGGTATGTGCTTGGAGTGTATGCATTGTTGGAGCGTCTTATCTCTGCGTATCCTCATGTATTATTTGAAGGATGCAGCGGAGGCGGTGGAAGATTTGATGCCGGGATGCTTTATTACTGTCCGCAAATCTGGTGCAGTGACGACACGGATGCTTTTGAACGTACAAAAATTCAATACGGAACATCGTTTTTCTATCCGATTTCCGCAATGGGTTCTCATATTTCGGCAATACCAAATCATCAGACAGGACGTATAACCCCAATTGAAACAAGGGCTGTTACGGCAATGGCAGGCAGCTTTGGTTATGAGCTTGATTTAAACACCCTTTCTGATGATGAAAAGCAGGCGGTTAAATCTCAGATCGTACGCTTTAAAAAATACAATGATCTGATTCACAATGGTTTGTATTACCGTATAAGCAATCCTATGACAGATGAATTTGCTGTATGGGAGTATGTTTCAGAAGACGGCAGTGAAGTTTTGGTGCATGGAATGACTTTCCGTACTTCCCCTAATACCCTACAAATCAGAATTCGCTTGCGTGGGCTTTCTCCGATTGCAATGTATCGTCTTGAATCTGACGGAGGTCAATATACCGGAAAAGCTCTTATGAACGGCGGAATCCTTCTGCCCAAAGCATGGGGAGATTATTGTCCCATAGAACTGCATTTCACACTTGTCGAAGGTGACTGATATGAATAAAGAAACAATGGTAAACAAGCTTTGCAGTGGAAACTTTGATTTTATATTAAAGACGCTTTATGGTGAATCTGCTGTGGAACGTCAAAGAAACAGGTACATATCTGCAATTGAGAAATTTTCGGAACTTTTCCCTGAACGTGAAGACATTTATATTTTTTCTGCTCCGGGACGTACAGAAATCGGCGGAAATCACACCGACCATCAGCATGGCTGTGTGCTCGCAGCAGCGGTCGATCTGGACGTTATTGCTGTGGCAGCATTCCACAACGAGGGTGTCATTCGTTTAAAGTCAGCAGGGCATTCCCCTAACCATGTGAATCTTAGTGATCTTTCTGTGCAGAAGAAAGAAATGGGCAGCTCATCGGCGCTGATTCGTGGGATTGCCTCCAGATTTCACGAAATGGGTGTCAAAATCTCCGGATTTGACGCATACACTACTTCTGATGTGTTAAGCGGAAGCGGATTATCTTCGTCAGCGGCATTTGAAGTGCTGATCGGTACAATTATTGACAGCCATTACAATCATGGAAAAGCTGGTGCTGTTGAGATCGCAAAAATCGGTCAATATGCAGAAAATGTGTACTTTGGCAAAAAGAGCGGTCTGATGGATCAGATGGTAAGCTCTGTGGGAGGTCTTGTTTCCATTGATTTTCATAATACCGAAAATCCGGAAATAAAAAGCTTTCCCTATGACTTTGAAGCGTCTGGTTATTGCCTATGCGTAACTGACACAAAAGGCAGCCATGCAAATCTGACTGATGATTATGTCGCAGTGCGCTCTGAAATGGAAAGCATTGCAGCGCAATTTGGAAAAGCATTTCTCAGAGATGTGAATGAAAATGAGTTCTACAGCGCAATTCCGCAGCTTAGAGAAAAATGCTCCGACCGTGCAGTCGTGAGAGCCACACACTTCTTTGCGGAAAACAGACGTGCTGTACTTGAAGCGAACGCTCTTTCAGAGGGCAATATGGATTACTTCCTTGCGCTTGTAAGGCAGTCGGGTGAATCTTCGGCAAATCTTCTGCAAAATCTGTATTCCTGTTCACAGCCAATCCAGCAGGAAATCCCCCTTGGCATTATGTTAAGCCGAAAACTTCTTGGAGAAAAGGGTGCTGTTAGGGTACACGGCGGAGGCTTTGCAGGGACAATTCAGGCATTTGTGCCTGTGGAAAAAGTAAATGAATATTCACAGGAAATGAACCGTATTTTTGGCGACGGCAGCTGCTATATTCTTAGGATTCGCCTTGTGGGCGGTATAGAAATCACGGAGGGATAACGATGCGTATTTTAGTTTTAGGCGGTGCAGGTTATATCGGTTCCCATACTGCACTGGAGCTTGTAAAAGCAGGACATGATGTCATGATTGCGGATAACCTTGTCACAGGATACCGCAGTGCAATCCCGGAAACGGCAAAGTTTTATGAGGGAGACATCCGGGACGCTGCCTTTTTGGACGAACTGTTCAGTTCAGAGAAAATCGACGCTGTGATTCATTTTGCAGCATTTTCTCTGGTGGGCGAAAGCGTCACCAATCCTCTGAAATACTATGACAA
Organism: Ruminococcus sp.; assembly: GCF_019417665.1. Taxonomy (GTDB): domain Bacteria; phylum Bacillota; class Clostridia; order Oscillospirales; family Ruminococcaceae; genus Ruminococcus_C. The sequence continues at coordinate 9,774 of NZ_DXUU01000044.1, forward strand.
CAATCTCTGCGGCACAAAGGTATTGCTGGAAGCAATGGTGCGCCACGGCATTGACAAAATTGTATTTTCCTCCACAGCGGCAACCTACGGCGAACCTAAGAACATTCCCATTCTGGAAAGTGACAAAACTTGTCCCACAAATCCATACGGTGAGACAAAGCTTGCAATGGAGAAGATGTTCCATTGGACGGCAAAGGCACACGGATTGCGTTATGTTTCTCTGAGATATTTCAATGCCTGCGGTGCGGACGAAAGCGGCACCATCGGAGAGGCACATGATCCAGAGAGCCATTTGATTCCGCTGATTTTGCAAGTGCCCAACGGCAAGCGAGAGGCAATCTCCATCTATGGCACGGATTATGATACCCCTGACGGGACTTGCATTCGTGACTATATTCACGTTACCGACCTGGCACAGGCGCATATTCTTGCAGTTCAGTATCTGATGAACGGCGGAGAAAGCGATATTTTTAATTTGGGAAATGGTGTCGGCTATTCTGTCAGGGAAGTCATTGAAACAGCAAGATCCGTTACCGGACATTCTATTCCGGCAATAGAAACCGAACGCCGTGCCGGCGATCCGGCAAGACTGGTTGCTTCCAGTGAAAAGGCACGGAAAATCCTTGGATGGAATCCGGTACATGACAGCCTGGAAGAAATTATTGCAAGCGCATGGAACTGGCACAAGGATCATCCCAACGGATATGAAGAATAGGAAGTGAAGAGCATGATTTATGATGATATACAGCGGCTGATAAGCTACGCTATAAAAAACGAACTGATAACTTCAGAAGACGTTTATGTTATACGCAATCATTTTATGGAGGTATTTCAGCTGACCGACTGGCAGGAATCCGAAGCAGACTGCCATGATGCAGATATTGATACACTGCTCTGTCCGCTGGTTGATTATGCCTGTTCACACAATATCATTTCTGATACAACTGCCTCACGTGACTTGTTTGATACAAAGCTTATGGGTATTCTTACACCCATGCCCAGAGAGGTAACAGCTGAATTTCGCCGGCGTTATGCAAAATCTCCGGAAACAGCCACGGACTGGTATTTTAATTTCAGCCAAAAGGTAAATTATGTTCGTCAAGGCAGAATTGCCAAGGATTTAAAGTGGACCTACGAATCAGAGTATGGCACACTGGATATCACCATAAACCGTTCCAAACCGGAAAAAGACCCAAAGGATATTGCAGCTGCAAGATCATTTCAAACGACAGCATATCCCAGGTGTCAGCTTTGTCCAGAAAATGCAGGCTTTGCAGGAAATCTGAATCATCCGGCAAGACAGAATCTGCGCCCGATACCATTGAAAATCAGCGGAGAACCATGGCAGATACAATATTCTCCCTATGGCTACTATAACGAGCATTGTATTGTATTCAATGAAAATCATACTGCAATGAAAATTGATGATACGGTCTTTGAAAAGTTGTTTGATGTACTGGATTATCTTCCCCATTATTTTGTCGGCTCAAATGCAGACTTACCTATTGTGGGCGGTTCAATTCTCAGTCATGAGCATTTTCAAGGCGGAAGATATACATTTGCAATGGAAAAAGCACAAATTGAAAAAAATTTCTGTATACCACAATTTTCAAACGTACAGGCAGGTATTGTGAAATGGCCCATGTCTGTTATTCGGCTGAAATCCGAAAATAGAAGCAGTTTATCCGCAGCTTGCAGCTACATTCTGAAAAAATGGCGCACTTACAGTGATGAAAGTGTTGATATACTGGCGGAAACAAATGGAACACCGCATAACACGATCACGCCCATTGCACGAATGAACGGCAGCCTGTATGAATGCGACCTGGTTTTGCGCAACAACCGTACAACAGAAGAATGTCCCTTGGGACTGTTTCACCCAAATCCACCTTTACATCACATCAAAAAGGAAAATATCGGTTTGATTGAGGTGATGGGGCTTGCTGTATTACCATCACGTCTTGCAGAAGAACTGAGTGCCGTGGAGAATGCGCTGCTGTCTGGAAAAAATCTTAACGAAAATCCGCAGACCGCTGCTCATGCTGAATGGGCTGAGAAAATATTGCAAAATCATCCGGATTTTTCAAAAGAAAATGCTTTAGATATTGTTCGTGCAGAGGTTGGCATGGTCTTTGAACAGGTTTTGCTGGACGCTGGTGTTTTCAAAAGAAATGAAGCTGGCAGACAAGCATTTGACAAATTTATAAACACACTAACAGATGGAGAATAAATATGAAAAAATTTGATGTTGTAGCATTAGGAGAACTGCTGATCGACTTTACCGAAAACGGAATAAGTGCACAGGGAAATCCTGTTTTAGAAGCCAATCCCGGCGGTGCACCCTGCAATGTCCTTGCTATGCTTAACAAGTTGGGAAAGAAAACTGCCTTTATCGGCAAGGTTGGCAATGACACATTTGGCAGACAGCTTGCAGAAGAAGTACAACAAAGCGGAACGGATACCACAAATCTGATTCTTGATGATGCTGTACACACTACACTTGCCTTTGTGCATACATTTCCGGACGGCGAACGTGAATTCAGTTTTTATCGGAATCCTGGTGCAGATATGATGCTAAAAAAAGAAGAAGTGATGGAAGATATTATCAAAGAGGCAAAAATCTTTCATTTTGGAACACTTTCTTCAACTCATGAGGGAGTTCGTGAAGCTACCAGATATGCCATAGATATTGCCAAAGAAAACGGTGTCCTGATTTCCTTTGATCCGAATCTGAGAGAGCCATTGTGGGATTCTCTGGAAGATGCAAGGAAAGAAATAGAGTATGGATTATCAAAATGTGATATTCTGAAAATATCCGACAACGAACTTGAATTTATGACTGGTACAAAGGACTATTCAAAGGGTGTTGAAATTCTCAGAGAACGGTATGATATAAAAATTGTATTTGTAACGTTGGGGAAAGACGGCAGCCGTGCCTACTATAAGGATTTAACGTCAGAACAGCCGACTTTTTCTGAAATTAAGGCAATTGAAAAAACAGGTGCCGGAGATACCTTTGAGGGCTGTGCACTGAATTATCTTCTGGAACATGATTTTGATTCGCTGAAAGAGGAAAATCTTTCAGAACTGCTCATCTTTGCAAATGCTGGGGCATCATTGATCACAACACGGAAAGGGGCTTTAAAAGTGATGCCAGATAAGACTGAGATTGAAAATTTGATTCGAGATGGACGTAATTCATAAGCCCTATTATTTATGCGAAAAAAGCAGCGTGATGAAATAACACCACGCTGCTGAAAAGTTTTATTTGTTTACGCTGCACCGTCCCGGCGCAACACTGCAATTACTGTCTTTCCCAAGATCTTCACATCCGTAGAAAAAGAACGGTCACGAATATACTTCAGATCCAGTTCCACCCATTCATCAAACATAATATTGCTTCTGCCAGAACACTGCCAGTAACAGGTGATACCGCCTTTTGCATCCAGTCGGTGCATCTGATAAGGGGTATACATCTCCACCTCACGGGGAAGTGGGGGACGGGGTCCTACCAGACTCATCGTACCGTTCAGCACGTTGAAAAACTGAGGCAGCTCATCCAAACTAGTTTTCCGTAAGAATCTGCCGATGGGTGTCACACGGGGGTCTTTTTTCATTTTGAAAACCGGACCGTCCGCTTCATTCTGTCGGCGCAGTTCTTCCAGCTTCTGCTCAGCATCCACGCACATAGTACGGAATTTGTACATGGTAAAAAATCTTCCGTCCTTTGTGACACGCACCTGCTTGAACAGGGGACTGTGAAAGTCCTGCAAAAAAATCAGCAGTGCGATCAGCAGCATGGGAACTGCCAGGATCACAATGGCAACAATCGACAGTAAAATGTCGATGCATCGTTTCATAAATAAGTACCGCTTCGAAACGTTTTCCAATTGGAGCGAACCAGGTCTGGTTGTTCCTGAACGCCGCTTTACTGCCTGCGGCATATCCTCATCCTGCAGCAAATAGCCTAAATTTTCCATAAATACCCTCCGAAAATTTCAGAACACATCAATACGTCATTGCAAAAAAACTGCCCTGTGTGCCGTCTGTTCCGGATATACTGTCCCTTGTCCGGACGACAAAAATCATTCTTATCTTACCAGCAGCAAATCACACTTGCCAGGTATCCTTTCAGAGCAATTCTCTGTGCACAAATGCCCCCTCAAGCATTTGTCAGACTCATAGGCAGCACCGCACAAAGACTGTCTGTCAGCTTTGTATGTCATATGCTTGCATATTTGGGCGAGTCTGCCGTTGTCATTTCCTATAGACAACGGGCTGACTGCACACTTGATACACAATCTTTGTGCGATGTTACCTATACTAAAATTATATCATCTTTTGTTGCATTCTGTCAATGTACTATTCTCACAAGATTTCACAAAAATCAATGTGCATTTTATGCAATCTACTCATGGCATTCCATTGACGTTAGAAAGGTTTCCCAGAACAGGAAAAACTACGAAATTACGTGAAAAAGCATCTGGTTCAGAAAATACAAAAAACTGCTGTCGGAGAGAGGGACTCTGTCATCCTGCAGCAGTTTTTTGTGTTTCAGGAGAGAATGGCATACAGTGTTGCTGCATCCTCCTTGCGTATTACGTCGGAAACCTGTTCCACACGTACTTTTAAAGTCTTTTGTCCCATCTGGATCTCGATCACATCGCCCACCTTGACATCATAGGATGCACGTGCAATCTTGTCATTGACGAGAACCTTTCCGGCGTCGCACGCCTCATTGGCAACGGTGCGGCGCTTGATGAGACGGGAAATTTTCAGATATTTATCCAGCCGCATGGTCGTTTTCCTCCTCTATGGAATGTTTTGATTTTTGCCAGAGATCGATCCACTCGCTGCGGCTTAGGGATTCCAGAGGACGGTTTTCCCGCATGCAGGTATCTTCCACTGCACCGAAGCACTGGATAAACTGGTTTGTGGTATCTGTCAGTGCTTGTTCTGCCTGGATCCCCAGCTGCTGTGCCATGCCGGCACAGCAAAACAGCAGTTCTCCCATGGCACGTTCGATCTGTACCTGATCTTCCATGTGCATGGCATATTCCAGTGCATTTTTGCACTCTGTGACGCTGGCGAGAACAGATTCATTGCACAAAAAATGCAAGTCGTTTTTTGCCGCACGTTTGTTGACCTTCTGGGCACGCATGAGTGCCGGGAGCGTCTTTGCCACGGACTCCAGGGTCTGGGTTCGTGTGGTCTGATGCTTGGATTCCTCCTTGATCTCCTCCCAGTTTTTGAGCACTTCTTCCGTAGTATCTGCCTGGGTCGTGCTGAACACGTGGGGATGGCGGAGAATCATTTTTTTGCAGATGTCCGTGCACACATCGTCTAGGGTGAAAGAATTCTGTTCCTGTTCCAGCTGGGCGTGGAATACCACCTGTAACAGCAGATCTCCCAGTTCCTCCCGGAGCAGCTCCGGATCTTTCTGGTCAATGGCTTCAATGACCTCATAGGTTTCCTCAATGAGACCACTGCGGATGGATTCATGGGTCTGTTCCTTGTCCCAGGGGCATCCGTCCTTGCTGCGCAGGAGCATGACGATCTCTGCCAGATCATTTATGGTATAGCGATCTTTCATTTCGTATGGTATCATATTGCACCTCCGAATCTATATGGATCCCGATCAGTTTTGCATTAGTTTGCATCCACAAAGCCGACCTTTCGGTACACCTTGCGCACGATCCGGGACGAATATGCCAGAGCCTTTGCATCGGATGCAGTGTAGCATTCCTTGAGATAAGCCTTGTCGGCGATGAGCTTTGCATAGGTCTCCTGCATAGGACGCAGATGATCTGCCACAGCTTCGCCCACAGCCAGCTTGAAGTCACCGTAACCTTTGCCCTCGAATTCCCGTTCAATGGCGGCGAAATCCTTGCCGGTAACGCTGGAATAGATGGTCATGAGATTGTTGATGCCATCCTTGCCTTCTGCATAGCGCACTTCTGCTTCGCTGTCGGTGACAGCACGCTTACACTTGCGGATAATAGTATCCTTGTCATCCAGAATGAGGATGCAGGCGTTGGGGTTGGTATCGGATTTGGACATCTTCTTTGTCGGTTCTTGGAGGGACATGATTTTTGCCCCGACCGGCGGAATATACGGCTCCGGCAGGGTGAAGAATTCGCCGTAGCGCTGGTTGAATCTCTGTGCAATGTCACGTGTCAGTTCCAGATGCTGTTTCTGGTCTACACCCACAGGCACCAGGTCTGCGTTGTACGCCAGGATATCTGCCGCCATGAGTACGGGGTAGGTAAACAGACCGGCGTTGACATCGTCCGGATGCTTCTGGCTCTTGTCCTTGAACTGGGTCATACGGGACAGCTCGCCGAACTGGGTGTTGCAGCTGAGGATCCAGCTCAGTTCTGCATGGGTACGCACGTGGCTCTGGATAAAGAGGATAGACTTTTCCAGGTCAATACCGCATGCCAGCAGCAGGGCATATGCCTGTAAGCTGTTCTGACGCAGCTTCACCGGATCCTGGCGGACGGTGATGGCGTGCATATCTACTACACAATAAACACAGCGGTATTCATCCTGAAGAGGCCCCCAATTGCGGATAGCACCGATATAATTGCCCAGGGTAAAAGTTCCCGTGGGCTGAATGCCGCTGAAGATCAGTTTTTTTGTTTCCTGTTCTGCCATAAATGGACTTCCTTTCTGATGGAAAATTTTTGTTTCTGCATGGCTTTTTTCTGCAAATTGTTTTCTGGCGAGCGGCTGATAGCCGTCCCCCTACATTTGCACATTTCACACATGCATAATAACAAAAGTCATCATTACTGTTTCGCCTGCGCTGCGGCACGGTCTTTCAGCTGTGCGGAACGCAGTTCACGCATGACCTGCTGATACAAGAAATATACTGCCTGCATATCTGCGCTTTCTTCCTTGATCGTAGTGGGCAGGATAGTCTTTTTATAGATGCCGCCCTTTGTCAGCAAATAAATATTGTGTGGCTGACCGGTGGGCAGTGCGAGATCCTTGGTCTTTTCTGCTTCTGAGAGGATACGGGGCGCATTTGCCACCAGAAGCCGTCCTGCCTGTACCACGGTCTGATACCGCTGGGATGCACCGGTGTAGGAGCCGCCGTTGTTGAAATAGAGGTTTGCAGCGCCGTTGATGTATACCACTAGAGTGGAGAGAGTTCTTGGGTCAATGGGAATGTCGATAACCATGCCATAAACACTATACTCGTCGGTGATCATGTTCGAAAACTGCTTTGCTGGAAAGTGCAGTGCAGCACCTCGTGTCATTAAATAGGATTCTGTTACCAGATAATGTGTCTGTACGGGATTTTTTTTCTGTGCCATGAGAATTTTCGATTCCTTTCTTGTTTGTCATTTTAATATTATTTTGGGGGATATATTGCAGAGGCGGATATCATTCGTCAGGATATCCGGTCTGCAAATGATTTTTTCACTGTTGTAGGGCGGGGGCTTGCTCCCGCCGTATTTTGCTATCGATCTGTTGCAGTGAAAATAAAACGGTGGTTTTGTTCCGGCGTCAATCCAGCATTTCTCTTGTCATGCCGCCGAGGATCTCTGTGCCTTTTATGATCTGCTCATCTGTAGGCGTGGAGAAGTTCATGCGGAAAGACGATGTTTTCGCCGATTCATCCACCAGGAAAGCGTTTCCGGGAACGACTGCGATCTGATATTCCGAAACTGCCTTTTTGCAGAATGCAGGCATATCACAGTCCTCAGGCAGGGTACACCAGAGGAACAGACCGCCCTCGGGCATTTCCCAGCGGACACGCTTGGAGAAATGCTGACGGATGCCATCTGCCATGAGGTTGCACTTCTGGCGGTATACAGCACGCAGCTTTTCCAGATAGGTGTCCATATCTGTCTGTTCCAGGAATTTGGCACAGACAGCCTGTGCCCAGATGTTGGTGTGTACGTCAGAGACTTGCTTGCACACCGTGATCTTGGAGATGATCTCCTTGGGTGCGCTGACATAGCCCACACGAAGTCCCGGCGCCAGGATCTTGGAGAATGTGCCGGAGTAAATGACACGGTGTTCCGTATCCATGCTCTTGATGGACGGGATGGGTGTGCCAGCAAAGCGGAGATCACCATAGGGGTTGTCCTCCAGGATGATCAGGTCGTATTTGCACGCCAGTTGATACAAGCCCTTGCGCTTTTCCAAGGACATAACACGGCCCGTGGGGTTCTGGAAATTGGGGATCACATAGACCAGCTTGGGGTTCGGATTTTCCTTCACTGCCTGTTCCAGTGCATCGAGATTCATGCCGTCCTCTTCCAGTTCCACGCCCACCAGATTCACGCCGTAGGAGCGGAATGCATTGAGAGAACCGATGAAGCTGGGGGATTCGCAGAACATGGTATCGCCACGGTTCAGCAGTACCTTGCAGGACAGCTCGTTCGCCTGCTGTGCGCCGGATGTGGTGATAAGATCGTCAGCAGTTTCGTCAAAGCAATGCTGCTCTGCCATACGTGCTTTCAGGACATCCCGCAATTCCGGAAAGCCCTCGGTGATGTTATATTGCAGTGCCAGAATGGGGTCTTTTTCGAACAGCTCCGCAGAGATACGGCTGATCTCTTCCACCGGGAAAGCCTCCGGTGCTGGATTTCCGGCTGCAAAGGAGATCACACCGGGCATCCCGGTGAACTTCAGGATTTCACGGATGGCGGATGGCTGTAACGCATCGACATTTTCCGAAAATTTATATTGCATTTTCACTTCTCCTTTTCCAAAAACAGGATATGCCGTTTCCCAGAGGGACAAATTCCGGCATTACCCTCTTATTATAACACATATTTTCGATTTCGGCAACATAAATTTTTGTATCTGCACGCAAATCGAATTTTTCGTTGAGATTGTTCCGATGTAGGGGCGAACTGTGTTCGCCCGTTGGAGGATTCCCGAAAATTTGCGGGCGAACACAGTTCGCCCCTACTACCGTTGTGTGTTGTTGCCGTAACTCCGGGCGGCTGGCAGCCGTCCCTACAGGATTCAAAAGAGGTGCATGATGCTGAAAAAACAATCCTTCTGGAAAGGCTCTGCCATTTTGTTGGCGTCAGCGATGCTGGCGAAGGTACTGGGCGCTTGCTTTAAAATTCCCCTTACGAATGTGCTGGGCGGTACGGGGATGGGCTATTTCAGCAGTGCATATGGGCTGCTGCTGCCCATTTATGCTCTTTCCGTGACGGGACTGTCTGCGGCGGTAGCACAGACAGTGTCACGTGCTGCTGCGCTGGAGCATTGGACGGAGGTGCGCCGTATCCGGCGTGTGGCACGGTTGGCGTGCGGTGTGCTGGGACTGATTCTCAGCGTGGTTATGCTGCTTCTAGCAGAACCCTTTGCCGTACTGGCGGCAGCTCAGCCATATGCGTTATTTTCCCTGTTGGCAATTGCACCGGCGGCACTGTTCGGCTGTCTGACGGCAGTGGAACGGGGCTATTGGGAGGGCTTGCAGACCATGACGCCCACGGCGGTGTCTCAGGCAGTAGAAGCTGTGGCAAAACTGGGATTGGGTCTGCTTCTGTGTCAGTGGGTGCTGGACAATCCGGAAATTGTCTGTGCCTGGGTATCCCCGGATGTGCCTCTTTCGGCACTGGCGGCAGCCGGGGCAGTGCTGGGCGTTACATTGTCCACCGTGATGGGTTGGCTGTATTTTGTGGTGCGGAGCTGGTTCACTGGTGCAAAACTGCCTTGCAGTACGGAACAGGCGGCACCTGCCGGGCAGATTCTCCGGCGGTTGCTGTATGTCATGATTCCTGTAGCGTTAGGTTCGCTGGTGACAAATCTCACCTCACTGCTGGATCTGGTCACGATGATGCGTTGCCTCAGCCGTGCCCAGCTGCTGCACCCGGACGAACTCGTGCAAAAATTCGGCGAAATCGCCGCCAGCCAGGATTTTCCGGCGTTTGTGTACGGTTCTTTTACGGGAATGGCGGTTACTGTGTTCAATCTGGTTCCCTCTGTGACCAATATGCTGGGAAAGAGTGCCCTGCCCTGTGCGTCGGCACTATGGGCAAAACGGGATTGTGCTGGTGTGGCAGCGCATACCTGTTCTGTGGCAGCGGCGGCAGCAGCTATGGTATTGCCGTCAGCCGGGGGATTGTGGGTATTGGCAGAGCCGGTCATGCATGTGCTCTACAGCGGCAGACCGGAGGAAGCGGCACTGGCGGCGGAGGCATTGCGTTCGCTGCTGCCCGGAATGGTCTGCTTGTGCCTGACTTTTCCTCTTTGCAGTATTTTACAGGGCATCGGACGTGCGGCAATTCCGGTAGAATGTATGTTGGTGGGTGTTGCTGTAAAGCTGGCAGGCAATTTGCTGCTGATCCCAAACCCGGCATTCTGCATCAGCGGTGCAGGTATTTCCACCTCGGCGTGCTATCTGATACTGCTGGTGCTCATCGTGTGGAGTCTGCGCCGGGTACTGGGCGAACCCATCCGCCTGCTGCGGACGCTCCTGCCCTTTGGCTTCGGTGCGGCAGTCTGTACGGCGGTGGTATGGCTTTGCCGCAGTGCAACTATGACATGGAAAAGTTATTTTTCTGTGGCAGTTTGTGTCGTCGCCGGCGGTGCGGTTTATCTGCTGGTATTATGGCTGGCAGGATGCCTGAGACAACACCACCCAAGGACCGCCTGACGTCTTTGCCGTACATTTGTACGATAATATGGCATTATTACGGTGTTTTAATGAGTAAATCGCTTTTGAAAAATAAGAATACTTTAGAATACTTTATTGTAAAACTCTTGTAAAAAAGCGCTTTTCATAAATGTAAACCCAGCGCATCAAAAGTGCGGAAAAGGGGTGAGGGGTGAAGGGAAAGAGAGTGCAGAGGGAAAACCGTGAGGGGGTGGGGAAAATCCACACTTTTGCCACGGTTTTCTTTTTTTCCCGCTCCTCTTAGGTTGTCCCTTTGCTCCCACGTGTCAAGTGAAAGCCTTAGAAAAAGTAATAGTTTGTTTACACATCGAAATGCCCTGATGGCATTATTTGAGTTTCTTGACTTATTTTTCCGAGTGTGATATACTATAATTAAAGGAATAAAAAAGACATTCCTGTTTTAGAAAATTGCAGAAGGGAGGGAGTACCGTTGCGTGAAAAACTGCGGCGCAGTGTGCGCCCGGTGGCGTTGCTGTTGCTGTTATTGTTACAATTCTGGATACCATCAGGCAGGGCTGTGTCTGCTGTAGACGATTCTTGGCTGCTGTACCAGGATACCATTTATTATGCTGTGACACCGAAGAATGAAGTTGTCATCAAGAGCGTTCGTGCTTCTGCGACAGAAGCGGTACTCCCAGCGGAGATCAACGGTTGTGCCGTGACGGAGATCGCAAGTTATGCCTTTAAGGACTGCACGCGTCTGACCAAAGTGGTCATACCAAAAACGGTACAGAAGATCGGCGCTTTCGCCTTTAAAGACTGCACCCGTCTGGCGGATCTGACGATACCCGATACGGTCAGTGAGATCGGATGGGGTGCTGTACAGGGCACACTCTGGCTGGAACAGCAGAAGGGCAGCTTTGTCATTGCTGGACAAGGCATTCTCCTGGCGTATGCCGGAACAGATGCAGCGGTGACAGTACCGAAAGGGGTTCGTGCCATCGGAGGATATGCCTTTGATTCCTGCGATACGGCGGAGACGGTCATTCTTCCGTCTACCCTGGTTTCCATTGATGCATTTGCCTTCAACAACTGCACTGGTCTCCGACAGATTACCATCCCTGACAGCGTAGAAACCATCGGACAATACGCCTTCCATTGGTGCACTTCGCTCCGGGAGATACACCTGCCAGACAGCATTCGCAGTTTAGACGGACATGCTTTTGAATTCTGTAAATCCCTGGAGACTGTGACGCTTTCCAATGCGATCACGCAGATCAACAATATGCTGTTCAAGGGATGCTCTAGTTTGACTGCGGTGGAGATCCCGAACAACGTCACGGTGATTTGCAACTACGCCTTTCAGGATTGTATCTCGTTGAAAAGTGTGGTAATACCAGAATCGGTGATGGAGATAGGATCCAGTGTCTTTGACGGCTGTACATCCTTGGAACAGCTTTCTATCCTGAATCCTCAGTGCCGCATTTATGATGCCGAGCAGACAATTGAAAAAACGGCAGATATTTACGGCATGTCGGAATCTACGGCTCATATCTATGCGCAGAAGTATGCCCGTGCATTTGTGCCTATGGACTGCATCAAAGGCGATATGGATGGTGACGGAAAATTGACTGCCCAGGATGCCTATGAGGTTCTGATCTTGTATGCAAAAATGTCCGTGGGAAAGAAACCCACGTGGACAGATATTGCACTTTACGTTGCTGATTATGATGGAAACGGTAAGGTGGATAGTGCAGACGCATATGAGATCCTTGTGACCTATGCCAAGCAGTCGGTTTGTGTTAAGAACATTGCAGAAGAAACAACAAAAATATGAAAACGCAAATTCATGCTGTGATTGTCCTTTTGGAACGCTCTGATCAGTTCTAATTTGGTACATATTAAAAAACATTTAGGGGAATTTTGGCGGCAGAGGGATGCTGTCAAAAAGGAAATTTTTCAGAACTTGTAGGAAAGATCATGAAAACAAGTTTTCAGGAAAGGAGTGATTCATATGCGGAAAAATAGCTGGGCACGTTTGCTGTCTGTTGTCATGGCAGCAGCGGTTGGTATGACTTCTTTTGCAATAGTACCGGAGTACGCACAGGCAGAGGACGCTTCATTCGAAACAACAGCTGTTATGGCATATGATACTGTTTTTTATACATTAGATATTTTAGGGAACGCAGTGATTGTCGGCGGCGATGAGACATGTGAGACGATTCTGATTCCGGATGTCATTGAAGGACATGTTGTCACGGAGATCGCACAGGAGGCGTTTGCCGAAAATGAAACGCTTCGATCCGTGTATATCCCGGACAGCGTGACAACTATCGGGGATCATGCCTTTTATGATTGTTTCAATCTTGCAGAAGTTGAGGGAGCTTCTTCTGCAATTTATGTGGGACAAGAGATCCTGGGGGGTACCCAATGGCAGGAAAACTGCGGAACAGAACTGGCTGTGCTGAACGGCAGGATCGCAGTGGATGTGCTCCGGGAGAACACTTCTGTGACAATTCCTGACGGTGTAGAGGTTCTTGCAGACCGTCTGTTTCTGGAGAATGAAACGATAGCCCAGGTGGGAATGCCGAAAAGTGTGCTCTATGTGGGAAGCGGCTGTTTTGCTTATTGCAGCTCACTGTCAGAAGTGCATTTTTCCTCGGGACTGCGTCAGATCCGGGACAGTGCTTTTTATGAGTGTACTGCATTGGAGTTGGCAGATTTTCCAAGTACATTGCTTTCCATCGGAAATCAGGCGTTCTACGGCTGTTCTGCTATGGAGTCTGTTTCCTTTTGCAATGGACTGCGCACCATCGGAGACGCTGCCTTCGAATCCTGTACCGCACTCCGCCTTCTTGTGCTGCCGACTTCGCTGACAAGTTTGGGAACATCTACGTTTTCCAATTGTACTTCGCTGTACATGATGGTGATCTCAGGGAAACTGGAAAAGATCCCGGCAGGTGCTTTTTCCGGGTGCAAAATGCTGGAATATGCAGCCATTAACGACAGTGTGAAGGTCATCGGCGACTATGCTTTCAATGACTGCACCAGTCTCCGGGTCATTAATATGCCGGAAAATCTGAGCGAGATCGGTGCCTATGCCTTTTCTATGTGCACCAGTCTGACGGATCTGGAACTGCCGGATTCTGTACACACAGTGGGCAAGGATGCGTTCTTTAAAACAGGCTGGATGGAACAGCAGGAGGGTACCTGGGCGATCTGCGATGGTGTACTTCTGGAATATCGGGGCAATGCAGAGATGATCCTGATTCCCCAGAATGTACATACTATCGCCAGCGGATTTCTGGCGAATCAGTCTAATGTAATACATGTAGTGCTGCCGTCCGGTATGACAAACATCAATGCGGAAGCGTTTCTGGGCTGTGAGACCATTCAGCAGGTGGACTTTTCTGACACCATTACCAGCATTGAAAACGGTGCGTTCCAGTATTGCACTTCGCTCCGCACGATTACAAAAATGACTGCTGTAGAAACCATTGGGGACAGCACTTTTGAAGGATGTTCTGCATTACAGGAGATCACATTGCCGACAGGGCTTGTGACCATCGGAGAAGATGCATTTCGGAATTGCAGCAGCCTGAAAACGGTACAGATACCTGCAACACTTGCTACCATCGGAGACGGCGCCTTTTATGGCTGTTCGTCTTTGGAAAGAACACAGACTAGTTTTCAGTTGGAAAATACCTGTGTGACAGAGATCGCATCAGAGACCTTTGCCTATTGCAGTAATTTAAACGCATTGATCTTGCCGGAAACGCTGGTTTCTGTACAGGCAGATTCCTTTACGGGCTGCGAAAAGGCTATCATTGCCTTTCTGAACAGCAGCACGGTAATTCCCATGGTGGAATCCACGTTCCCGGAAAATTGTCTTTTACTGGGCTATAAAGGTTCTACGGTGCAGCAGTATGCCCAGACATTTGACCGGCGATTCAGTGCATTAAGCGATAATATAGAAACGGCTACCACTACAGCGCAGCAAAGCACAACTGCTGAGACAACGTTCCAGACGACAGAGACTTCGGCGGAAACGGTATTCACCACCACAACAGCGTCCTCTGTGACATTGCCGCCTTTTATCACTGCAGATTCTTCATTCAATACGACGACATATGATTCTCAGGAGACCGCAGGAGGAATAACGACTCTGGAAACTACAACTACTGTGGCAACATGGATCACTACAGATACTATGAATACGGCAGAAACTATTTCTGCAACTGCAACGGGTGTTGTATTGACCACGGAAGAGACAGGTACTACCGTAACAGAAACTGTCACTACAGATAATGCTGCTTCCGGCACAGAAATCACTACAAGTCGGGCACCGTCGTTCACCTCGGAATTGACAGCGACTGCGGAGTCCACGCTGACTACCTCAACTGTCACTACTACAAAGCCCATGACCACAACGCAATTCACCGCCACAACACTTGAAACAACGACAACGCTTACTACCACAACTATGGATGTCACGGGAATAACGACGCTCGCCACGGAAACGACAGAAGTGTCAAATACTGGTTCAGAACCGACTCAGGGAGATGTTGATGGCAATGGCAGGATCGATGCCGATGACGCTTACTTTGTGCTTGTGATATATGCACAGCTGGCTGTGGGTGAGGAAGTGACATTGGATGAGGATGTCTGGGAACGTATGGATGTGGATCAGGACGGCGTTGTTTCAGCTGACGATGCCTATCAGATACTGCGGTTCTATGCCATGCAGGCAGTGGGAGAAAATATAGATGTCTCCCAGTGGCTGGAACAGATTCGGCGCAGAGCGGAATGATCGAAAAATGATTTCATGATTTATTGTATCAGACGGGGCGGCATAGGCTGTTCCATCTGTTTTTTATCGGATATAATTGTAAATTTTTTAAAAATGTCTATTTGTCAATGATGTGAGACCAAAAAATAAGAAAAGAAAGATTCTGTTGA
>NZ_DXUU01000045.1 GCF_019417665.1 Ruminococcus sp.
CGAATTTTTTGTAAACTCTGCTCCACAACTATTGACTTTTCTTAGCTGGACTTTTTTGAAGCTCTAACCTTTATAAAACAAATCACTTTATCCATACGGCAATGGCAGAGAAATTATCCATATCTCTGTCCTTTCCGCGCCGCACAATAATTTCTACCATCTGATCGACCCACTCAGAAACGCTCTTGCTCTTTTTCAAAGTCCTGCACATTTCCCGCTCGTAGATCAATTCCCAAAATCCGTCAGAACAGAGCAAAAAACTCTGACAACTGTCCAGAGGCATACTCTTCGATTCGGTGCACTCAATAATACGTTTTGTTGAGCCAAATGCCTTTGTAAGCTTATTCCGATCCGGATGATTGCGGATCTTACGTTCACGCAATTCCTTAGACAGCACCAACATCTGGGGCACGCTATGGTCAATGGTACGCAGCACCACTTTGTTTTTTCGAAATAGATACAGCCGGGAATCACCGATATGCGCCCATTTCGCAGTATTGTCACGGATCACAAGAGACACGGCCGTTGTCATCATGGAAGTTGTCTCATGGCGCTGCTTCTTTTCCCAAGCCAGCTTTTCCTGAGCTTCTACATAGGCATCTTTCAAGAATTTTTCTGTAATTTCTTCATTTTTAAATTTTCCGCAGATTGATTGTGCCACCATCTGCGATGCCACTTCACCTTTTCCATGACCGCCCAGTCCGTCTGCCAGGGTAAAGCAATAGCTGTCATCTTTTTTTGCCACGCAAACATTGTCCTCATTGACCTGCCGCTTTCCGATGTTTGTAAAGATCTCATACTGTACTGCCATATGTGCCTCCCTGCTTTTCTGCATCTGTTTCTAGTACAATGCGGCATGGGACATCTCCGAATGTTAACGCATCATTATGTTCCAGCTGTACCGGCACGCCCTTTGGAATACGTACCCCATTTTTTCGGATACCGGTGGAGGAAAAATCAGTTACTGTATAATAATCATGCTCAAAATCATAACTCAACAGCGCATGATAAGCGGAAACATGAACACTGTCAAAAAAGATCCCCACCTTTTCCTGAGTAACACCATGCAGTCTGCCAATGCCAATTCCTTCGGGATCAATTTGCAGTTTTCGGTTTTTGCAAATAAGAAATGCTTTTGTATCCGGCTCATCATGAAGAATGAGAATGGTACCGCTGTTGTGAGAGGAAGTTTGCGGATGATACGAAATGTTACCAACTTGTGGTACGGATCCGGGGATCTGCGTCGAAACACCATCTGTAGTTCCGCCCTGTGCTTTTCTCAGCTGTGCCATAAGACCGCCGCCTGAAGGCTTTGCCGATTCTTCTCCATGTGCTTTGGAGAACAATTTCAACGATGGGATCCGTAGTTTCCCCTGAGTACCGCTGCCAGAAACAGCACTCTGCACTGGTATCTGCGGAACTGCTTGTGCCACTTCTACCAGATCCTGACGTACTTCGTACTGTTCACCATTCCGGGTGATCATATGTTCTCTGCGAGAATCCGGCGTTGTATTTTGTTTCCCTGCTGCATCCCCTGTTTCTCCTAGAAACAGATTCAGATCTTCCCGAATGGTCAGAATATCCGCCTTCTGCTCGCTGATCGTATCGTAAAGCTTTTGAAAATCGCCGTTTTCATCAAAAGAATTAACATCCAAATAAACATGTTCCAAAAGATCCATGAAAAAACTGCGCAGGTTCATCTCCTGTTCTTGATTTTTCAACGGAAAACAAAGCAATGCAATACTCATGGTTGCCGGATCCAGATAGATATCCCCGATCTGAATGGAGATTTGAGTATAGGGCAGCATATAGTAACTGCACCGTTCCAGATGATCCAGAACGGTCACAGCGATCTCTGCGAATCGCTTTTTGTTTATGGCAAAGTGCTTCAGATATTCTTCCAGCGTTTTCATGAAGGAAATATCATATTCCAGTGCATGAATATACCCGTTCTCTGTTACAAACCGTATGGGCAACAGACAGTGCATCTCCCGCTGATTCCGCCGGATCATTTCCACGGAGATCATATCCAGGACATCCTGCGACTGCAGAGTATAGGTCAACTTCTGCTCGGTTTTCTCAAACTTACAAAACTCCACGCTCATTCCACTCTTTCTCTTTTAATCATACTGGTACATCCAGACATGTACCAGGATATCTTCTTCATCCAGCACTGCCACAAAGGAACCATCTGCATAGACCGGTGTCATACTCAGATAAGTGTCCTCCAGCATGACGTTCTCCTCTGCATCGATCAGCGTCCAGCCATCCTCCAGCTTTACGGACGCATAACCGCAGCAATAGGAATTGGCATCCTCATAAGTTCCTTCCAACTGTGTTTTGCCGTCAATGGTCACAAATCCCCAGCGTCCATTCTGCATTTTGACAGCACACGCCTCTCTGGACGCAAAAGGCTTCACCTCGGTATACGCTTCCTCTGACAGCCGCTTTCCCTCCAGATCATACAATGCATATTTACCGTCAGTTTTACCCCAGAATACACCGTATTGCGTACTGAATCCATTTTCGTCTACCAAAATATCCTCAAATGTTTCGTTTCCCACCGGCTGGAATTCACTGTTAATGAGCATCCATTTGCCATCTTGTTCTACTGCGGCATAGCCGTTGGAAAAGCATCCGGCATAGGTATATTCCACATGATACGCCTGCATATCCGTATCCAGATAGCCGTATTTTCCCTTTTGCTCATCGGGGATTTCCTGCTCCAATGTGTCCTCTGTGCCCATTTGAAATGGCGCATAATTCTCAGAAAAACTACCAAGCCAGTTTACGGCAAAATCCGGAACTCTGCGACGGTATGCATCTTTATCCACATAGCAATATTCGCCGTCCTGACAAACGGGAAAATAACCGCCTCCAAGAAATCCGGCATCTTCATAGACAACATCCAACATTAGATCACTGTCCGCCCCGGCAACACCGTATGCGCCGTTCAACTGTACCACTGCGCTGGCTGCTGTACCATCCATGGGAAAGACATATTTCCCGATAGCATCATAACCAAGATATTCCTCATAAGAAACGACTGAATGCAGCCGAAGCATGTAGTTTTCCATGGTTTCCTTCCAGCGGTCTGTACAGCTTTCCTGCCGCAAGGCAGTTTGCACATCTTTGTATGCAGTCTGATAATCCTCTTCCTCCAGTGACGCTTCAATGAGAATCTGACAGGTCTCCATATCCTGGGGATTTTTCGTATATGCCTTTCGAAGTGTGGAAAGATAATTTTCTGTTTCGCCTAGCTCCTCGTACAGACTGGCAATTTTATATGTCAGATCCAGATTTTCCGGCCGCATTGTCTGTGCATCCTGATAGGCATAAATGGCATCAATATAAATTTTCTTTGCCTCGTACTTCTCTGCCTTTTCAATGCACGCATCATAAGCTGCTTCTTCCTTGCCATTCACGGATAAAATATTTTTCCATGAGCCAAAGCACAGCACGATCATCAGCACCAGTACCAGTGGCCCCACCAGTTTTTTCATGATAACACCCTCTCCTATTTTCAAGAAAAAATATCATACAATACAGCTGCTGCCAGAATAAATGGTGACATGGGAACAGTATCCTTGAACCGGAGCTTTCTTGCCACCAACAAAACGATACAGACGACTGCCGTAAACAGGCATGTGTAAAACAGCACATTCAGCACACCGATCATCCCATAAAACAAGCCCAGCACGGAAAAAAGTTTCACATCGCCAGCACCCAGTCCGCCTTGCGAGATCAGCTTACAGATCAACAAAATTCCGCCGCCGGTCAGCAGTCCCAGTCCGCTGCGCAAAAGCAATGCACCGATCTCTGAAAAATCAAATGCACGTATGGCATCCACCGCAAAAAACAAGATCCAGACACTCAGCAGCCCGGCGACTAGTCCGTTGGGGATCTTTTTCACAGACAAGTCAATGCTTGCAATGACTGCCAGAAAATGCAGAACTGCCTGCTCCCGCAATGCAGTATCCCAGGAAAGCCTGTAATAGATGGTCAGCCCGATGATCACTGCACCAATGCATATATGACATATTGTCATTGGGATCCAGATCCGTTTTGCCATCAGCACCTGCTGCAAATGCTGTGGCTTTTTCTTGTCATTGATATAGTAGTACCGATAGTACAGCCCCGGTATAACACTGAGCAGCGCAAATAGCCCGGACACGATGCAGGTTAACATGATTTCCATACCTATCCTCCTATGCTCAACTTTCCATCTCACACTGGTCGTATACAATCTTCACTTCATAACCCTTACCTGTAAATTTCTTATCTTCCATCAGTTCGGCAACAATTGCATCAATATCTCCTGAAAACTGTTTTGCATTCTCCGGAACAACAATGACCATCTGATACTTGGTACTGTCATTCAGTGTTTTCTCTTCACCGCTGCCTTCCAGTGTAACCTTTCCGTTCACTTTATCCACTTCATTATACATCTCACCCATATACTGACTGACCCTATTCTTCAATACCTTTTTATCAAGCGTATAAGTACCGTCTTCATTTTTTGCTGTTACTTTGGAATCGAAAAAGTGAATGGATTTGATCTTGGTCAGCGTATTGCTGGATTCATCATACAGGTCAAAGCCAGTGCCATTCTTTATGCTCAAACCATAGCCACCCTTGGTTTCCATGTATGACACAATTTTCTTTCCTCGTTCTCCCTGTCCTGCAATATCCCAGAGGCTAAACAGATTTTTCAGGTTCTTATCATCGCCTGTACCGCTGCCTTTATAATGGATCCATGCTGCGGTACATGCCGTCTGCTGTACGTAGATATCTCCGTCATACATGCCAAAGGTCAGTGCTTTCAGATTGACCTTATAATTAAGTACCACGTTGATGGTATATCCATCGGCAAGAAAGGAAGAGCGCTCAAAGTGCAGACCATCCTTGCCGTCCTTGATGCCGTTCGCTTTGAGATAAGCGTCCAGATCAGAAGCCGAGATATATTTCGGGAAGAGCATGGAGCAAATCGGATCTGCGATCAAACAGCCCACCAACCGGTTGGTACCGCTTTGGACAGTCAGATTCAGAATAATGCCCAGCTGTTCATTCCAGTCTGTGGTGGAAATACTGTTTTTCAGTGTCGCAGCAGAAGACACTGCACTGTTGGCATTGTTTCCCACTGTCTCTATTTGCTGCATGATATTACCGTAGTTTCCGGAGCTGACAGAACCAGCCAGCTTTTGCAAATCGCCAATTGCATTCTCTGCATTTGTGATATTTTCGTTTAGCGTAGTCGTATCCGGCTTTTCAGCCGGACTGTCCGGCAGCAGTCCTGCTTTTTCCACGATGTAATAATACTGGGAAACTTCCTTTGCCACCTGATCCACTGCGTATTGGGTAGACGCTTCCAGGCGCATCAGCATAGAAAACATGAGTACAGCCATAAAGCCCAGAATAAATACGATCAGTCCCAAAAGGGTCTCAATGGCAATATCACCTTTTTCATTGCGTTTCACTTGTTTCAGCCACTTCATCTGTATCCCTCCTTAATACCCCATGACACTATGATAATGCAGCTGCGATTTTCCGGGATTGTTCCAAAGGGTACTCAATCCGCTGTACAGACCATCATCCTCTGCTTCTGTCTGCCCATTGACATTTGCCTCATAGGAGAAAATGGTATTCAGTTCCACAGTGGCGTCAATTTCCACCAACGTGTATGCAGTTCCCAGGTGGTATTCCTTTTTGCCTGTGGTTTGCAGATCTGCGTTCTGATTCATATTGACCTGGATCAGTGCTGCACAGCGCTGGAGCATGGCGTCTTCGTTGGTCATCAATCCGACCAGGGTGAAGATCTTGACGTATTGCTTGTAGTTCAAAGTCAGACCTTTTCCCTTTGACTTCGGGTCAGCTTCTGTGACAGAACTGCCGCTCTTCTTGGATGATTTCATATATTTTTCCATGGCATCGTTGATCTTGTCCTTGGCGCCTTCTTTCAATTTGCCTGTCGCCTTATCAACACCATTTTCAACCGCTTGACTTAATTCTTTACTGCCGTTTTCAATTACAGTCTTTATATTAGCTTTGAGCGGATCCGTGATTTTACTATCAATCGCATCTCCGACACGTTTTTGAATCTCAGTAACCACATTTTTTGCATTTAACGGTTCTGTCACAGAAGTGATTTTACCAGAAACAGTATTAACAATACTATCAATACCCATTTCAGCCAATGCTTGTTTTTCCGCATTTTTGATGACATCTGGTGCATCGCTTTCATCAATAATCGCTTCAACATGTTCAATAGACGATTTGATACTTTTATTCATTTCATCTACATTATTTAACATTTCATCTAAGCCGGTTTTCGCATACAGATCTAATATCGCAGAAGAAATTGATGCATTCAGCGCATTTTTCAAAGACTCCATCGCTGAATCCACCTGACCTTCCACAAAATTCGTCAGAGATTGCGTTGCATTTTCTAATTGTTCCTCTGCAATTCCCTTCAGAAGCTCTGCACTTTTATCAATTGCCGCATTCGTCACATTATTCAAGATGCCGCTGATGCTGCACGACCATGTCTCTCTCGACTTCATAATCGGAACGTCGTAGCCCTGTGACAGCTTCCATAAGTCAATTCCCGATTCTGCCAGAGACAAAATAACAGTTACAATCGCTTGTACAATGGGAATGCCAAACACCGTCCAGCCTGCAATTGCTGTCGCAATATTCAATGCGATTTCCTGTACTTCCGCAGATGTAAAGGCATAGATCGTGTTGAATACAAAGCGTATGCCATAAATCACGCCCATGGTCTTTCCCACAGCGCCGCCGACATCACCGCCCCAGATGATATACTCCTGTTCGTATAAGTAATGGTGATTGCTTGCCAGAATATTTCCTTCCAGAGAGGTTTCTTTTTTATCTGACACTTTGCCATTTTCCAGATCAGTGGTATAACAGCTGAACATATTGGTGAAATATTCTTCTACATATGCTTTACTGATCGCTTCATTTGCAAGATTTACAATTTTGGTCATAAAGTCGCCGGCGCTTTTAAGTGTATTTTTTTGATTTTCAGCTTTTGTTTTATTATCTCCGTCCTTATCTTCGTCACCTTTGATCTCATCAATGCTGCCAGAGGTATTTCCTCCAATTTTTTGTGCATCGCTGGCACTACCGCTGCCTTCCGGTGCGCTTTCACCATTATCGATTCCGGTGATATCTTTAAAAGCAGCCGGTGCTGACAGTTCATTTGATTCTGTATTTCCAGGTTTGCGTCCTTCAATCGATGAAGCTGTTGAGACATTATCCGCTTTCGTATTTGTTTTTTCATTGGCCTCTTTTTGGTCATCTGTTAGAGTGGAATTATTTGTACTTTTCCCTTGTAATTCATCTTTATATTGTGTTTTCTTAGTTTCATCATTATTTTGCAGCTTTGTCGTAATATTGATCAGTTTCTCATAAAAGGTCTTTGCATTCTGATCTGCATTGCCGCCAAAATAGGTGTTATAAATATAATTGCTGTCTCTTGTCACACCATTGGTACTGGTTGTATTCAGAGCTACCTGCACAAAGCCAAACTGTATAAAATATGCGCCGCCGTTCCGCTGTACTGCATTTTTCATATCACCTGGTGTGCCGGTCACTTCTTTCCCGTTCTGCTGGAAATAATTCTTCATGCAGTCGCTTGCCATACCGGAAGCATCTTTTGACTTGGTAAGATCGATCTGCGTAGCCGTATTGTATGTGCTTTCTGTTCTCCATTTACCGCCGGTAACGCTGTTTGCCACAAATGTCTCTGCATTCAGCTGACCACTGCTGACCGCCTTTTCTCCGAAATACGTGATAGAATCAATATAATTAAAGTAATCCTCATACGCTTTTTTCTGGTTATATGCAAAGGTCTTCAGTGCCTCCACTTCATCCAGCACTATTTTGTTTTCTTCCGCATCATGAGTCGCCTGCATGGTATTCTTTGTACCGCCGTCAGGTGTTTTTTTAATTTCACCATCCCACTTATCTAATGAAGTATGTACTTCCTTGGCATACTTCAAGACGTTGTCCATATCTGTACAAACCGTACCGATCTTTTCTTTTACGGTTTTCAGCTGACCAACATATTCGCTGATCTTATTATTGGCATTTCCAAACTGGGTTTTCGCTGTGTTCAGATATACGTCACGTTTGGATGCACATGCATTGATGACACTTTGCAACATGCCACGCAAATCCGGCGAAAAGGAGCTTGTCAGATTTTCATATGTATCCTTATTTTTTATTTCGGACACATCAATAATACCATCGGTTTTTGTAACAAGCGTGCATCCGCAAATTTCTTCCAATAAATAAATATAAGCACAAACTAGTTTGTATTTCTGCCACTGTGCAAATGAAAAAGAATTTGTATCTACACCAGAAATTGAAATTTTACCGAGAGAATCAGTTGATGTATTTGCCTTCCATTCATTGTTGCTGTTGATAATTGTCAGACAGTCTCCAAGTGCTTTAAAATAATCTTCACCATAATTGTACCATGTTTGATGAATACCACATAATTTCCCCAATTCATCAAAACTATGTTTCTGCAAAAAATTATAATAGGCTGTAATAAATTCAACCGAATCTGTTTTATTCTGGACTTCTATTAATTCAGTGTAAACTTCCTGAAAAGCACTCTTGTTATTTTCCACCATACCTTCAAGCTCATCAAAATTTGCTTTCAGTGCAATCGTATTTTCAAGTTTCTGGGAATTATAGGAAGATTCCCACAAATGAATTACCTGTGCTGGATCCTCCGGATTTGTAATTTCTTCATTCATCATGCCAATAAAACTTGACATTGCGGAGTCCATACTTTCAGTCTGAGTTTCTCGCTTGATAAATGAATAATCATATGTTTCTGTGGATGTATTTGCTTTCAATTTGTAGTACGAAAGATCTTTTAATGCTGTTTCGATACCACTCTTTGTTGTGGTATCAATATCCGCAATATGCACATTCTGCGAAGTATCCCAGAAAGTATACAGGTTCTTGAAATAGATCAGATTTTCCGTTGCAGACTGCAAATCAGCGTAAACTGTATCAGTTGAACCTGCGTTTCCGACCCTTGCATCAAAATAAGAAGCAGCATTTTTTCCAGCAATGCTATCCAGTTGAATTACAGCATCATTATAAGCATAAATGGAATTTTTCGCATTTTCACAGGCTTCCTGCAAAGAGTCGCAGCTTTTTGTATAATCGATCTGTGCACCGATTGCCTCTGTCTGTTGCTCTGTCCCCTTGAACATCTCCAGCTTATCCATAATGTCCGCTGCAAACATAATCGGTGCTTTGTACTTCATATACTCCACGATCTGCCGCTTCATGACAGCCGGGTTGCCGAGGGTAGAAGAGGAATTCCCGGTTACCTGAAGGTCACTGACATCCATAGCAAGATGGTTCACCAGTTCATCCGGATTCACTGAATCGCCTCCAAGGATCTGCCTTGTTACCGTGTCAGTCATCTGATTGATATAATCACGAGTTGGATCATTTTCTGCAACACCCAATTCCGTCAGTGTGCCCGCCATGGTATTGCTGAAGTAGGCAGAAAACGTAGTCTCCAGATCATTCAGATTATCGCACATGGCAAAAAGTCCATATGCATCTTTCAGTGCCGCATCATAGGTAGAAAGTGCCGTATTCATAGTCAGATCTCCCGCCCCGGAGACTGCCGTCTTTGCACTCATGACACGTGTGCCGTCCACGATCATAGTCGCATATGTCATCATAGGCAGCATGATCAGAATCAGGATCAGCGACACCGAGCCGCGCACCTTCCGGAAAAAATGTAACATCCTCAGTTCCCCCTTATAAGCCTATTTTATTGATATCTTCTATCACGGATTTCACCTTTTCGATTGCCCCGCTGATGCCGTCCTTGATGCCCAGCTTTTTGCCCAGAATATCCAGGAAATCGAAAACCAGATCCGTATTGCGCACATATTCGTCCGGGTCATTCGCCGTGGCGGAAGCGGTAGCGGAAAGCTTACTCGTTTCACGGAACCAGGAAAAAACGCCGGGGGTCGGCAGTGTTTCTGTTATTGTAATGTCCACTTGTTGGGAAATAAAATAATTTTCTGTTTCTATTTCAATTTCAATCGGTTTGTCTGTTACGAGGAGGCTATTTTCCGTCACAATGCTTGATGCCACTTCCTGCAAATTTTTCAGTTGAGCATCATCCAGAATTTTACCTTTTCCAAGAGTGGTCAGATAACGATAAGGATAGATGGTTGCCTTTTTGACTTCAATTTTCACGTTCGTTTCCCAGTCGATGGCATTTGTCCCGAAAATGGAGACCGGGTCTCCGCCCTCTGCCAGGTTCATATACCCTGGATAGGAAATCTCTCTTGCCGCAACGACTGCAACTTTTTGCGCATAATTTTGTAAAGCTACACCTTGAAACATATATAAGCCCATATAAATTAAAGCAAAAACCACAAAAATGGTAAATGGATATAAAAAGACAGCTTCTATACTAACCATCACACCATTCTCGTTTTTTAAAAAAAAGCGTATTTTATCCAATAACATATTCATCATCCTCATAACATCAAGTTCTCGGCACAATTGCAGGTCGACTCCACATTAATCAACTTGCAATTGTGCCGAAACGCTGCGATTTTCAGCACAAAAAATTATTAGAATTTAATCAAGCCCATTATGAACCGTTTGCTTTATTTTCCATTAATATTAATGCCAATATCACTTAATTTTTGCTTAATAACACTAAAAAGACCAGAATTTTCATCTTTACCAATAATAGTGATAAGAGCAACAACAATAACAAGCCCAACAACAACCAAAATAATTGCCTGGACAGTTTCCATACCATCCTCATTATCCTTGAGTGAAGCAATCTTATTCATCACAGTTAAGTACGCTTTCATCATGTAAGCCTTCATCCCGTTCACCCCCTTTTTCGTTTTTCCATCTTTGTCGTACCTCCGCAGCCGATACAGACAGAAAAACAGAATACGCCTCTCAGCTTTATATCAATCTGTATTAGCAGATCAATATCAAATTAGAATGCACTTTTGATCGGTGCAATCAGTTCATCCAGTTTTATTTTTATTTCATGCAGGAAGCCCGTTTCTTTCAATACAATCAAACCTACAATGATCAAAACCAGAATGATGCTTAAAACAATCGCTTTTTTCCCATTCATCACATTTACCCACATTTTAAAAAGAGAACGAACTCATCAAAGAAATTCCCATTGGTCCAACTACCAGAAGCAATAATCCCACAAACATCAGCATATTTGGAATCGTCAGCTTCTGCGCTGCCGTAGCGCCTTTCTGCCTTGCCAGCTGTTTCTTTTCTTCCCAGGCTGCATCGGACATTTCTTTCATGGATTTAATGGATTCCGCTGCACCCTTCTGCACTGCCTGGATATAAATGGACGCAAACTTCCGGATATCCTTTGTGGCACACCGCTGTGCAAAGAGATTGACTGCATCCTCAATTGCCATGCCCTGCTGGATATCCATGCTTGTCACACGCATTTCCTCGTAGAGCTTATTCTCATAGTTGGAGCAAGCTACCTCGTCCCAAGCCCGACGCACTGCCATACCGGCATTGATCAGCAGCGTGATTTTCGATACCATCTGCGGAAATTCCACCACGATCTCGTCCTTCTTATTCTTGATCATTTCCTTGATATGCGACCGCACCCCATTCACCAGGAGCGCTGCAATGAGCAGACCAAAGATCAGTCCGATGTACATGCCGGAAACACAACCCGCCATAAATCCCAGCGGAATGCACAATATCAGCATGGAGATCATTCCCGAACGTTCTACATAATAGTAAAACTCTGCATTGTCACGTCCGAATACCTCGATCAGTTCTTTTACATGCGCCATTGCCTTAGGCGAATGGGTAATGCGCTTTCCCGTGATCTTCTCCCATATCTCAATCACACCGAATCCCAGGAAATACAATTCTTTTAAAGTAAAGATCTTGCTGTCCGCTGCGTCCAGCATATCCGCATATTTCTTGTAATATGCCAGATACAGAAATGCATAGATACACAGGAAAATCACTGCCAGGATGCCGCAGACAAACATAACCCCATAAGGCATACTTGCTGTCAAAAATCCCATTTTAATTCCCCCTCATATTTTGATCTGCACGATTTTAGTACCCATCCAATAGGAGCCTACAAAAATCGCCAGTGCAACCAGCTTTATGGCAAGCACTAAAATATTGTTCGGTGACGAAACGAGCATATTGGTCGCAAATACCACAATAAAGGGCATAACAGCCATAATATTCAGCTCGTTTTTCTGAGAAGTCACCATCGTCTGGATCTCCATCTGGATCTCGATCTTGTCGCTGATGATATC
Source organism: Ruminococcus sp. (assembly GCF_019417665.1). Taxonomy (GTDB): domain Bacteria; phylum Bacillota; class Clostridia; order Oscillospirales; family Ruminococcaceae; genus Ruminococcus_C. The sequence continues at coordinate 12,357 of NZ_DXUU01000045.1, forward strand.
CCGGGTTTCCCGGATGACCTTGCCCACATCGCCGCCCAGATCATTGGAAATTGCAAATACGCTGGAAAAGCTGTTGATATCATCAATGCCGCTGCGTTTTCCCAGATCCACCACCAGATCCCGGATCTCAATGCCGTACATATCTCTGGCGTGGCGGATCAGCTGCAATTCCTGTGTGATATACGCATTTTCCCCATGCTCTGCCCGCATATCCTCCAGGGCATCCGTAAATGCATCGTTTGCATTGCGTCCTACCGTATAGGAGTTACTGAGGGATTCCAGCATGTCCCGGAATTGGAGCGTCAAGGCGTTGACACGCTTTTTCTGGAGACGATCCCGGTACAGAGGGATAGCTTTCCATGCTGCGACCAGTGCCACCAGAAAACTAAGGATAGCATTTCCGAAATAAATATATGCCGCCAGAAATCCTGCGCCGCCGCCTACCAGAACCGCTAGCATGGTCTCTGCCGGATTCAGTTTATAGACATGATAGTCAACACCCTCTCCGGTCAGCCCGTGATACTCCACATATTTTTCTTTTTTCTTTGCCTTTTTCGGCTTTTCCTGTTTTGCTTGTTTTTCTTTTTTCAACAAAATCACCCCTATTAAAAATCCATCCGTATGCCTGCCAGCTGTAATTTTTCCACATTCACCATGGGATTTTCCGTGCGTTTCAGGCTACCGTGTACTTTTTCCGGCGTTGACAATTCATCTTCCTCAAACTTGTACAGAGAATTCAGGCGGATCTGCCCGTTCTCATAGCCCAGCACCTCTACGATCTCCACGACCTTTCGGGAATGGTCACGAAGTCTGGACAAATGAATAATGAGATCCAGTGCCGAAGCGATCTGCTGCCGAACTGCATCCAACGGCAACGCAGCAGCACCTTGCAAGACCATAGTCTCCAGACGGCTTAGCATATCTCTTGCGGAGTTTGCGTGACCCGTAGAAAGAGAACCATCGTGACCGGTATTCATTGCCTGGAGCATGTCCAGCGCCTCTTCACCACGCACTTCGCCGACAACAATACGGTCGGGACGCATACGCAGAGAAGACTTGATCAGATCCTTGATGGTGATCGCACCCTCGCCGGAAGTATTGGCATTCTTCGTTTCCAGACTGACCAGATTGTCCACTCGGGTGATCTGTAACTCTGCGGAGTCCTCAATGGTAATAACACGCTCATCAGAGGGAATATAATTGGACATGGCATTGAGAAACGTAGTTTTTCCTGAACCAGTACCGCCGCTGATAAAGATGTTATACCGTGCCTTTACCAGATTTTGCAGCTTATCTGCAATTTCTTGTGTAATGGAACCGTATTCAATGAGTTTCTCCACACTCATAGGCTTTTTGGAAAACTTACGGATTGTAACCGTATCTCCGTGCATGGCAATGGGATACAACACGATATTGACACGGGAACCGTCACGAAGTCTTGCATCGGCAATTGGCTTTGATTGGTTGACTTCACGTCCTGAAATATCCACGATCCGGTGGATGATTTTTTTCAGTTCCACGGCACCATCAATACCCTTGCCGCCAAACTTCTGATTAAGACGTACCACTCTGCCGTTTCGTTCCACAAAGATATTGTCCGGACCATTGATCATTACTTCTGTAATGCTTTCATCCATGAGGATCGTATCCAGAATGCCCAGCCCCCGGTACATACCAAAGACACGTTCCACGATCACTGCCTTATCCTGGGGCGAAATATACACCAACGACTGATCGCTTGTCAGATAGTCATCATTTTCATCCAGCATACCGGCAACTAGTTCTTTTATGTACTCTTTATAAGTATCATCATCGGCATCCCGCATTCGTTTTCGGCTCTCCGATTTGCTTTTGGCGAACTGAAATCCACTTTCGGACTTTTCCTCCTGATTGGCGGAAGTATAATCGATCAGATCGCAGACTTTTCCGACAATTTCCTCCAAAATTTCATTCTGCGTCATTTTCAGCATCCTCTCCTGCGCCGCTTACCGCAGCTTTTCAAAGAGCTGAGGTGTACGGCAGATATTTTGCACAATGGTCTGACGGCTGATTTGCTGATTGTCTTTCAGCCGATAGCGGCCGAATTTCCCCACAACGACCATTCCCTTAGTGTAATCTGACAAATCCGCATCTGCATAATATTTGTTATAAATGAGAAACTGTTCTGCCGGCTCACCGGAAGCATTGCGCTGTTCAACCTGTACATACCGTTGTACCTTTTTCAGTTTCTGGTTAGCAAGGTTAGATGCATCCATGGTAAATACCAGCTTGTCTGACTTCTGGATCAATGCCGTGGTCAAATCACCAACGACCATACTGGCATCACACAAAATGTAGTCATACTGCTTGGAACTGCGAAGCAGCTCCAGAATCTCCCCCAGTGTTTTCCCGGAAAGACATGCGATATCGGCTGCATTTTTACAACCCTTTATAAACGACAGATTTTCCGGGTGAATATCCGTTTCATGACAAATTGCCAGGTCAATGGTTTTTTGTAAACTTTCCGACGTGTATTTTCCCCGCACTTCTGCAATCACATCCGAAAAGGTTTTGGTGTTGTCCGAGGTAAAATAGCTCTCACTGCAAAACTGCTCCAGATCCAGATAGAGCACCTTATGCTCCTTAGAAAAGCTTTGAGCACAGGAAACTGCCATAACAGAGCTCCCGGCACCGCCGTGTATGGGAAAAAAGGTGATCACCTTTGGTTCTTGTGCCTGATCACCGTGAACAGAAAGCCCTTTCTGCTCCCGAATCAGCGTATGCTGATACACTGACTCGTATAGATCACACAGCTGCTCATAGATCTTTGGAACACTTTGATATTTATAAATGGTCTTTTCATGATCAATAAGCTCATGCTTTCCGGAAAGCCATGCAAAAGGGATCTGTCCCAAAGGAATCGCCAATTCCTTTTTTTCTGTCAGACCTACAGACTCTCCGCAGAGTACCACATCAAATTCTTCGTGTTCCATATACTCCTGCAATTTTTCCAGAGAATCAAACCCAAGGATCTGCATCTCCGCCGCATACAAGTTCAGATAATATTCTAGTCTCTGGACATATTCCATATCCGATTCCAGAATCAGTATTTTCATATTCTTTTCCCCACTTCCTCTTTACGCTGAAATTACCTGATCCCATGTTACATTCTTTCCCACAGATGCCGATGCATAATACAGCAAAACATAATATGCATCCGATGCGCTGATATCGCCGCTTTCATCTACATCACCATTCTGGAACAGTTCGTCCTCTGATACATCCGTAATGCCCGACAATGCCCCGAAAGATGCCGATATGCCTACAGATTTCTGTGCATAGTATACCAGGATCAGATATGCGTCTGTACCATCTACTTTTCCATCCAGATTCACATCCCCCTTTGATCCTTCACCAAGTTTATCCACTGCAACAAAATTGAGCTGATTGGTGGTGTTATTTGCATATTTCTGAGCAGTTGAATTTGTCCAGCCATAGATGGTAAAGTCATCGATCTGAATGGAACTGTTGTACTCCGGAACAGCCTTCCATCCCACACTGCTCGGTTCCATTGTAGTCGTCGCAGCAGGGAGTATGATATCTGTAAAGGCACAGTCGTAAAACGCAATATCACCGATAGTTTTCAGCTGCATTTGTGACACGGCTTCGATCATTTCCTCCGACAGTTCCAGATCAGATTCCGCTGCAATGAGATATTTTATGTCATACGTTGTATATTCAAGCCACTTCTGATAGGTCATTTCCTTTTCCGAGATCTCGCTATCGGACATACGCAGCCAAATCTCGGAAATATCCGTGCCGGAAAAGGCACTTTGTCCAATAGAAGTCAGCGTTTCTGCAAAAATCAGCGTATTCAGAGAAGTCTGACAAAATGCAAATCCATTGATCTTCTTCACGCTCGCACTGAGATCCACCGTATCCAGATGACTCATCAGTTCCTTCAACGGTTCCATACCGCTCTGAAAGCTCACGGGATTAAACGCTCCTTCTTCAATGCTCTGCACGCCATCAATATCAACGATCAGCTTTGAGACCTTTTCCAGCAGATCCGGTCGGTTTTCCAGCTGTGGATTGATATCTTGCAGCAAATTCGCCGTCAGCTTGACATTTTGCTTATCCGTGAAAATATGAAGATATGCAATACCATCTTCACCCACTTCCAGTTTCCAGAAAATATTATCTTTTACATTCGACAATGTATTGCCCAGCGTGGTCTGTGTGGTCTCTGTGGTTTCTGTACTGATTGTCGTTGGTACTGTAGCAGCAGCAGTGGTAGTAGTAGTCTCCGATGTTATAGGCTGAGTGGTGGTAGTGGTAGTCGTCGTTGTTGTTGTGAACGTAAAAGTTTGTAGTGTCCGTCTTGTGGTAGTAGTAGTGGTAGTGGTAGTGGTAGTCGTCGTACTAGAAGTTGTTGTAATTGTTGTCGTTGTAGTGGTCGTCGTTGTTTCAGGCTGTGTTGTCGTAGTCGTTGTCTCTGACGATGTTGTTGTCTGTGTTGCTGTGGTAGTTGTCTCTGACGATGTTATTATCTGTGTTGTGGTGGTAGTGGTAGTTGTCTTTGACGATGTTGTTGTTTGTGTTGTCGTTGTATTCTTTGAAGTTGTTGTAGTAGATGCAGCAGTTGTAGTCGTTGTTGCTTTTGTTGTAGTGGTTTCAGAAGTGGTTTTAGAAGTCGTTTCAGTCATTGTGGTTTCTGATTCAGTTGTATCTGTTGTAGTGATGACAGTTGTCGTTGTTGTCGTGTTCTCAGGATCGTCCACAATGACACGGATACTGCCATCCTGGAGACTGACCTGTTCCTCAAACAGATCGTTTGACATATCATCTACACACTGATACCGTGGCAGGAATACTACATCCGTACCGCTGATCATTTTATCCTCACCGGCAGGTGCCCATGTGAGTGGGAACTCGTAATACTGTACAGTTCTCCCCTCATATTCCCCAGTCTCCAGGCTCAGCCCTGCCGCCTGGGCAAGCGCTTCTACCTGGTCTTCGTCGGCAATATCCAGATAAAGTTCAAACAGTTCCCCAATGGGATTTGCTGCATCTCCGCTTTTCTGCGATAGTGCAAACCGGATCCAGCGATAACTTTCATCACAGCTCTTTCTGCCGGCTTCATTCATGCTCAGATATTGATTGAAATCAGTCAAGTTGATCATGCTGCTGTCGCCAAAGAACATACCATAAGAATCTGTGCCATAAGACAGCGAGATCAGATCTGCGGTCAGTTCCGGCACAGCAATGACGCCAGTAATCCCCTGGCAGAACAACGCCTCTTTCTCCGAGGTCAGCCATACCGGCAGGATCACTTCTTCCTCACCCGGATAAACATAGATCTCGTCAATGTCATAGCTGATGCTTTTCTCTCCTGTTGATGCAGTGGTCGAAGTCGTTACAGAAGTCGAAGTTGTGACGGAAGTGTTTGTTGAGGTAGTGGTCGTTGTTGTGGTCGTACTTGAAGTCGTTGTGGTAGTGGTCGTTTCTGTTATTGTGGTAGTTGCTGTAGCGATCCCTGTTTCTGTAGAATCCGGATTTGGCAGGATCGTAATAGAGCCGCTAATTGGAATATAGCTATATTCTTCTCCAACCGCATTATTTTTAAAATAATTATATATCTCTCCATTTATTTCATCTGATATATAAAATGTAAATTCATCATCTACATTTGTATTGCTTGGAAGTGTAAATTTCAGTGAGCAAAGAGAATCGCTTTCAATTACACTTGCACTAACAATTGAAACAAAAACCGCATTATAATCTGGATAATCATGCATACCCCCACCTGTATAACCTGTATAAGTAATACCATTTGGATAATGCACTATAAATGTAATACCTGTAAACCCCGGATTATTCTCCAAATAAATGGGCACTTCCACCTGATAATCCGCTGCCCGCAGCTCGTCCAAAGTCAGAGAAACATCCGCCGCTTTCAATATAATGGTATCCGAATCATCCAGTGCCACAAAAGTTCTGTCATAAGTTTCGGCATAGGCTTCTGCTGTAGAGCCGCTATAGCCGTAAATTACAGTATCAGAAGGAATCACGTTGCTGTCGTCATAAATGGAACAATCCGGATTGAGGAAGGTAACCTTTGTTAAAGAACTTCCATAAAATGCATGCCCATCAACACTTGTCACACTTTCAGGCACAATAAATGATGTAATGTTTTTGCAGTCAAAAAATGTCCATCCCTCGATATTCTGGATATTCTGAGATATGGAGATCCGTGAAAAAGTGCTATAATGAAAAATCGAACTTCCCAATGTTTCAACAGAATGCGCAATGATTGCAGTTTCAGCATTTTTTAGACATCCGAATGCCCAATCGCCAATTCTTGTGATACCATCCTCTACAACTACCTTTATGATGTTGTCCCGCACCTTAGTCCAAGGTGTTGTCATAGGATTATCATAATCGTCTGATGTATTATCCGCATAACAACTGAAATCAAATATGCTGCCCGTACCTGAGATCGTCAAAACGCCGTCTGCATCCAGCGTCCAGACGGCATCCTCACCGCACACGCCGCTCGTGCCATCCATATTGGAAAAAGCAACGCCATGTTCCTTCGCATACGCTTCCGTTGTAGAATCATCATACCCGTACAAAATAGGAGGATCCCATATGTTAAGAATATAATTTGCAAAAGTACAGGATGGATTTTCGATGATGATATTATTACAGCTGCCCAGTGCATAAGAATCGATTGACTCTACAGAAGCCGGAATATACAATTCCTCTATATCGCTTTCATCAAAAGCATGGCATCCAATTCTTGTGATGGCATCAGCAATCGTAACCGATTCTGTATGATTCATTTCGTAAAATGCATAGTTACCGATTTCTGTAACTCCATCCTCAATGACAATATATTTAATATTATTTTTATATTCTTTCCAAGGAGCTTCATTGGTACTTGTATAGTCCGGGATCACACCATATCCAGAAATTGTCAACGTTGCTGTATCTGAACTATAGTTCCACTGTAATTGAAGATCTTCTCCAAACAAACCAGAAGTCGCCATTGAACTAATCCCATAACTCCGGCCATATTTTACTGCATATTCTATGGCTGTTGAGTTCTTATAACCATAAATCTTTGCCTGTTCCGGAATAGTCGATGCACTTCCATAAATATAGCATGTCATATTCTCAAAAGTGATTGTTTGCAGCACATCACAGCCATAAAACGCTCCCATCGACACATGCCCAACATTGATAGGAAGTAAAACAGATTCCAGAGAACTGCAATTCTGAAAAGCATAATCCTCAATATATATCACGCTATCTGGTATTGTCAAGTCTGTTAACATTTTGCAATTTGAGAAGGCGTAATCATCAATCGTTGTCACACTATTCGGTATCGTCACCGTTGTAAGTAACGTACAATTTGCGAAGGCATACTCATCAATCGCTGTCACCGGCAAACCGTCAATTTCCGTCGGTATTTCCACACTAGTGACAGAAGCATCGCAGTCTGTGATATATACGCAATCACTATACGCCGTATAAGTCAGGTCACCATATGTCCCTATTGTCTCCGCTGAAGCCACCATTTCCCCTTCCGGCATCACAGTTCTCAGCTGCGGCAGTCCTGCTGCACTGATCAGCCCTGCAAGCATGACTGCGCAAACACGTTTCCATGTTTTCACAACACACAACCTCCTCTTAATTTTCTGGAAATAACCCGCCCAGATATTTCCTACTTTCATTTTAAATATGGATAATTTATTCTACCATAAAAAAAAAAAAAAAACAATGTGTTTTCGTAAATTTTCTATGAATGCAAAGTACAGCAAAAACGGGCGAAATCCAAAAGAATCGGATTTCGCCCGTTTTATCTCTAGTTCATATGATATACCGCATGTATTCAGCCTTAAAATTTTAAGAGAACATAGGCGTAGAAAGATATCTTTCGCCTGTATCCGGCAGCAAAGCTACGATCGTCTTGCCCTTGTTTTCCGGACGCTTTGCCAATTCAATTGCTGCCCATACAGCTGCACCAGAAGAAATACCCACCAGCACGCCCTCTGTTCTGGCGATTTTTCTGCCAATTGCAAAGGCACCTTCATTCTCTACAGCAATTACCTCGTCATAAACATCGGTATCCAGCGTTTCCGGCACAAAGCCTGCACCAATGCCCTGAATTCCATGAGGACCAGATACACCTTTAGACAACACCGGCGAGCCTTTTGGCTCTACAGCTACAATCTTAATATTGGGGTTCTGGGATTTCAAATATTTGCCCACACCTGTAATTGTGCCTCCTGTACCTACACCGGCAACGAAAATATCCACTGTACCATCTGTGTCTTCCCAAATCTCCACCCCGGTCGTTTTTTCGTGTACTGCCGGATTCGCCGGGTTGGTAAACTGAGATGGAATAAAACTGTTGGGGATCTCCTTTGCCAGTTCCTCTGCCTTTGCAATAGCACCACTCATGCCCTTTGCGCCCTCTGTCAGCACCAGCTCTGCGCCGTATGCCTTCATCAGATTGCGGCGCTCTACACTCATGGTCTCCGGCATCGCAATAATGAGCCGATATCCTCTTGCGGCTGCAATTGCCGCCAGACCAATACCTGTGTTCCCACTGGTAGGCTCAATGATCACGCTGCCAGGCTTCAGCAGTCCCTTTGCCTCTGCATCGTCGATCATGCCCTTTGCGACTCTGTCCTTGACGCTTCCTGCCGGGTTGAAATATTCCAGCTTTCCATAGATTTTCGCAGGAATAGATTCTGCTGCTTCCAGGTTTGCCAATTCCATCAGTGGCGTGCCGCCAATCAGGTCAGTGATTTTCTGATATACTTTCATAATGCAATACTCCTTTTCCGATATTCGCTTATATCACCTATATGTTTAATATGAATTATAGCACAGTTCAATGTATCTGTCAATAGATAGATACAGTTTTTTCTATTTTTATCCCTTTTGCACAATCCAAGCAAGACGATTCCATAAATATTGCACAAACGCAAAACGTATTGTTCGCCATTCAGAAGATTTCCAGGTGTTTCCTTATGTGTGTTTTCTGCCACTGGTTGCATTTTCTAACAGAATATGATAAAATAAGACATGACATTTCAAGATCACGAAAGGACTGGATCATTTTTGAACACATCATTCAGAAAGGGGCTGCTTCACGGCATCCCCATTGCATTGGGTTATCTCTCTGTCTCCTTTGGATTCGGCATTCTTGCCGTCCGGTCGGGACTTCCTGTATCGGCAGCTGTTGCCATTTCCATGACCAATCTCACCTCTGCCGGACAAGCCGCCGGCGTGAGCATCATAGCCGCCGGAGGTTCTTATCTGGAAATGGCATTGACTCAGCTTGTCATCAATATCCGCTATGCTCTCATGGGACTTTCCCTTTCCCAAAAGCTAGACAACAAATTCCATCTTCCCCAGCGGCTCCTGACCGCATTCGGCATCACGGATGAGATCTTTGCCGTTGCATCTGCCCAGCCGGAAAAACTCACACCGCCATATCTTTACGGCATGATACTCGTTGCTTTTGCCGGGTGGACATCCGGAACACTGCTGGGGGCAGCAGCCGGACAGATCCTGCCGAAAGCCATTATCGATGCCATGGGCATTGTTCTGTACGGTATGTTTCTGGCAATTATCATTCCGCCGGCAAGAAAAGGCCGCAGCGTTCTGACAGTGGTATGCATTGCCGCACTATGCAGCATTCTGTTCCGGTATCTTTTCACTGCTGTTTCCAGTGGCTTTGCTGTTATCTTTTGTGCAGTAGTGGCTGCCGCTGTAGGGGCATTGCTATTTCCAGTGCCAGATGAGGAGGAACAGTCATGAGCATTGTCATTTATATTGCCGTCATGGCAGGCGTCACCTATCTGATACGCATGATTCCCATGACTGTTTTCCGCAAAAAGATCCGCTCTCGGTTTTTCCGAAGCTTTCTCTATTACATTCCATATGCAGTGCTCAGTGCTATGACCATTCCTGCCATTTTTTACTCCACGGGAAACATAATCACAGCAGCAGTGGGGACAGTTGTTGCTGTGATCCTTGCCTATTGGAATCTGCCCCTGATCGTAGTTGCTCTTGCCGCATCCGCAGCCGCCTTGCTCACGGGATTTTTTGTGTAGGGCAGACATCTTTTGTTCCGGGCAAAAAAATCGAAAACACATTTCCATTTTCACATCTGGACAAATTCAGATATCCTTTCTGCTTCACTGCAATTTCACGTGCCAGGTACAGCCCCACACCGATTCCCTCTGTATTCCGGCTATTCTGTCCCCGATAAAATCTGCCAAAGATCTTTGTTCGTTCCGTTTCTGGGATGGGTGCTGCCATATCTGCCACTTCTACTGCGGAAAACATTCCCAGCCGCCGAATAGTCACTACGACTGCACTGCCAGGCGGCGAATATTTCACTGCATTATCCAGCAAGTTAAAAACCGCCTCTGCCGTCCAACTTTTGTCGTGACAGACAAAAACCGACTCCTCCCCAGCATAGATGATCTCCACACCCTTATCTCTTGCTTTGACAAATACATCCTTAATGGCTTTCAGCACTGTTTCATTCAGGCTCTGTACCTCCGGATGCAGATGGATCAAACCGCTTTCCAGCCGGGACAATTTGATCATACTCTCTGACAGAAAAATCAGACGTTCCACAGATATCCGAACGATTTCCACATATTCCTTCCGTTTCTGTTCCGTGAGACTGTCGTCTGACAGAAATTCTGAATACATTTTCAGATTTGCAATGGGTGTTTTCAACTGATGGGAAATATCCGAAACCAACGCCTTCACATTCTCCTGCTCCCGAAATGCGTCAGCGTTTTTCTTTTTCAGGATCTTCACAAGCTTCATGATCTTACTCTGGAGTTTCGACAAAATGCTGTCTTCATTTTCCGGAAACAGCTGCCGTTCCTCCAGGGTCACCAAGCTGTCGCACAGCTCCGACAGATCTGCCGCAATACTGATCATGTACCGATCATCCAGCCGCCGTTGTACTTCCGTCAGAATAGAACCTAGCCCAAGCATGACGGCAGCTGCTAACGCTGCGCCCATATTTTTTGTCAACAGAGCAATCAAAATTGCACCCAGAAGGGGCAGTAAAATTTCCCATGCAATGACCCATTTTCGGTATTGCCGATATTTTTCTGTATCCATCACGATTCTCCAAAGGTATAGCCGATCCCGAAAACCGTAATAATATACCGGGGATTTTTCGGATCAGTCTCAATTTTCTGCCGCAAACGTCGGATATGGACACTCAGAGTATTTTCGTCAATATAATTTTCGTTGCAGTCCCAGATACGTTCCAGAATCACATTTCGTGTGAGTACTTGTCCCTTGTTGCGGACAAGCATCTCCAACAGCTTGAATTCCGTGGCAGAGAGCTTCACGGGAGTTCCATTTTTATATAGCTGCATCCTACTGAAATCCATCATCAATTCACCATAGGAAACCGTTTCGTTTTCCACAGTAGACTGACTGCGCCGCAATACTGCCAGGATTCGCTGGTACAACAGTTCCACTGAAAAAGGTTTTGCAATATAATCATCGCAGCCCTGCCGAAATCCGGCAATCATGTTTTCCTCGGTGTCATTGGCAGTGAGAAAGATCACTGGGGTATTCCCTTTTTGCCGAATTTCCCGGCATAGTTCCATACCGTCCCCATCAGGCAAGTTGATGTCCAGCAGGACAAGACTGTATCTGGACTGCAATGCAGTTTTTGCCTGGGCAGCAGAATAAGCACAGTCTGCCATAAATCCTTTGCTTTCCAGATAGACTTTTATCCCGCCGCAGATAATCACATCATCTTCTACAATCAATATTTTCTGCATGACCTCAGTCGAGTAGACAATCTCGACACTCCTTTCAAAGTATTTCAAGTGAAAGGCT
>NZ_DXUU01000046.1:0-5452 GCF_019417665.1 Ruminococcus sp.
ATTGATGCGTCCCATGTGGCGCATCTGCTAACCGCCGGGGAAAAATATGCGGATACGCTGACTTTTTCGGTTGACAGGTATTATCACGGAAAAGACCTTTCCGGCTGTCTGTTCGTGATACGTGGGGTCAACAGTGCCGGTGCGCTGTCATTGCAGACACTGGTGCAGGAAACTACAGACACAGCAATCCTGCTGACGTGGAGCATCTCCCCTGCATTTACGGCGGTATCCGGTATGCTGGCACTGGAAATCGTATGCTATGACAACGACAGCTTGATCCTGAAATACACCGTCACGCCAATGCAGGTGCGGGAATCCGTGCTGGAGGAATACAGTGGCGGTGTGGACGCCATCGAAGAAGCTCTGAAAGAGATGGAGCAAATCCTGGAGGAAACACGTGCTGTCTCTGTCAAGCTGCCAATCATCCAGAACGGCACCTGGTGGCTGTATAACACGAATTCCGGCGCATACGAGGACAGCGGACAGCCTGCACAAGGACCTGCCGGGCAGGATGGCAGGGATGGTCAGGACGGCGCTCCAGGAAAAGACGGCGCACCCGGAAAGGATGGTGCTGACGGAGCACCAGGTGCCGATGGAAAAGACGGTGCACCGGGTGCGGACGGACGTGATGGTCTGGACGGAGCTGACGGAAAGTCGGCATATCAGATATGGCTGGATGCCGGAAACACTGGCACAGAAGCGGATTTTCTGGCAAGTCTGAAAGGTGCAGACGGGCAGGACGGTGCACCGGGTGCAAACGGGAAAGATGGCACAGACGGAGTTGACGGTGCACCTGGCGCTGACGGTAAAGACGGAACTGACGGACAGGACGGTGCGGATGGCAAATCCGCCTATGAGATATGGCTTGACGCTGGGAACACCGGCACAGAAGAAGAATTCCTGGCATCTCTGAAAGGCGAAAAGGGTGACCCTGGCGCTGCCGGAGCTGACGGAAAAACACCGGATGTGTCCAACATAGAAAACACCGTAGAAGCATTGGCAGCAGGGCTTTCAGACAGCGGATGGATGCAGCTGGACAGTTCCTGCTATGTGACAGGCAGCTGTCTGGATGATACCACAACAAAAATCTACTATCGCAAAATCGGCGCTATGGTACATCTTTGCGGAAAACTTGCGTGGGCAGGTACGCCAGTACCCACTACAATTTTTCGGATACCGGAAGAGATACGTCCGTACACCAATATTCCCATGGCAGGATACGGCACATCGACTGGCGCAGTTATGTTTGCGCTTGGCAATGATGGATATGTACTTGGCGGTACAGGAAACCACACGGAAACAGTGTATTTCGGGGCAATGTACATGACAAACGATGCGCCTGCGGACGTTTCTTCTCTGCTTGCGGCTCTGGCTGACCTTGTGGAGGTGTGATCCATGGCATCTGTATTTGATTACATAAACGCACTTGACATGTGGAGGGACAAGCTGGCAGCGAATCTGACCACAATGGGTGTGACAGCTGACAGCAGCGAAAAGCTCAATACCCTTGTGCCGAAGGTGCTGCAGATTCCCCAATCTGGCGGAGGCAGCAGTACTGCCGTGTTTGACGCAGATCACCAGAGCGGCATCTATTTGCAGCATAACGGCACAGTGTATAGCCTGGCTGATTTTGTGGCGTTGTACCCGGATTTTTGCAGCAGTAGCAATGCGTATGCGCTGAATTATTCAAACACTTTGCTGGGTTGGGACGTGGGCATTTACACATGTAGTACCACCCCAATTTCCGTGACATCTGCCACACAAATCGCAATGCGGTTTTTGTGCGGCAGTACGGAAACAGGTATTATGCGCCTGGTGCGGTCGGACACAGGTACAGCAGAGGACATCCTGACAAAAGCGCAGACGGAAGGCAGCTATATCGACCTGCCCCTGCAGTGGATCTATGCAGCAGATTATGTCACAACTCTGACACCATGCGATGGTGTGACGGCTGGCAGCTACTACCTGGTATGGGTTGGTCGCTCAAACAATTCCCAGCCGAAAATTCAGAGCGTAACGGCAATATCATAAGGAGGAAAGCGGAATGAATATTATGGAAGCGGTGGAACAGCTGAAACAGGGAAAGGCAGTACAACGTGCCTGCTGGGGCAGCGCTGAGATCAAAGCGGCACAGCTGGAAAGCGGTGAGTATCAGATTTATGCGTCCGGCGATCTGAAACCGGAGATGCTGGTGCTTATGGCTGGGGATTTTACGGTGAAGGAGGATGCGGAGTGAAGGAGTCTATTTGCGCCGTGTTTGGCGTCGTTGGAAGCTTTATTGCTGGCTTGTTTGGGGGTTGGGATGCGTCACTTGCGACGCTGCTGATCTTCATGGGCGTGGACTACATCACTGGTCTGATCGTGGCGGCTGCCGGAAAGTCCCAGAAGAGCGAGAATGGGCACTTGTCCAGTCTCATCGGCTGGAAAGGGCTTGCTAAGAAAGGAGTATCCCTGCTGCTGGTATTGGTTGCCGTGAGGCTGGATATTATGCTTGGGACAAGCTACATCCGGGATGGGGTCTGCATTGCGTTCATGGTCAATGAACTGATCTCCATTGTGGAAAATGCCGGACTGCTTGGCGTGCCTATGCCTGAAATTTTAACGAAAGCCATTGATTTGCTGCAAGGCAAAAGTGACAGCGGAAAGGATGACTGACATGGCAGTGAAAACCTATACATACAGCGACACCACGCAGCTGACACCCCATTTCAAGGCAGGCGAATTTCGCTGTAAGTGCGGTAAAAGCCATGACACGCTGATATCCGATGAATTGCTGCAAAAACTGGAAACGCTGCGTGATACCCTGGATTGCAGCAAGATCATTGTCAACAGCGGCTACAGATGCGCAAGTCATGATAAATCGGTTGGCGGAACAGGTTCCGGGCAACACACCAAGGGAACGGCTGCGGATGTGGTGTGCTACGGACAGGATGGTCAACCAATCAGCAGCAAGATGGTCTGCTGCACAGCGCAGGATCTTGGCTTCGGCGGCATTGCCAACATCACCAGCGCATACACTTCCACCCATCTGGACGTACGGACTGGATCCAGGTGGTACGGTGATGAGGTCTATGGAACAAACACGGTGACAAGCGATTTCTACAGCTATTTCGGGATTGCAAAAGCATCCGGTGCAACGGCAAGAAATCCCAGCGTGAAAGCCAAAGGCATCGATGTTTCCAAGCATCAGGGCGTGATCGACTGGGACAAGGTCAAAGCATCCGGTAAGGTGGATTTTGCCATGACCGGGTCGGCGTTGGCAGCGATATCGCCAGTCAGGACGATGCACAAGCGGTGCGGAATATGACGGAATGCGAATGTGTTGGGCTGCCATATGGCGTGTATCTCTATTCCTATGCATTGAGCACCGCAGATGCAGAAAGCGAAGCAGAACATGTCCTGCGGATGATCTCCGGCAGAAATCCTGTGCTGGGCGTGTGGCTGGACATGGAAGATGCAGACGGTTACAAAGAACGGCACGGAAAGCCGCTGAACGCTGCCAACGGCAGCCTGTACACGCAGATCTGCCGCACATTTTGCAACCGGATTGCCGGGGCAGGTGTATACGCTAGCAAGAGTGTGCTGGTGGATATCCTGAGCGTATCCGATCTGCCAATCTGGGTTGCGCAGTGGGCAAGCAAGTGCACGTACAGCGGTGCTTACGATCTCTGGCAATACAGCAATGCCGGCAAAGTGGACGGCATTTCCGTGGACGTGGATTTGGATTACTTGTACAAGGATATCCCACAGGAGCAGCCAGACGCCACGGATAGCGGATCTGACAATTCGGCTGAGAAAAGTACTGGTGAGAATTTGGACACGTTAGAACTGATTCTGGAGCATGTGGCGAGTATTGATGAGAAGATGAAATAGGCGTAAGAAATTCGGCGGTACTACAGGGTGATTCCTGTGGTATCGCCGGTTTTTTCGTGTTGCATTTCGTGTTGCATCGTGTTGCATTTTTATGCAAAACAAGTTGTTTTTGCGCTTGTATATGCTTTTTATCGTTCCGGACAAAATGAGAAAAACCTCGCAGAATCGGCACATTTCCGAAACTGCGAGGTTTTTCAACTTTTTGGAATTGGTGGAGGCGATGCGTACAGTGGTATAATCACTTATCCGCAACCTTTCAAAATGGAAAAAGTCCGAAACTACGTGGATTTCTTGTGCTTTCTACTTAATCGCTTTAACTGGGTTACGATGTTAATGGGTTTCACTTAGTTACGGTCATTCATTAGTTAGGCAAACCAAAAGATCAATCCAGCAGTCCTACCACAACCTGTCGCTGTGTTCCGTCATCGGTACAGGTGATTATGGTGATCCGGTCATCGCCGAAATCGTCAAGCACCCAGACTGCATCCGAATCGACGATCTTGCTTTCAGTTACAGTGTAATGATACGCCTGTTTTTGCCTGTCATACAGCGTGATTTCCATGCCGATCTCCACATTTTTCAGATTGTTGAAATATTCTTTGTACAGTGTGCTGCTGTGCCCAGCAATGCAGTAATTGCCCTTGCCAAAATCGCCGCTGTCCTTGAAATGCCCTGCCGCTTTGGCGAGCGTTTCATTGTCAGTTCCCTCTAAAATGGGGGCTTTGATGTTCAGATCTGCAATTTCCACAACTGGATTGTTTTTCATCAGCATTTGTTTTTGATAAAGCCGGTAGCACTTTCTCACACCGAAAAATCCAAGGATGCTGACACCAATCAAAATTGCAAGCAGTCCTGAAAGGAACATTGTCCACTGCCTTTTGGTCTTACTCATCTTCTTTACGTTTGAAGATACCAGATGCCTTCACCGCACCGAATCCAAATGCCATGAACAATGCCGCACCCACGCACAGGAGCCAGTTTGTCATGGAATTGTTTCCGGTCTGAGGCAGGTTAACTTCTGCGTTGGAGGAATCTGTACCTGTTCCGGTTTTCGGATCAACGGTATAAACGTCCAGCACATTGCCGTTTTCGTCCGTCAATGTGATCTCATAAGCATCTTCCGAACGTGCCGTGATCTCTGCATTGGCAGGTGTGATCTCAGTCTTCTGCTGGTAATCGTTGATTGCCCAGCTGCAAAGATCTTCGTCCGCAATATTTGTTACGCTTGTGGTGGCTGATGTTGTGGTCAAATTCGTTGTAATGCTAGATACTGTTGTGATTGTAGTCTGTGTTACAGAAGTTTCTGTACCGGATTCCGTTGCAGAAGTTTTCTGAGAAGTGAGAGTTGTTCCATTTGTGGTAACTGTTGCCTTGGTCGCAGAAGTTGTTCCGTTTGTGGTAACTGTTGCCTTGGTCGCAGAAGTCGTTCTGTTTGTAGTAACTGTTGCCTTGGTGGCAGAAGTTGTTCCGTTTGTAGTAACTGTTGCCTTGGTCGCAGAAGTTGTTCCGTTTGTGGTAACTGTCGCCTTGGTCGCAGAAGTTGTTCCGTTTGTGGTAACTGTTGCCTTGGTGGCAGAAG
>NZ_DXUU01000046.1:5552-22877 GCF_019417665.1 Ruminococcus sp.
GCCTTGGTCGCAGAAGTTGTTCCGTTTGTGGTAACTGTTGCCTTGGTGGCAGAAGTCGTTCTGTTTGTAGTAACTGTTGCCTTGGTCGCAGAAGTCGTTCCGTTTGTGGTAACTGTTTCGCTGGTTGTTGTGGTGGTAGTCGTTGTTGTTGAGGTTGTTGTGGTAGTCGTCGTTGTCTGTGCATTTACGATAACCGTGCCAGTCACAACGTTGTAGTTTTTGTCTTCCGGTGTGAACTCCCAGGTCAGGGTGTTTTTTCCGGCAGTCAGTGCCTTGATCTCGCCGACAATTTTCGCCAGACCCTTGGTGCTGTTTCCGCTGAGGATCAGTTCCAGTTCGCTTACCAGATCACCCTCGGTGTGAGAATCGCCGTCCACGGTAACTTCTACCGTTGGGTCAGCCTTGGCGATCTGGAACGTCAGTTCGATTTTCGCCGTTTCGCCGTTTTTCGCTGTAACAATGACAGTAGTCTTGACGCTGTCAGCCGCCTTTGCCGGTGTGCCGGAAAGCGTTCCGTCTGCGGAAAGTTCCAAACCATCCGGCAGCTTGCTGTCAGCTTCTACTGCGAAAGTCAACTCGCCCAGATCGGCAGCGTTTTCCACATAGTCGTTCAGATCGACCTCGGTCATTGCCTTTTTGTAAGTCAGTTCCAGCTTGTCCACATCGGCAGGAACGGTGATCTTCACCGCCTCTTTTTTCACAGTGAGTGCCGCATCGCCGATCATGAGATAAGTATCTTCAGTGAGCTCGGTCTCGCCGTCAAAATAACGGTAAGTATACGCCTTATCCGCAGACTCTTCCAGCGTTACTTCATCCGCAGCGTTGTAATAAAGTTCCTTGGTGTCGGCATCATCGCCGAAAGTTTCGTCATAAGTCAGTGTCAGCCGAACGACTGCCTTTGCCTGCTCGTTAAGGGTCGGGATCTCGTCCTCGCCGATGGTCTGGTAGAAGTTCAGCAGGTATGCAACTTCACCGCTGGCGAATTGGTCGGCGGTTTTGCTTGTGCCGTCGATGCTGTCAAAAGTTGTACCCTCTGCCGCACAGGTGTCGAGGTAGTAACTGTTTTTGACGATGCCATTGTTACTGCTATCATCTGCATCAATATAGTTATCGCCGCACACGCCGCCGATATTATCTCCAGTACCGGAAACTGTTCCGGTGTTGTAGCAGTTTTCGAGCGTGCCGCGATTGAGACCACACACACCGCCAACAGTATCCACACCAGAAACCGTTCCAGTATAATAACAGTTTTTGATTGTATTCTCATTATTACCGCACACACCGCCGACAGAGCTTTCACTCTTAAAATAGGAGTTCACTATGCCAACATTTTGAATGATGCCACAGTTATATTCAAACAAACCAGTACTGCTGTTAGCATCGCAATACAAGCCGCTGATCGTATGCCCCTGTCCATCGAATTTGCCAGTGTAATAGCCATATGGAAATTTTCCGATCGGTGTCCAAGTTCTCCAACTGTTTGCACTGATGCCATCATATCCAGAAAGATCGCCCTCATTGATTACGATGTCTTTTTTCAGAACAGCACTTGCATTTCTATTCGGATAGTCATCAAAAGAACTGCCTGTGGTATTCACAAATGCTGCGAACCAGTACAGCTGACCGGCGTTAGAGATCTCGTAGTTTCCGGTTGCCTCGTTCAGCGTTGCCGGTTGATAGTGGGTGCTGTCCTTGGTGCAGAAACCATTTTCGTCGAAGTCGTGTTCTCCACTCGCTGTTTCGCTGTTGGCGTAATACGTCTTGTCGGTGCAGTCAGTATAGAAATAGACTACGCCGTGGCTCTTGTCCAGAACCGGAAGAGCGTCTGCGTTCTCGCCGCTTAGATTCTGGTAGAAGTGTACCGTGTCGCCCTCGGACTTGCTGCCGTTCAGCAGGTAAGCGACTTCACCGCTGGCGAATTGGTCAGCGGTTTTGCTTGTGCCGTCGGTGTTGTCAAAGGTTGTACCCTCTGCCGCACAGGTGTCGAGGTAGTAGCAGTTTTTGAATGTGCCACCGTTACTGTAACCGCACACGCCACCAACTTTGCTGCCAGTACCAAAAACTGTTCCGATGTTGTAGCAATTTTCAATTGTACCATAATTGTTGTAACCGCACATACCGCCAGTTTTAGACGAGCCAAAAACCGTTCCAGTGTTGTAGCAATTTCTGATTGTACTTTCAGTGATGCCGCATACACCACCAACACATTCATATCCATAAAAATAAGAACATATTATGCCAATATTTTGAATCGTGCCATTGCTCCATCCAAACAAGCCAACATAATTTGCCCAATTATCGTTGAAATACAAGCCACTGACCGTATGGTTTTGTCCGTCGAACGTGCCAGAATATATTTTGCTAACACTTCCAATGGGTGTCCAATCTCTCCAGCCTTCTGCCTTGTTGCCGTCACAGCCGGAGACATCGCCCTCATTGACGGAGATATCTGCTGTGAGGACAGCGTTCAGACTGCCTTCACCGTTGTTCACCTTGTCTGCGAACCAATACAGCTGACCGGCGTTGCTGATCTCGTAGTTTCCAGTTGTCTCGTTCAGCGTTGCCGGTTGATAGTGGGTGCTGTCCTTGGTGCAGAAACCGTTTTCGTCGAAGTCGTGTTCTCCACTCGCTGTTTCGCTGTTGGCGTAATACGTCTTGTCGGTGCAGTCAGTATAGAAATAGACTACGCCGTGGCTCTTGTCCAGAACCGGAAGAGCGTCTGCGTTCTCGCCGCTTAGATTCTGGTAGAAGTGTACCGTGTCGCCCTCGGACTTGCTGCCGTTCAGCAGGTAAGCTACTTCACCGCTGGCGAATTGGTCAGCGGTTTTGCCGCCATTTTCATCTTCTGTGTCTGCGAGGTAATAGCAATTTGTGACTGGACCAAAATTGTATCCACATATACCGCTTATATCAGCACTTGAGCTAGTAGCAGTAACAGTTCCTATGTTATAACAGTTTGAAATTGGTGCAATACTACAACCACACACACCACCCACAGAAGCTACTGGGCCGGTAGCAGTAACAGTTCCTGTGTTATAACAGTTTGCGATTGTGCCACCATTATATCCACATATACCGCCTATAGTAGCAGATGACTCAATAGCGGTAAGATTCCCTGCATTATAACAGTTTGTGATTGTGCCGTCATTGCGTCCACACACACCGCCCACAAAATCATTCCCTTTGAAATAGGAATCAACAACTCCAACATTTTTTATGTTGCCATCGGCTTCTGAACTTCCGAATAATCCAATACGTGTTGAATTACCATTAAAGTACAAACCACTTACGGTTTTATTATTTCCGTCAAACGTTCCTGAATACAGTGTTATATGATCTTCCATACAATCTGCAATCGGTGTCCAGGTTATAAAATCACTTCCGTTGGAAACGTTGTCCTCTTCATCGTATTGTAAGGAATTAAGAAGATTTTCATTTACTGTGATGTTGGTTGTCAGAATTGCATTGGCTAATGTGTTTTGTTCAACTCCATCAAGAGTGCCGTTTACAAGTCCTGCAAACCAGTACAGCTGACCTGCATTGCTGATTTCGTAAACAGTCTCTTTCGTGCCGTCATCGTCAATGTCATATTTGTCAGTTGTTTCAACAGCAGGCTGATATACGGTTGCATTGCATTTCGGGCAGTTTCCGAAACCGTTGGTGTTCCCTGTATCGTAGCTGTGTTCATGGGTGGATGTGTCCTCCTCCGCACTCGCCGACAGCACGCCGCCGGAAAGCGAACCGATGCCCACAGACGAGATGCCCGTCACAAGTGCCGCCGCAAGGCTCAGCACTCGCCGGGATAGTTTCTTTTGAATTCGCATAAATTTCCTCCTTTTTTGTTTCGAATATATGATATATTCTCGATACTTTTATTATATCATAATCGGATATTTCTTGTCAAGAAAAAAGAGAATTTTTTCTAACCCATATAAAAAGTTGGAACGAAACGACATAACAAGGCGCTTTTCAGCGATTTTATGTCGTTTCGTTCCAACTTTTTTTATTGATAATACAACCGATGCAACGGCAGGGTCCCTACATCTTCACCCGTTCGATCTTACAAGTATGCCGCTTCTCTTTATCATAATTCACGCCGACCAAAAGTACATCACCGCTGTAATTCTGCAAACAGTCCAGATAGTCTTTCCGCTTGATCTGCTCCACTGCCTCTTCTGCGGAATGTCCCCACTTCAGTTCCACAATCATAGCAGGCAAATTACAGTTTCGGTTCGGTTCAAACACAATGTCTGCAAAGCCTTTTCCAGCCGGCATTTCCCGATGCAGGGTATAATTCTTCTGAGCAGAGTAGTACGCCAGAGAAATCACACAGGACAGGGCATTTTCATCGTTGTATTTCAAAATCGAGGCGTTCTCTTGGTGTGCCTGTTCGATCAGTTCCGCAACGGTTTTCGCATCGCCGGAAAGTGTAGCTTGCAGTAGCTGTTCCGAGGAACGGATTGCCTGTACAACTGGCTCCCAACCGCCGTCTTCGATGGAATTGATAAACTCCTGCCGCACTTCTCCGTTCGGGATCCACACCACACGGTTCTGTTCATCATAGGTCAAATAGCCCAGATGTACGAGCAGTGTCAGAACATCGTCTGCACTGTGGAAGGTGGTCATATCATTCTGAAACTTATCTGGATTCACAGGCACTTTTTCTCCTGCGATCATCTGTACGATCTTGTCCCGCAGTCCGTCCTGATTCAGATCAATGTACACTTTCAGTGCTTCGTAAGTTTCTGTTTTTGTCCAGTAATTGCTGAATTTTCCACGAAGCATGGCTTCTACCACGGACTTCGGATTGTAAATCGAAACGCCGTCCACGCAGTAGCCGTCATACCATTTCTTCGTTTCTGAAAACGGCATTTTGTATTGATCGCAAAGCTGCCGGACTTCTTGTTCTGTAAAGCCGGTAAATTCTTCAATGGGAGAGGCATCTGTCATGGAATATTCATAGAATACATTGATTGCTGAGTGCTCACCGTACTTCTTGATGGGCAAAATACCTGTCATGTAAGCAAGGGCAATATAGCTTTTGTCCTTTAACAAATCTCTCAAGAAGTCCAGATATGCTGTCTGTTCTTCCAACTGGTTCTTTCGGGAACGGAAAATACAGTCCCATTCATCAATGATAAAGATAAATGGAATCTGACATTCCTGATAAATATCATCCAACATGAATGTTAAAATCGTCTTATCCAGATAGTCCACATCCGGATATGCTCGCAGCAGATCTCGCCCCACCGCTTTTGTGATCAGTGCAACCATCTGTTCCATAGTTTGTGTCTTGCTCAGAAAATTCTGCATATTCAAGTGAATCACGTTATACCGGTTCAGGTGCTTTTCAAAATCGGAATGCTTTGCGATTTTCAGCCCTTGAAACAATTCTCTGGAATCACAGCCACGGCTGTAGTAAGCGGTCAGCATATTTGCTGCCATGGACTTTCCGAATCGGCGTGGACGGCTGACGCAGATATACCCTTGCTCCGTATTCAGTTTCTTATTTGTATAGGCAATCAGTTCTGTTTTATCGATGTAAATTTCAGAATTCAAACTTTTCTGAAAATCAACATTTTCTGGATTCAAGTAAACTCCCATTGTTTTTCCCTCCTTGCTGTAGTTTCTATTTCTTTATTTTTATTATACCACAGCATAAGAGAAAAAGCAACTTTTTCATGTGTAAAAAGCTCCGAATCACACACATCATTGGACGAACCGGAGCTTTCTTATTGTGACTTGTTCTTTCCGTTACTTAACAGTAGTACGTATTGGTAACACCTTTCTGCTTTCCTCTCTGAAAATACGGCAATTTTCCCTGATTATATAGTGTACTGATTGCTCTGCCGACTCTGCATTTATCTCCACGGGATAACTGATGATATAATCCAGGTCTGCTCAATTCTATCATATCCCGTACCCGAAGTGGCTTTCCATGTGTGCTTCTGCATCGAGCCACACACGCAATTGCCTGCTGAGATAGCTTTGCATTGGTGTAACGATAAGTAAGACAAAATTGATTTTTCATTCTGACCACTCCTCTTCCATATCTATAATAAGTTCTTCTCCATCTTCTGCGATTTTCTGAAAAAATTCAGTTTGTTCCTGCTTTTTCTGCATCTCTTTGTCAGAGATGATCCTCACCCGCTGTCCCAAAATGCCTTTTGGAAACGGGAGTGCTTTTTCGCTCAAAATAGCTTCCAGTTCGTCCTCGTCAATGGTAACGGTTCCTTTGTTGGTATAACAGCCGCCCTGATCGATTCCCAGAACAGTTAGTTCGTATTGTCCAAAGTCATTCAGGATCTCTACTGCTGTCACAAGAGCTTCTGTACACATAACAGCATTTTCAAACAAAAACATCATATTATCGTCCCCCTTTCAGGCAATGTTGAAGTATGCCTTTGTCTCTTTATCTATGGATACACCAGGCTGAAATGCCACAGTGATGGTTTCTTTTCCAATCTGAATCTCCTGGATTACTGCCGATTTTAGTGCAGCTGCTTCCGGAGATTTTTCTGTACACATATAGTTGGTAAATTTCTGAACAAGCTCCTGATATGCTGTCTCATCGATCTCAGAGATGGTATTGCCCACAGCCTCCAACTGTTGTTTCAATTGCTGGATCTCTGTTTCATTCTTGTCAATAGAACGCAGAATCGTTTCTGTTGCCCTTCCCTTTTCCAGATAGACCATCAGATTGGCATTGGCTTTCTCCAATCCATTGATCTGATTTTGTATGGTATTGGTTTCACCGCTTTGTATCATTTTTTGGCGGGAAAGTTTTTGATTGACTCTATCGATGATCTTCTGCTTGTTGTCCGGACAAAAAATGCAGTTTTTCACTGCGTGAAAAACAAACGGTGCCAGTTGGTCGGCTCTTACACTCTTGACGACACAATCGCAACTTTTTCTGTACTGCAGGTACTTGTGCCCGTTGCTGTGATTGACGTTGCCGGAAAACGGCTTGCCGCACGTTGCACAGTACGTGAGTCCGTTGAGAGCGTAGTAGTTCTTACCAGTGCGGCTGGCAGTCCGACTGCTATTCTGTGCCATCTTTTCCTGCACCTTGTCGAAAAGCTCTGGTTCGATGATCGCCGGCATCCCGTCTGGGATCTCTATGGGGTCTGGCTTGATCTTGTGGGAGTTCCGGTGTCCGTCACTGTCTTTGGCTGCAGTACGATCGTAGGTGTAGGTCCCCTTGTACTTTTTGTTGGTCAGGATGGTGTGGATGGCAGTGTCTGAGAAGTTGTTGCCGCCGGTGGTCTTATACCCCTTTTGTTTTAAATGCTTTTTGATGTAACTGTAACCCATGCCACTGTTGTAAAGCGTATAGATGTCACGGACGATCGGTGCTGTCCGTGCATCGATCTCATAGAGTCCGGCATCATTTACGGTATAACCAATGGGCGGCACACCGCCTAAATGACGGCACTGCTTGGCACTCTCTAAAAGTGCAGCTCTGGTATTCCTGGAAATATTGTCCGATGTTTCTTCTGCCGCAGCAGCCTTTACCACTGTAGCAAACTTGCTGTAATCAGAAGACGCTGTGTCAATGCCATCATTGACAGCGATCAGCCGGATCCCATGTTCCTCCAGCCACTTTAAATCATTGATCTGATTGCCGGCATTTCGGTGGAGACGATCCAATGCACGAACGATAATAACCTTTGCCCTTACTCTTTCGGACAAGAGATCTTCCTTCATTTGCTGGTATCCATCACGGTTAATGTTCCTTCCGGTTTTCGCATAGTCCGTATAGATCTTCTCTATGCACATCTGATGAGCCTTTACATAGTTCTCTGCACACGTCATCTGTGCTGCAGGACTGTTTCCGTTATCCTGTGCATGAGAACTGTATCTGATGTAAACTAAAACGAGTTGTGTATTCTTTGTCTCATTCATATGGTTTGTTCCTTTCCGAATCATTCTATTTTAGCCGTCCTGCACGATTGCCGGAGGCGGTCGTATTACCCAGTTTTTCCTGATGCACACTCCTTTGTTAAAATGGCAGCAAGAACATCGGCAGCAAGGTCAATGATCACGTCATTGGCTGCCTCTGTCTCAGAATCTTTTCTGTTTTTTGTTTCACAGCCGTTATAGTAAAAGAAGCCTTCCCTTAACCGCTCCCGATTGATCTGTAAGCTTGTAACCTCTTCCATAAACCGCTTCCCTTTCCTCCATTTCCCGCATCAATCCAAAGCTCTGCTGCTTTTTGTAGGTATAGACCTCATCGTTTACCGAACCAAAAGCTTCATCTACCTTTTGGTATTGAAACCGATAACCATAGCTGACAACACCATCTATGCTGATTTTCGCCTTGATCCGATTCTTTTCCGGTGCAGCAAGAAATCCTTCGTTCAGCAAATTGCGGACTGCTGTTTTCTTGTCTGTATCCCCTATCCTGGAAAGGATCTCTTCAAAAGTCGATTCCAGAATCTCTACCTTCAAAGGCTTCTTTTCCCGATCCAGTGTCCAATTCACACCATCGATTCTCTTGTAGTTGCTGCATATATAGTTGAAGATACGGATTACTAGATTTTTTCCTGGATGGGATTCTTTCACAATATCTCCATGCAGAATCACACACATCTGCTTCAAAACTCCCATATCCATCTGAATGCCCAATGTATGCAGAAGCAGCGATGTTGTCAGGATCATGGCATAATGCATTACAAGCCGGTTCGTCAGATTGCAGGTCTCAGAAAAGGCATTCAGAAGTTCCTCCCGCATCGCCTGAAATTTCTGCAAGATCTCAGCACTATCTGCGGAAAGCAGATAATCTGCCAGTGCAGAACCCACATAGCCATAGTTTTTCCCTGCAAATGTCTTGATCTGTTCCGAATGGGTACTGTCTTTGGTATATGTCAGTCCATCCAATGTGATCACACGAGCAATGATTCCCAGGTTATCCTGTTCTGCATTCACAAGATACGTTTCAGAGCTGAATAATGCCGTACACTCCCAGCTGTTCCGATATTTCAGCTGAGCATTGCTGTCCAGACGAAGCTTTTCCCGTCCCTGGGTAAAAGCATATATGAAATCGGAAATGCGAATGGAATTGCGAATTGTACTCTCATCGTAAGCAATGGGTACACCATGATGTTTTCCCAACATACGATTCAAAGCATTGGCTGTACCATAGAAAGCGGTAAACACATTTTCATCTTCCGGAGAGCTGTACAGCGATGCTGCAAGCTTTAAAGCAGTTGTCTTTCCAGTCGAGGATGTCCCTACCAGCGATACAGCAAAACAATCCACTGGAATCTTTTCCGTAATTTTCAGATATGCCATCAGTGTAGATGCCGCAGCTGCACAAAGAACGAACTGCAAAGCCGGTGACGAAACGATTAGCCGATTCAACTCTGCAAGATAGTCCTCCGGAGACAGTTCCAGATGTGCCTGTAATGCCGGCGGAGTATGGTTTGCACCATACCATTGCAGTGTATTGTTGCAATGCCAGCCCAGTACCTGCATGGCATCTTCTACCTGCAATTCTGCTGCAGCTGCTTGCAGATACATACTAAATGCTTCATGTGCCCCAGATGTTCTGTCCACCGCAATGCCAATATTGAATAGTGTCGCACAGATTTTATCTGGCAGCAAGCTTTCAAAAGAAAGCCGGTGGATCACATCATTATGACTGATTTCCAGAAAATGACGCTGCTTCTCATCTGCCACAGCACGAATGATCTCAAAATCGTCTGCCATCCATTTTATCTTCGTATGGCTTACCAGATCTGCAAATCCTGCATTGGTATGCAGGACAGTGAACTTCATAGTCTGAAAACCTTTTCCGACCACAAATTCTATGGCACGCTTCCGGAGCCGCATCCACTCCTGAAAATCAATGGACACACATCCGAACCGTTCCAATTGAAATGCAACAGGCAGCGGTGTAAAATCGATCATAAAACATTCCCCCTTTTGAAAAAAACAAAGGTGGAGCGACCACACATCAGCTCCACCCCGATCTCGTTACTGCACGACCTTAACTTTTTTCACATTGCTAAAACGATTTCCGGTCTTCTTCGATTTCACAGTAGATATCTCCAACTGAAACGTATGTCCCACTAGATCGTCTGTGTTATTCGTATTCAATGCTTGAAAAACATTGCCCCAAGGATGTCTGCCAAGTTCATCCTGCGACGCAAATTTAAGGAACACGGTATTGTCCGGATTCTCGCAGAGCTTAAACTTCATACAGAGTTGTTCTGGTACGTATTCAAATGCATTCGTCAGCTGAGCCGTATAAGTACCGCTTTCCAGAATGTCTGTTTCATTGTATACTGTTACTTTCATATCCAATCTCCTCCACTTAGTTGAACTTGACCTCTGCATATGATGTGCCATCGTCCAGAGCGGTCATCGTATACGAACCCACTCGTACCGATTTCCCGCTTGGAAATTCGCCCTTACTCATCTCCATGATCTTTTCTGCCAATGGGCTGTTGTATATCATTCCGCCAGATGAAAAGGAAATCGCATTTTGAGTTCCAGCAGCTGATGGAACAACGATAACACTTTCTTCCGTAAAGTACAGTTCAATTGCTGCTGGTTCGCCCAGATCCCTCATAAAAGCCTTTGAAAAGCGGATTCGTTTACTTGTTGGTACATTGATCAGAATCATGCATCCAGTAGCATTCTGTGTTGGCTTGTATGCCTGTGCGTTTACGGAACTTAAAAAATCATTTAGTGTAGACATATGATCTACCTCCTTTTTGTAATTACTACAGCCAAAGCATTTTTCACCTGACTATAGTTTGATTATCCTATCAAGCCGCCATTGTATATTCCAAACATCGGATCTATCTTACCCGATGAATGGTACAGACTTCCTGATCGAGAATCTGATGTTATTATCTCATATCCCGCTACCATTGTATACTCCAAATTTTCAAGCTTTTCTTACCTAACAAATGGTATAACAGCAAAAACTTTATAGAGGAACATAATTTTCCCATTTTCCCGTTTCGTTCCGCAGAGAAAGAGGAACTGTAAAAAAATACGAGTAATCCTTTTATCGTGGTACAGCATCGCACGACGCAGCGAAACCGCTTTTCGCAGCAGTTCGCTAAGCGAAAAAACAACAAAATGGTCCAAGTCATGCAGATGACTTGGACTTTTTGTTGGATCACTCATATTTTTCTTCATCAATATTCTTCCGCCTGCTGGATAAACGTGCGGAACTCTTCGGTGTTTCGCTTCAATTCTTTCCACTGCGTATGCAGGTATGCAACTTCTTCATAGCGAACTAATTCCAGCAATTTCATTTCATGCAGTCTAGTTTCCAGTACTGTTTTCTCACTTTCCAGTTGTTCCGCTCGTTGAAAATGGTATGGGCTCACCCCATATCAAGCTGCCGCTATTTTTCCAAATTTGCAAAAAGCACGCTTGCTGCGGCACATACTGCCATCAATTCTGTATTTTCATGTAACTTTGCGACCTTGTTATCGTAATCCTTCTTATCGCTGCATTCGATCA
Organism: Ruminococcus sp.; assembly: GCF_019417665.1. GTDB lineage: Bacteria > Bacillota > Clostridia > Oscillospirales > Ruminococcaceae > Ruminococcus_C. The sequence goes on from NZ_DXUU01000046.1 coordinate 17,037, forward strand.
AGATCATCTTCTTTGCAAGTAAGTACGTTTGATATGTCAGTCTGAACTCTCTTTCTTTCATAGAATCCAATAATTTTCCACCTGGTTTGCAGCACCGATAGAGTGTTCTTGCACTTTCACACCATTCGTTTCCGAGTTCTACAGCCTCTTCTGCGACTGCCATATGGATCCCCCTTGCGGGTTCATATCGTACCAGATCAAACATGGACTCCAGTATCTTTCTTGCAGTTTTTTCTTCACACTTCCATTTTGCGTTTTGTGACACTGCAGTAATGGAACAATAGTACTGGTCTGCGATCTGTTTTTTAGCGGCATCATATTCTCCATTCCTGATCAGCTGCATCAGCTTACTGGGACATTTTTCCCTGCGTTTTCTGTTCTCCGGTGTGTCCTCCCGATTCACCAGAGCATACTCTTTTTTCTCACAAACAGCCTGTTCCTCAAATACTGGAAGTCTGACTTCCGGATCAAACGCATTCTTTTGACTGTCCGTCATTTGTGTGTAAACGTCCATTTTTAGTTTATCAAATTCCGTATTTTCATGCTTCGTGCTCACGATTTTCCTCCTTATACTCGCATTGATCAAAAAAGCGTATATAAGTATTTGTTCTTTCGGAAACTTCCAAAAAAATTTTTGCTGTGATACACGAGCACAAAAAAAGAGCACCACAACGAAAATTCGCTGCGATGCCCTCTAAAAATCAATATTCTTCCGCCAACAGCATAGTACAATGCTCCCCATCATCCATGATATACACCTTTGCTGTGACCAGCTTTTTCGCCTCCGCAATGTACGTCATCTCAAACTGCGGCTGTTCCGAGGTATGGTGCACGATCTGCAAACCATTTTCCTCGCTAAGCCGAAACACCTGTAAGTAGTCTTTCGGTTCTGGCATCTGATCAACAGCCTGCCACATCATCGTTTGCAAGTACAGCGGAATCTCCGCATTCACGCCTCGTGTCAGGTATCTGCCTTTTGATTTTTCAAACATATTCTTTGCTCCTTTACCTTGGAATCAAACATCTCGTACAGTTCGCCTCGCCGCATGGTGATGGTTTCTGTCAGCTCCACTACGCCAAAACCCATATCCAGCACAATGTCAAAATCATAGGGTCGCACATGGATTTCTTGCACAAACTGCTGAACAAATGTGCGGAACTCCTCGGTATTCCGCTTTAATTCTTTCCACTGCGTATGCAGGTACGCCACATCTTCATAGGCGATAGATTCCAGCAGCTTTAGTTCATGCAGTCTGGTTTCCAGTTTCGCTTTCTCGTTTTCCAGCTGCTCTGCTCGCTGGAGCAAGTCATCTGTAAAGATGCCCTTTTCGATCGCCTTGGTGATGTTGGCAAGGCTGTCCTGCACTTCATTGTACTGCTGCAAAACATCTGTATGATATTTGTCGTAGCTGCTGTTGAACTTCTGTACCTCTTGATTCACCTTAGCAACCGCTCTCTTCAGATTTTTCGGTTTCAACTTTTCACCGATCAGCACAGCAATGTAAGCGTCCAGATAGTCCTTATTCAACTCTTTGTTATTGCACGCCGAACGATGGGTATTGCATCGGTAAGTGGCAAGCCGTGTCTTGCTTCTTCCTGAAAATCGCAGGTTTCCGATCATTCGTTTTCCGCACACATCACAGACCAGTTTTCCCGTCAGCAGGTAAAATTCTTTGCTGTGATAGCGTCCAGCGTTCCGTTTGTTCTTTGCCTTGATCCGCTGTACCTGTGCAAACAACTTCTTTCCGATGATCGCAGGACAGCCCCCTTCGATGCGGATATAGCTGTCCTTTTGGGCGTGGTTATTCCGCTTGCCGTCTGTTTTTGCCGCAGCCTTATTGAACACAAACACCCCGGTATATTTTTCATTGCTGAGAATTTCATACAAGCTGTTTTTCCCGAACATTTTCCCACGTTTTGTCTTGTAACCATGGGCATTCAGATGGTCGATGATCTCACTGTAACCGTAGCCGTCTGCAAACATCTGAAAGATGATTCGTACTGCCTGTGCTTCCTGTTCATTGATGACCAGATGCCGGTTTTCATCCAGATCGTATCCCAGCGGGGGACAGCCGCCGGTGTGCTTACACTGCAAGGCAGTTTCGTTCATGCCCTTCATAACTTCCCGTGCCAGATTCTTGCTGTAATATTCTGACATACCCTCCAGAACGGCTTCCATCATAATGCTCTCCGGAGAATCGTCCATGCGTTCCAACACACTGCAAAGCTTGACGTGGTTTTTCTTTAGCTTCTTTTTGTAGATGGCACTGTCATATCTGTCACGGCTGAATCTGTCCAGCTTATGCACCAGAACGATGTCAAACAGCCCTTTTCCGCTGTCTTCGATCATCTGCTGGAACTGCGGTCGGTTGTCCGTCGTTGCTGACCTTGCCTCATCGGTATAGGTGGAAACAACCTGCCAATGGTTCTGTTTACAGAACTGATTCATCGCCCGAATCTGTGCATCAATGGATTCGCTTCGCTGATTATCCGAACTAAATCTGGCGTACTGTGCCACCTTTGGAATGCTCAGCATCTGACCACCTCGACAGGCAGAAAGATGTCCTCGCCGTAGCTGTCGCCAATGATTTTAACACCGTGCAAAAACATACTTTCTTCCAAGAAAAGCATTTCTACAAACTCCATCTCACCAATTGGAAAGTCTGTAAATTCTTCTGATTCCAGTACGACAAAACAGCCGATATCATCCAGATTTTCTACCTGATATTCCTGCATCATCGTTTTTGCTTTTTCCTGAATGTGCATCCTCAAATCAGCGTTTGTAATGCAACTCATTTCCTGCAAATTGGTTACTTTTATCATTCGATTTCCTCCATTTCATAGGGTTCCAACACCCATTCTCTTCTGACTGCTGGTGTGAGTGGGTGACAAGCATTCTTCCCGATCTGGTACATCTTGTTGGCATGCCGCTTTATCAATTCCAGCAGGTATTTCTGCCGCTCTCTGACACGCTGGGTATTTTTCCCGATGGTACCCCAGGCAATGATGATAGCATCACTCATGGCGGCGTATTGTGCAATCACAGCATCCGAATCATCATCGATCAACTCATCATCGCCATTGAAACGAAGATTGAGCTTTTCCATGATTCTGCTGTACAGATTTACGATATTGACGCTGCCAAAGCCGAGCTTACTGACATTGTTCAGAACGAGCATTGTTGTCATGTCAAAGTTGACCGTATCCGCTGTGTTGGGATTGATCATGATGACCATTGCGGTTGGTTTCTCGCTGTCCCATTCCTTCCGCAGAAGCAAGCGATGCTCTTTGTCGTCTGAAAAGATGGCTTTGCTCTTGATGATTGTGGTTTCTTCCAACATCAAGTTTCTCCCTCCAATTTTGTTTCAAAAAAAGAGGCTCAGCGTCATACCAAGCCTCCCACGAACAGAATTTTTACTTACTCTTCTTAACCAGTGCCAGCAGTTCTACGCCGCAGGCAACTCCTGCCAGAAACATTTCAATCGCAATCGGCATTGATGTATTTCACCTCCTTTTCCTGCAATTCCATGGCAATCCCGATGCCGCCTACTACCAGTGTCAGTACCAGTCCTGCGATAAATTCTTTCATGTTGATTCCTCCATTTTTCGTTTTATGCTTCACACTGCAACAGTGTTTTCGCCTCTTTGAGTGCCTCTTCCATCGCCTCTGTGTCCATGAGCAATTCCTCGATCTCGTCCGGTGCGTAGCCGCAATCCAGCAACAGATAAACCTCCTCTTCTGTCACACCAAACGTACTACAGTACTCCAACAGCAGTTCTTCTTGCTCATCTTCCTCCCACCATTTTGCGTAGTCCCAATTGTACGGATTGTACACAGAGTGAATGTAATCTTTCGGAATAAATTCACTTCTACTGAGTCTGCCGTCTGGTGTGATCTCTACAATTTCACCCTCTGCGACTTCAATTTCGCTGTACTTGTCACGCAATCCAATCTTTTGCAAAGCGTTGTCCAGAATGCTTTTTGTGCTGGCGTAGACGTAAATTCCGAGTTTCGAAAAATGATATAAAGTCAGCGGATTATTGCCCTTCACCAAAAACAGCGTATTGTCATTTCTCAAAATCGTAAAGACAAAGCTGCCCTCCACCAGTTCTGCCATGTGTTTGATGTTTTCCGTGTCCAGCTGCTGTCCTTGTTCCAGAAGCTGCACGGCGACGTAGCTGTCGGTTTCGATCGAGGTTGGCGGGAGGTGCTGTTCCCGGCGAAGCTCCCTGTCGTTGTACAGCACGCCGTTGTGGGCGAGGGCGAACGATTCTGTGCCGCAGTGTCCCTCGAACGGGTGGTTGTTGCAGTTCCGCTTCTCGCTGCCCTGGGTTGCGAACCGGGTGTGTCCGATGACCGCCCTCGTGTCCCTGGGAAAGTACAGCTTGACCTTGTGGGCTGGCTTCGGTTTCTTGAACGTCACCATTTCGCTGTGATTGACATAGCTGATTCCGGTAGCGTCTGTACCTCGAATTTCCGCAGCAACCGAGAGGTAGTGGATCAGCTTTTTCAAAGTCGCATTGCTGATTTTTCCCTTGTAATCTAAAAATCCAAACACTGCACACATCTTACATCTCCTCACTTTCTGCTATCATTTCATTAACGTACAATCTCCGCTCTTTCAGGTACTGGATCAGTTCTGGCTCTTCGATGGAGCTTACAAACTCTGACCAACTCATGCTGTCGATGCCCTCCTCGGACAAAGAAATCGCCGCATCACAGATGTGGTTGACCATCTGCAATGTGGCGATGAAAGTATTATACTTTAATGTCCCTCGAAACAAGCGGAACTCAATGGTGTGGTAGTTGTTGAGGTTGACTGCAACGTACCTGCCGTTACTACCGCTCTTGGATTTCTCTAAAATTTGCTTGCCCGTTTTCTCAAAACCAAATCTTGCACTCCAGCGGCTCATGTTGTATCTGCTTCTGCGGCTGAACGTAAAGAGTTCATTCCAATGCTTTTCCACAAAGAACAGGATCCGGCTGATGACTTCTTCTTGTTCTGTCTGATTGTCACCAAAAGCGTTTCGGTTGACATGAACGTGCAGACCACAAGTGCTGGTCTGGTGGGAACGGTAGCCCATGGAAACTGCCTCTTGAAAAACATCTTTCCAGTTCATTTCCTCTGTGTGGTAATCCAACGTCATAGGGTGAGAAACGATCTCAAAGCCATCGTCCAGAGAACCATCCGACTTGATGTAAATGTTTTCCTCGTGCACATTGGCGATGCTTTTGAGGCTGGCAGCGTTATCGTTGTCCTTGCCGCCTTCATCCACTTCCAGTTCTACGCCAAAGTATCGTTTTCCGTTTCCATAAAAGACAGGTGTGGGTTTGTAGCCGTATTCCTCGATCTCATCCTCAAACTCGTCGAAGCATCTTTCACAGTAGGGCAGGTCATTACGCCAGCAACAGTCCTCATCAGAGATGATGCGGTTGCAGGATTCGCAGCGTTGGTAGTGGGCATCAAAACAGTTCGGACACAGAAAGCTGTTATCGTCGGTCACGCAGTCTGTTGTCCAGATTATTTCACCGCAATGGTCGCAGGTGATGCAATGTTCTTCCACACAGTCTTCGCAGAGCAATTCATCATCTACGTATCTGCCCTCGTTTTCGCTGAGTTCCATGCCACAACAGTCACAAATTCTTACTTCTTCCATTTCAATTTCCTCCAAAAGCAAAAAATTCCGGTAAGGCTGAAAGAATTTACCTTACCGGAATTATAATATATATTTGATTTTTGGGGTTGATACGGTGGAAGACTTCTTTGCTTTCTCCGGAAAAATTGGGATTGTTTTTTCGATAATCTCATGACTATATATATTATATTATATATATTAGAT
>NZ_DXUU01000047.1 GCF_019417665.1 Ruminococcus sp.
CATAATGATTGGTGCGGTTTTTTTCAACTATCGCTTTTATTCAGCGTGTCCCTAAAGCTTCCAACGCTAAGAGCGAACTTGATATACACAAAGGAGCAAAGTCTGATGAATCTGAAAAACTTTGAAGAATATTTTGATACGAAAATCCTGAAAAGAGGAAAGAATTATTATCATGACGGTGCCGTGCTGTCAATTGAGAAAGTTGCTGATAATGAATATACCGCTGATGTTGAGGGTAGCGAAATCTATGAAGTTATAGTGGAAATGAATAAAGACGGAGAAATTTATGATATCAACTGCGACTGCCCTTACGATATGGGTGAATACTGTAAACATGAGGCAGCGGTTTTATACGCTTTGCGTGACAAAAATTCAAGAATCATTCAATCTTCTGTAAAGCAATCAAGTCTCCCGCAATTATTAGGAAAATGCAGTCCTGACCAACTTGTGAAAATCATACTTGAACACGCAAAGAAAGATAAAAGTTTTGGAAATTATCTGAAAATGAAGCTTTCAGATAGTTCTGACTCAAACAGTATTATTTCAGATTTCAAGCATATTTCCGATACATATTTCAAGGGACGTTCTGATATTGAAGATGTATTAAAAGCTGGCGACCTGCTGATTAAAAAAACAGAAAAACTGGCTTCTTATATGGATAAAATAAAGATTTACACTGAAATTATCACTATGCTCGAAACCGATATTGAAGATGACTGTAATTCAGGTTATGATGAAGAATCATGGGAACTGTTTGAAACAATAGACGAATGTTCATCCTACATGGAAACTGCTGTAACGGAGATTCTAAACAGTGAAAATCAAACCGACATCGCATCTGCCTGGGAATGTCTGCTGAAACATTGGCACGGGGATTTTCACATAGATGGAGAAGAGCGTTTCTTTCCATCGTTAATGCAATTATGCAGATTTCCGGAATACAGACAAAAGCTTGATGAAGTACTGATTTTTCGTCAGATGTCTGCCGATGAATACAGAAAAAAGAGGATCGACGAACAGCGTTTTTCAATTCTCAAGCAATATGGAAAAAAAGCTGAAATTGCAGATTTTATCAACGCCCATATTGACAACCCTGATTTCAGACGTATGGCAATTGAACGAGCAATAAAATCCAAAAATTATGCAGACGCTGAACAGCTTGCACTGGATGGTATCGCTTCAGAACATTCAAGATTTTCATCTGTTTCAACTTGGCATTATTTACTTCATGATATTTATAAGCTTTCAGGAGATGCTCAAAAGCTGACTGATATTTGTTATATTCTGATAAAAGATGGTAAGACTGATTATTATAAAGAATGGAAATCACTTATTCCCAAGGAAAATCGCAATAAAGAAATCACACGTCTGCTGAATGAACCGAAAAATTACTCCTACGAATATATCATTTCCCATGAGAATATGAGTGACAGGCTCTATCAGCTTTGCTGTAAATCTCCTACTAAAATCACTTACTATTATGAAAAGCTCAAAGCAACTGAATTTAAAGATCAGAGTAAAAATCTTTATGAACAGTATATCCGAAATGAGGGAGCACGGGCTTCCAATCGTTCTGAATATGCAGTTCTTTGTGAAAAACTGAAAATTTTTTCTATGAAATGTGATGCAAGGCTTGCTAAACAAATTGCATCGGATTTTCGGGAACTGTATCGACGTAAACCTGCATTTATGGACGAACTGACAAAAGCGGGCTTTTAATCAATTACACTGATAACATGAAATCCCTTCAATTTAATCTGAAGGGATTTTGTTTAACTACTCACCAATTATGGAGTGATAAGTAGATAAAAGCTTTTTCGTAGCAAAAATAACTTTTTTTACTTTCCTAACATGGCTGCATTCGAAGCTTTACACCAGTTTTATTTGCTGAATATAGTTGTTATTTCTTATAATGATACAATGCACCCTAAACTTTCAGGGATGCAAAAGGGTGCAATTTGCACCTTTTTGATAAACCACAAGACTTATGAATTTTTACAAACGATTGCTTGCCAGAATTCATAAATTTTGCAGTCACCATTCCACCTCACATTTTAAATTATCAAACGAAACATTTTAAATTATCAAACGAAATTTCAGTTGCTTTTTAGTCGCAGATATGGTATACTAAAATAAAAGGAATGTGAGGTGAGCATATGAAACGCTATTTTAATATCACAGGAGCCTGCAATCCGCAGGAACATTATATGGTAAATCTGGATAGCAGACTGGCAGAAATCAAAAGAATGGTTGATGCTGGAAAATATTTTGTTATCAACCGTGGAAGACAGTATGGAAAGACTACAACGCTAAAAGCGTTGAAAAAATATTTGCAGGATGATTATACTGTAATTAGTTTCGACTTTCAAAAGGATATGAGTGAGTTAGATTTCAAGGATGAAAACAATTTTTCCATATCTTTTGCACATATATTTGTTGCAGCTTTGAAAAAGATAAAAACTATAGATATGGAAATTGCTCAAACTCTGCTAACACAAATAGATATTTGGAAAGAACGGTATGGGCTTGTGCGTTTATTTCAAGGAATCAGCGAAATTTGTTCTTCTGCTAAACAAAAGATTGTTCTTGTGATCGATGAAGTTGACAGTGCAAGCAATAATCAAGTTTTCTTGGATTTCCTGGCACAAATGAGAGGTTATTATCTTGATCGCCATGACACCCCAACCTTCCACTCCGTTATCCTTGCCGGAGTGCATGATATAAGAAATCTCAGACAAAAAATCCGTCCTGATGCAGAACACAAACATAACAGTCCGTGGAATATTGCATCTCCTTTCGAGGTGGATATGAGTTTTTCACCCAATGACATTGCAGGGATGCTGAATGATTACGAGAACGATCATCGTACCGGAATGGATATCCCCAAAATTTCTCAATTGATTTATGATTATACCTCGGGTTATCCGGTGCTTGTTGCTGAGTTCTGTAAAAGCATGGATGAATTATCAGATTGGAGCAGTCACGGAATAATTGAAGCTAACAAACAGCTTCTCATAAAGAAAACGCCACTATTCGAATCGCTGATTGGGAAATTAGAAGATAACGAATCCCTTCGCAAGTTGATGCACGGAATTCTATTTAAAGGACAAAAAATCCCGTACAATCCGGACGATGCGACTATTGATGATGCGTTCATGTACGGATTTGTAAAAAATGAACATGGCTTAATTGCTGTATCAAACCGTGTTTTTGAAGTGAGAATTTATAACTGGTTCATTTCTCTTGAAACAACAGACAGCCTGATCTTCGCAGAAGGCGTCAATGACAAATCCCAGTTCATATCAGGCAATCAATTGAACATGGAGCTTATTCTTGAAAAGTTCATTCTGCACTTCAACGATATTTATGGTTCACAGCCTGACAAATTCAAAGAAGATGACGGCAGAAAGCTATTCCTTTTATATCTCAGACCAATCATAAACGGCACAGGAAACTATTATATCGAAGCACAAACTCGTGATCAAAGACGTACAGATGTGATCGTTGACTATCTCGGAAAACAATATATCATCGAATTGAAAATCTGGCATGGCGATGAATACAACACGCAAGGCGAGAAACAATTGTCCGAATATCTGGACTATTATCATATCGATAAGGGCTATCTACTCAGTTTTAATTTCAATAAAAATAAGCAAAGCGGTATACACACGATCGAACTGAACGGAAGAACGATTGTTGAGGGCGTTGTTTGATTTCTTCAATTCCATATAAACTAAAAAAACACGGCAGTGCTATTGCTATTTACGCAAAGCTCTGCCGTTTTTTATGCCATTCCAATGCTTCCTCGCACATACGCATCATCCAATATGTTATACCATATCTCGAAGCACTTCTACAATATCTCTATTGATACAAATTGATTTGCCTTTCAATTCTTCCGGACAAAATGCTTCATTAAAATTAACACAAGCATAAAACGCATTCGGATTTTTTGCAGTCATTTGCCAGAACGGATACTTGATAATGACAGGCGTATTGAATCCCACGCCCAGTTCCAGAAACAGAACGTCTGCATTTTTATGACGGCGTAAAAAATCGCTGTACCTCTCGCTTGCCCTGTACCAACCTTCATCCTGTATAAACGTATCATCACAGCGGAGATTTATGGTCATAGGCTTACCGCACTTCGGACACTTCGGAACAAGTTCAGATGGAATCCGCATATTCTTCTGTTCTGAAACCATTCTGCGAATCACCTCTTCATTATCATAGGTGACGTTATGGCATGGCTCTGCACACTGGAACAATCCATAATCTCCCTGCGTGTAAAACAACCTATACTTGTCAAATCCTGCTTTCTGAAACTGATGATCCACATTTGTCGTCAGTACAAAATAATCCTTGTCTTTTACAAGTTTTAAAAGTCTTTTGTAAGTATCGTTTGGAACGTCCATATAGCGGTTGATATCAATATATCTCGACCAATATGTCCAATGCTCTTCCAGTGTTTCAAAGGGATAAAATCCGCCGGAATACATATCTCTGAAATGATATTTTTCGATGAAATCAGCAAAATATTTCTGAAAACGTTCCCCGGAATATGTGAATCCGGCAGCTGTGGAAAGTCCTGCACCTGCACCGATTACAATAGCATCAGCCGTTTTGATTTGATGTTTCAGCTGTTCAATACCATCCCAGTAACTGCCTGTAGATTTCGTCATCGCTCTCTTTAAAAACATTGAATATCACCTTGATTTCGTGAGATTTCTGAAAATTTCGAACCGTTCTGACTACGATCGCCGCCGCCTCTTTCTGCGGAAATCCGAACACGCCTGTGGAAATACAGCAGAATGCAATACTTTTGATTTTATTCTGCACCGCAATTTCAAGACACGAACGATAACAGCTTTCCAGCAATTCACAGTGTTTTTTCGTCAGTTTACCCTGCACGATAGGTCCAACCGTATGAATCACATAATTGCATGGGAGGTTATAGGCAGATGTAATTTTTGCCTGTCCTGTGGGTTCTTCATATCCCTGATTCCGCATGATTTCCGCACATTTCAAACGAAGCTGAACCCCTGCGAATGTATGAATTGCATTATCAATGCAGCTATGACACGGCTGAAAGCAACCCAGCATCTGCGAATTTGCCGCATTGACAATTGCACCGCATTTCAGCGTGGTGATGTCACCTTTCCATAGATAAATATTTCCTGAAATCGGCTGTAAATCCGCAATATCTGTAATACCTTTGTGTGCAGTTTCCTCCTGCAAATAAGCGTCCTGCACTCTCAGAAAATCTTCTGATATTAGCTTTGGCGAGCGGATATTGGCAAGACTGCGGAATAATCGGAATCGTTCTGTTTCATCCGTCGGTATCTCCATATTTTGATATCGTAAATTCTCCGATAACAAGTATTTTATCAGAAATAATAGCTTTTCATTCTTCGTCATAGTAAATTCTGCTCTGACGCTTTCGGTGAAATGAAAATTGCAACGACCAATTCTGACGGTTCGATGCGTGAATTGTCCGATATATTGGCAGATTGCCGAGTCGCTTTTGACCAGATGTCGGAGTCTGAAAAAGCAAGTGCGGCACAATCACTGGTTGGCAAAAACGCCATGTCAGGCTTCCTTGCATTGATGAATGCCGCACCTGCCGACATTGAAAAGCTGTCGGGAGCGATTGAAAATTGCGATGGAACTTCACTTTCTATGGCTGAAACCATGCAGGATAACCTCGGCGGTCAGCTGACTATCCTGAAATCTCAGCTTGAGGAGCTTGCTATTTCATTTGGTGAAATTCTGATGCCTGCAATCAGAGCCATTGTAAGTAAAATTCAGGCACTTGTTGACAAGCTCAACGCAATGGATCCTGCCACAAAAGAAACGATTATCAAAATTGCATTGATTGCGGCGGCGTTAGGGCCTCTGCTCATCGTTGTGGGCAAAACGATTTCTACGGTCGGAACTTTGATGCAGTTCATCTCCAACGTTCCCACGATGATTGCAGGTGCGAAAACTGCATTTGCCACACTCAGCGGTGCGATTGGCGGAATTTCTGCTCCTGTTATTGCTGTCGTTGCGGCGATTGCGGCACTGGTGGCAGCGTTTGTGCATTTGTGGAAAACAAATGAGGGCTTCCGAGACAACATTCTCGCAACATGGGAGAAAATCAAGGCGACTTTTGAAAATCTCACTTCCGGCATCGTTGATAGACTGAACGCCCTTGGCTTTAATTTTGAGGATTTCGGCGACTTGGTGAGGTCAATATGGCAGGGCTTGTGTGATATTCTTGCCCCTTGGTTCGAGGGTGTTTTCACCTATATTGCAGAAACTTTTGATGTAATTGTTGATGTGATTCTCGGCATTCTGGATATTTTCATTGGACTTTTCACTGGTGACTGGGAGCAGATGTGGAACGGCGTTAAAGGCATTTTTATTGGTATATGTGACTTCATCAAAAACAGTTTCACGAATATTGTCAACACGCTGAAAGGCATTGCAGACGTATTCCTTGGGTGGTTTGGTACTTCATGGAACGAGGTATGGACAGCAATCAAGGATTTCTTCATTGGGATCTGGAATAATATCTGTGCTGCGTTTACATCAGTAAGGGACTTTTTTGTTAACACATGGAATGCGATTTCAACATTCTTCACAGGCATCATAACCACGATTTACAATACGGCTGTTACGATATTCACTTCAGTTTATAACTTCTTTGCGGGAATTCTGACAAGTATACACGATTTCTTCTCTACCATTTTCAATGCTATATGGACGGTTATCTCAACGGTATGCACAACAATTTACAATACGATTTCAAGTATATGGAATGCGATATATGAGTTTATCTCTCCGCTGATTGAATCGGTGAAGTATCTGTTTGAAACTATCTTTCAGGCTATATGGATTATTATCAGCAGCGCAATGGACTGGATTTCTGAAAAGATACAGGCGATTTGGAATGCGATCGTCGAGTTCATAACACCTCTGCTTGAGGGCATAAAGTCATTCTTTGAAACTATCTGGAATGCAATCAAGACGGCGATTTCCACGACTCTGAGTGCGATATCAAATACCATATTAAGTGTATGGAATGCAATTTCAGGCTTTATTTCGGGTGTGATGAATACAATCAAATCTGTATTTTCATCAATATGGAATGCAATCAGTAATGCAATTTCAAGCGTTGTAAATGGAATCAAAAACACTATTTCTTCTGTATGGAACAGTATTTCCTCTACGATTTCATCTGTGATGAATACCATCAAATCAACTGTAACAAGCATATGGAACGGAATAAAGTCCGGAATCTCCAACACAATCAGCGGTATTTACGATACAATAAAGGGTGGATTTGATAAGGCTGTAAACTTTGTAAAAGGATTGGCGAGTGATGCGTTCAGCTGGGGTTCGGATATTATCAGTGGTATTGTTGACGGTATAAGAAGTTGCATCAACTGGATTTCCGATGCCTGTACAGATGTAGCCGATACAATCAGAAGTTATCTGCACTTCTCTGTACCGGATGTAGGTCCTCTTACTGAATACGAAAGCTGGATGCCCGACTTCATGCAGGGACTTGCTGACGGCATTAAGAAAAGTAAAAAGGTTGTGGCAAAGGCGGTATCCGGTGTTGCTGATACTATGAAACTTTCGCTGGGTACTGAGCTAAACTACAAACTTGACGGAATGACAGGGGCTATTATGAATGGCTCTTCTGAAAGTTCCGTTGTGAATAACTACTACAATAATGACAACAGCCGTACAGTGAATCAGACCAATCATAGCCCAAAATCACTGTCACGGCTGGAGATTTACAGGCAGACGAGGAATGCACTAAAAGTGTGATTGGTTTGATAAATTGAAAATTAACGTTCAACCACAATAGTTAACAGTACCAAATCATCCTCGCCTGTATTGATAATACTGTGTTCAGAACCCTTTTTACAGATATGGCAGCAGCCAGCACTCAGCAATTCTTCCTTGCCATCACATATTGACTTGCCAGTTCCAGAAAGAATATAATTGATGTCATCACTTGTTTTATGCTGATGAAGTCCAATCGAACCTCCTGAATGAATAGTACATGGGATTATCTTTCCTTGTTCATCCAAATACATCTTAGCAGTCATACTTCCTGTTCCGTTATTCATTCCGGAAACGGTAATTTTCTTCATTGTGTTAAAATCTATCAACATTGTTTATCCTCCAAAGTACGATTTGTTTAAGTCCAGTATACCACATTTTGCCTAAGAAGTCAATTTAGCGAAAGGAGGTCTTGTCCCATGCGATTCATCTTAATTTTAGAAAACGAAACAGGTCAACAAATTGATTTCTCGCAGACAGCAAACCGATTTATGTTCGCCAAAATAGAAGGTCTGAATCCGCCGTCCGGTACAATAAGCACCTCCAGCTATGCAGGCATGGACGGAAGCTATCTGAACAATGCTTTTATTGAAAAGCGGAATGTGGTCATTCCTTTTGAAATGCGTGGATTTGGTGTAGAAAAAAGACGGCATGAGCTGTACAAAGTGGTCAAGCCCTCACGCTACATCAAAATATATTACTCCACAAAAAATATTTCTGTATATGCCGAGGGAATCGTGGAGACGTGCGAAATGGAGAACTTCGAGACGCTGACAAAGGGTCAAATTCCCATCATCTGCCCCGATATTTATTGGTATTCAACCAAAACGCAGATAGCTGAATATTCAAGAATTACCGGAGCATTTCACTTCATTTTCCCCGATAATGACGAGCCTTTTCCGATTGGCAAGTATAACACGCAGAACATTATGACCATTGTAAATGACGGTGATGAGGTCGGCTTTACTCTTGAAATCAGCGGAGGACCTGCAAAGAACCCTACGATTTACAACGCCGTAACCGATGAATATATGCAGATTCTCGGTGAACTCAAAGATGGTGACATCATCACCATAACAACGAAAACAGGCAATAAAACTGTTACTTTGGAGCGTGAGGGCGTTGTTACAAATATCATAAACAGGCTTGTCAGCGGTTCAACATGGCTGACATTAAGAACCGGCGAAAACAAATTTTATGTCCGTGCATCTGATGGACTTTCAGAACTGAAAGTTCGTCTTATACACCGAAATGCGTACTTGGGAGTGTGAGAAATGCAGATTGAAATATACAATATGATTCCTGTGGAGGATAAACTTTCCATAATCCTTGAAGCAATATGCGACAGCTTTTCTTCTCTTTTGTGGGACGTTGAATACTATTCCTGCGGTGCTTTTGAGGTGTACATTGCTGCCAGTCCTCAGAATATTGAAATCTTCCAGACAGGCAGGATTGTCGGGCGTGACGATGATAATGAACACTATGGACTGATTGAATCCGTTGAAATACAGACAGATGCAGAGGACGGCGACTATCTCATTGTGAGAGGTCGTTTTTTAATGTGTCTGCTTGAACGCAGAATAATCTATCCGACTGTGAATTTCACAAAGGAAACTTCATATTCCGACATAATAAAATCGGTTGTTTTGTTTAATGCTGTTGTATCCGGTGTGAGAAGAATCCCCGGTCTTTCTTTCGGAACTGCAACAGGTTCTTGCTGGGAACAGAAAACAAAACTTCAAATCAGCTATGATAACCTTATGCGATGGGTGTATACCATTTGTGAGAAAATCGGTGGTACTGCGAATATCCGTCTTTCAAAAAAGACTGATAAACAGTATGAAATGATACTTGAACTCTCACAAGGCTCTGACAGAAGTATCATGCAGTCGGATAATCCCCATATTGTTTTCTCTAACGGATATAACAATTTGCTTTCATTTTCTTATGCAACAGATATATCTGTTCAAAAAAACTTTGCATACATATTGGGTAAAGGCGAAGGAGAAGAAAGAAAACGTACAACATATTTCAATGGTTCAGAGCCAGCACACCTTGACCGCTATGAAGTGTATGTTGACGCAAAGGATATGTCAGATGAAGAACAAGAAAACGGCGAAACAAAGCCGATACCGGAGGCAGAGTATATTGAACTGCTGAAAGAAAAAGGAAAACAAAGTATTGTTCTTCCACTGACTGCATCAGAATCGCAGATTGCTGTACAATCTACGCAGTTTCAGTATAGCAAGGACTACTTTGTCGGCGATTATGTTACAGTAGAACACCGCAGATTTGGTCTGCGGCAGAATAAAATACAGCTTATCGGTATGATTGAGAGTTTCGACCGGAACGGCAGAAATCTTACGCCGACATTCAAGGAGGTATAGCTTATGGCATTTTCATATGGATTTTTCAATGCAAAGAATCTTGACAGAACATATACTGCTGAGAACTTCTGCGATTATCTTGGCAGTATCATCTGCAACGGCATTCAGGACAACTATGGTCAGTGCTTCAAGCTGATTGCAAACAAGTTAAAGTTAACTATTGGCAGCGGCAAGGCATGGATTAACGGACACTATTTCCTTTCCGATACTCCATATACCTTTGATTTATCAAGCTATGTGAATGAATCCCTGGGCAGATATTTGTCAGTTGGTATATGCTGCAACACCGGTGAAAACTATCGTAAGATAGAATTTGAGATTCTTGCCGGTACTCCTGCAACATCACCGTCAATTCCAAGGTTCAAGGATACAGAAACCAAAACATATCTTACAATTTGTGCAATCAGAATTGATGCAGGTGCGACAGAAATCAAAGTGACAGACTACAGAGAAAATTCAACCTATTGTGGTTATGTCCGCTGTATTCTCGGTAAATGCAAGGTCACAGATATGATGTCACAGCTTGCTGAAATCACAGAGCAGATGAAAAACTACAATACAACAATTATTCAGCTGACTAACCAGGTGTCAGAACTGACAGCAAAGGTTGATGAAATT
Source organism: Ruminococcus sp. (assembly GCF_019417665.1). Classification (GTDB taxonomy): domain Bacteria; phylum Bacillota; class Clostridia; order Oscillospirales; family Ruminococcaceae; genus Ruminococcus_C. The sequence goes on from NZ_DXUU01000047.1 coordinate 10,848, forward strand.
ACGGGAGATGTGGTTTCAATCGGCAAATGCGGTAATGACATCAATTACGTTCTCTACTCTGACGGCAAGCTGATTCTCAAGGGCACCGGAACAATGTATGACTACGCAAGTTCAATCGAAACAAGCGGAAACAACTCTCCATTCTGTGATAACGACAGAATTAAATCCGTGATTATCTCAGAAGGCATTACATCCATTGGAGAGTTTGCCTTTAGTTTCTGCAATAATCTGAAAACGGCAACTCTTCCAACATCGCTAAAGACAATTAAGAGAAATGGATTCATGCCGCACATTGATGAATATATAGTTCATCAGAATCTTTACGGACTTACAGAAATTACAATTCCATCTAAAGTGACCGAAATTGCAAAGTATGCCTTTTCGGGAACAGCAATAAAATCAGTTACAATTCCTGCATCTGTTACAACAGTTGGAGAAGGGGCGTTTGGTGAATGTCAGAAACTTGAAACTGTTCGTTACAGCGGCAAAGTCATCGGTGACAGAATGTTCGTGCGTTGTTTAAAATTGAAGAATTTCACCATAACCAAAAGTACAAAAGAGATTGTCGGCGGCTGTTTCAATTACTGCGAAAATCTTATGCTTATTACCTATGAGGGTACTATTTCTGAGTGGAATGCCATTACAAAACGTTCAAACTGGGACGGCCACGACAGTCAAGTTGAAACTCCGTTGACAAAGATTCAATGCCTTGATGGGTATATGCAGTACGATACAGAAACAAAAGAATGGGTGGTGCGTGAATAATGTGGAAATTTCTTGTAAAACAGCAGAAAATCGAAGTTCTGGAACGTGAGGTCATTGCCAATCACCAGATCGCATTTGTAAATCTGAAATTCGTTTTTGACGGTGACTGGAAGAAGTTCCACAAGGTGGTGCAGTTCTCGCAGTGTGATGAAACGTACAGTATCGTTCTTGGATTTGATGGTACTACTTGTCATTTACCTGCGGAACTTCATGTAGGTGCGGTGAAGATGAGCGTTTTTGGATATGACGCTGAAAGTGACATGACTATCCGTGCAACAACTGTTCCGGTTACTTTAAATATTCGTGAATCTGGATTTGTTGGCGATGATGATACACCCATACCACCAACGCCTGATCTGTACACGCAGTTGTTGCAGAAGATTGCTGAAATTAAAACAGGCATTGATGGCAAAGACGGACTTTCTGCTTATGAGATTGCCAAAGAAAACGGCTTTGTGGGAACAGTTGCGGAATGGCTGGAAAGCCTGAAAGGTGCGGATGGTCAGCCCGGAAAAGATGGTGTTGACGGCAAAAACGGCATTGATGGTAAAGATGGCAGAGACGGAGCAGATGGGCGTGATGGCGTGGATGGAGTAACTCCGGATATGTCGCAATATCCGACCACTTCCGCCATTGAACTCATCATTCAGAAAATTACAAATCCGCTGTCTGTAAAGTCTCATGAACATGAAAACCAGTCTGTTTTAGATGAAATTACGGCAAGCTATACACTGGAAGAACAGCGGAAGCTTGCGGAAATTCAGCTGTCCGACTATGCGACTAAAAAGGCTCTTGCAGATGAAGCCTTTGCCATTCGTGAAGCAATGATTCCACTGACGAGAGAGCTTCATTCACATGAAAATATGGCGGTTCTGGATATGCTGACAGCTGAACAATTGACTTTGTTAGACGGTTTACAGCAGTTTGAGGACAGCACCAAATACGATATTCAGACGATCAAAGAATCCGTTGAACCTGTCATTTCTCAGGCACATTGGCATCATAATTTAACGACGTTAAATAGCATTACCGCTGAAAAAATTACCAAATGGGATAATTATGGCACGCAGATAAACGGACTCAGCACGAGAATCACGGTTTACTCTGATTTAGTGGAAAACAGCGTTGCACGAATCGGAACGGCTGAGGTGAATATTGAGAATCTGCAAAAGCAAATTGATGCTCTGAAAAGTGGCAATATCCCTATCTTTCTCTTCTGCTCCGGGCAGAATGCAATGAATGTATATGCACATGAAATCGGCATTATTCTGAACGGCGATTATCACATGATGACGGATTTTGTTACGGAACATCCGCACTTTTGCAGTGCCGAAAATGACTATGCTTTGTCTTATTCGCAGGACGATTTCGGCTGGGACGCACAGATTCTTACGGTCTGCACAAAGGCTGTTTCTTTGACAGAGAAATCCGGAATTATGATCAGCTATCTTTCAGGAGCGACAGAAAACGGCAGTTTGTATCTTGTGCCAAAGCCGGAGAAAATCGATGTTCCCGTTACTATTTATGTGAGCAGCCAAATTAATGCAGGTGGCGTAATATCGCTGAACTTCAAGTGGCTGCAATCGGAGAGTTTCATCACAACAGTTACGAAATGCGACGGTGTTTCTGACGGCGAATATTTCCTTGCTTGGGTTGGACGTTCCAATAATACGCATCCGATAGTAAAACGCATTCAGGTTTTAAATTGACTTTTTCGGGATGAGGTGGTATAATGATTATAATAATTTAAGCTTTGGCGGGGTGATTTCAATATTTTATTCGTTTCCATCACAGACTGAAAGAAGAAAATTTGGCGGCTCAGATTTTCTTGAAATGCAGTTTTGTAAAATGCCGAAAGAGACAAAATTACAATCAATCGTATCTATAGACAACGTAAATCATTGGTTTGATGATTCTTTGTATATAAGTGGTGATGATATCAATGCTTTTTTAGAGGAGTATGGGTGTATATTTAACTGCGGTGTTTACAATAATTTAGAAATCGGAACCGTAGACCCTTTTGGAATCAACTATTATAAACCTGAATTAATCGAAACTATCATTACCGAACTCCTTGAAGTAAAACCAACAGATTTTGAAAAGCTCCTTGAATGGTTGAATACAGCGAAGAAATACAATGGATTTTACATTTTGGGAGTATAGATAAAGCCTGATTTTTACAACGGAATAACTGTTAACAACCGTCCGTGGTTCACACCACTGACGGTATTTTTATACCCAAATTACGAAAGGATTGATGAAAATGAAAGAAACAATCTGTACAATCGCAGGACTGGTGGGTGGCTTCATAGCCGCTATTTTTGGTGGCTGGGACTCCGCACTGGTCACGCTCGTGATCTTCATGGGCATTGACCTTTTTACAGGAGTTGTCACCGCTGCCATGAAGAAATCCAAACATACCGACAGCGGAGGACTTTCCTCCAAAGCAGGCTGGTTCGGACTTGCGAAAAAGGTCTGCACACTGCTGCTTATTGCAGTTGCCGTGAGAATGGATATTCTGCTCGGCACGACCTACATTCGTGATGCAGTCTGCATCAGCTTTTGCCTGAATGAGCTACTTTCCATCGTGGAAAATACGTCTTTGATGGGAATCCCGTATCCGCCCGCAATCAAGAAAGCAATCGATGTTTTGCAGACCAAAGTCGGCAGAATTGAAGAAGAAACAAATCCTGAAAACAACGAGGAGGAAGAATAATATGGCAATCTTAAAACCCGATAAAACCACAACTCTCGGCGGTGACTCCCCACAGTGTGGGGAGATGTCACGAAGTGACAGAGGGGACGGGGCGGTTAGCCTGACCGTCAATGAATACTTGCTCACAAAGCACAATCCCAATCGTATCGATATGCCCTCCGCTTCTATGGAGGGCAAAATTATTGGTGTGACAATCCACAATACCTCGTGGATTTCTGTAGCATCCGGAACAACTCCTGCGGAGCAGTACACAAGAGCAACGGTCAATGGAAATATGAACGATGTCCGAGTTCATTATTACGTTGATAACGTTTGTGCGTGGCAGAATCTTCCGCTGAATCTCTCCGGCTGGCACGCCGCTGATGGCTCTGGCAACGGCAATCGCAGAACAATTGCCATCGAGTGCATTATGAGTTCTGCTTACAACGATAGAGATAAAAAGTCCGAGGATAATTGTGCAAAACTGGCAGCTACACTGCTGAAGAAATACAATCTCAGCATCGACAATCTCTATACCCATACCCACTGGCTGAACGTCCGTGACGGGAAATCCGGCACTGTGGATTGCCTGAATACTGCGAAAAATCCGTATAAAACTTGTCCGCTGTACATTCTTCCGCACTGGTTGACTTTCAAAGCAAAGGTGCAGGCTTACATGAATTCCGCTACTTCTACATCGGAAACTCAACTTTACCGTGTTCGCAAAAGCTGGTCTGATGCAAAGTCGCAGGTCGGCGCATTTTCCTCTTTGGAGAATGCGAAAAAGGCTTGTAAATCGGGATATTTCGTGTTCGATGCAAACGGTAATGTTGTCTATCCTACAAAGAAGTCCATCGATGAAATCGCCCGTGAAGTCATTCAAGGCAAGTGGGGTAACGGTGCTGAACGCAGGAACAGGCTCACGAATGCCGGATATGATTACAACTCCGTTCAGAAACGTGTGAATGCATTGATGAAATAAACTTTATATACGGCTGTCGATTTGGTTCGGCAGCCGTTTTCATTTGGGAGGTGCTTTATGACTGACGCTGAGAAAAATCATATCATCAAATTAAGGGGCAAAGGTTACAGTTACAAAAAAATATCCGCTGAAACGGGAATCTCCGAAAACACAATAAAGTCTTATTTTAAGCGAAATACCAACCTTTGCCCTGTATGCGGAAACCCGTTATTCCATAAAAAATACTGCTCCGATAAATGCCGTATCAACTGGTGGAACAAGCATCCGCACCGCACTTCTGCAATGATTGAATGCCAGTGTGAAACCTGTAAAAAGACGTTTTACGCTTATCCAAGCAAGGCAAGAAAATACTGTTCCAAAGCCTGTTATGGCAAGTCCTGCCGAAAGGAGAACCGTAATGACAAATGAAAGATTACAGCATATCGCTGCTTACAAAGTGGCGATTATTTTATTCCGAAAACTGCTGAAAAATGGTGCAATCACTGAATCGGAATTTCACAAATGCGAGTCAAATATCGCCGAAAAATGCAACTTATCTTTGTGCAGCATATATCGTGAAATCGCTTGACTTTCAGGCACTTCTGATTTAATATGTAACACTGACAGGAGGCGATTTTATGGCAAGAATCGTGGAGAGAGTAAATTTTAATACTCCAAAAATTAAAAAGCAGAAACGAGTTGCTGCCTATGCCAGAGTTTCCAGCGGAAAGGACGCTATGCTGCATTCTCTTTCCGCACAGATCAGTTATTACAGCGATCTGATTCAGAAAAATCCTGAATGGCGTTTTTGCGGTGTTTACGCCGATGAAGCCATGACAGGCACTAAGGATAATCGTGAAAATTTTCAGAAAATGCTTGCGGAATGTCGTGTTGGAAATCTGAATTTGATCATCACAAAGTCGATTTCAAGATTTGCAAGAAACACTGTTACACTGCTTGAAACGGTTCGTGAATTAAAAGATTTAGGCGTTGACGTTTATTTTGAGGAACAGCAAATTCACAGTCTTTCTTCCGATGGAGAGTTGATGCTGAGTATTCTTGCAAGCTATGCTCAGGAAGAAAGTTTGTCCGCAAGTGAAAATCAGAAATGGCGTATCCGCAAGGATTTTGAACAGGGAAAAGTCAGCAGTTTGCAGATGCTGGGTTACAAAAGGAATCATGACGGAGTGCTTGAAATTATTCCGGACGAAGCTGAAATTGTCAGGCTGATTTTCAACAGTTATCTGTCAGGAATGGGGAAACTTGCGATTGCAAATATGCTGAATGAAATGCATATTTCCACCAAATTTGACAACGAATGGACGGCAGAAGCAGTCAGGCGAATCCTCACCAATGAAAAATACTGCGGTGAGCTTATGCTGCAAAAATTCTACAGTGAGAACCATCTGACAAAGAGGAAAATGGTCAATCACGGTGAGTTCAAAAAATTTTATGTGGAAGAAGCACATCCTCCGATTATTGAAAAAACGGTATTTCTTGCAGTGTAGAACTTGATGAAAAAGCATCAGGAGCAGTTTTCTTCTAAAAAATCAACTACTGTCGTTTATCCGTTTACAGGAAAAATTCAGTGTCAATGCTGCGGTAAGAATTATCGTAGAAAAACAACGGCAACTGACGTTGTCTGGATCTGTGCTACATACAACACAAAGGGTAAAAAATACTGTCCTACAGCAAAGCAGATTCCCGAAAATACGTTGATCGCTGTGTGTTGTGAAGTGCTTGAAATATCTAAATTTGATGCAGATATTTTTGAAAATCAAGTTATAAAAATTCTTGTTCCTGCACCAAATGAACTGACTTTTATTTTCACTGACGGACATGAGGTTTCTGCGAACTGGAAAGACCGTTCACGTTCCGAAAGCTGGACACCTGAAATGAAAAAAGCCACCGGAGAAAGGAGCAGAAAATGGCACGAACAGTCACGATGATTCCGCAGACAATCAATCCTTTGACGCACCTGCCAAATGATACGGTCGTAAAGCGTAAGGTCGCAGGATATGCACGAGTTTCTACAGAACAAGAAGAACAGCAGACTTCCTATGCAGCACAGGTGGATTATTACACCAAATACATCAAAAAACACGGTGAATGGGAGTTTGTAAAGGTATATACGGACGAAGGAATTTCCGCAACGAACACCAAGCACAGAGATGGTTTCAATCAGATGATAAAAGATGCTCTGGACGGGAAAATTGATCTTATCATCACCAAAAGTGTGAGCCGTTTTGCTCGAAATACCGTGGATTCCCTTTCTACAATACGAAAGCTGAAAGAGCATAATGTGGAGTGCTATTTTGAAAAAGAACAGATCTGGACGTTTGACGGCAAGGGAGAATTGCTCATCACGATTATGAGTTCACTTGCTCAGGAAGAGTCACGTTCCATTTCCGAAAACGTCACATGGGGACACCGCAAGCGTATGGCGGACGGAAAGGTTTCACTCCCCTACTCCAGTTTTCTTGGCTACAAAAAGGGTGAAGACGGTCTGCCTGAAATTGTACCGGAAGAAGCTGAAATCATCCGTTTCATTTATCGCTCTTTTCTTGAGGGAATGACAACTTACAGCATTGCAAAAGCTTTGATGAATCGTGGTGTGCTATCTCCGAGTGGTAAGGAAAAGTGGTACGCATCAACGGTTGAAAGTATTCTGACTAACGAGAAGTACAAGGGTTCTGCACTTCTCCAAAAGAGTTTTACCACCGATTTTCTTACGAAAAAGAAAAAGATCAACGAAGGCGATAAAGCAGTTATGAGATTGATACAATAGATACCACAAAACAACGCTATTTAGTGACATTTTGGAAGTTGCTAGAACGATGAAGTCTTTTTATTTTGCCCTAACGCATATGTGCCTGCAACGGTAATTGTAAAGTTTAACGAACAAGTGCAGTTCGTTTATTTTTATAGTGTTCGTTGAATTATAAGAAAAGTACTGTAGCAGTTAACGCTATAGTACTTTTCGTTTTTATATGTCCAGATATTTTTCAATCATCGAATAGTCCATCAGCTTAACGCATCGTGAGATTAGCAAGAATAAGAACGAGTTCTATTTTGGCAAAGTTACCCTGAATGTAGAACCGCCACCTTTCGTATCGGAAACCAAAATCGTACCATGATGCAGCTCTACGATTTCCTTTGCAATTGAAAGTCCAAGCCCGAAATGTGCCTTGCTGGTGCGTGAATCATCCGCACGATAGAAACGGTCAAAAATCCGTTTCTTTGCAGTATCGTCAATACCGATTCCGTTATCAACGACCTCAATACAGTACGCTTTTGCAGTTTCTGAGCATTTCAGGATTACAGTTCCGCCCTCCGGTGTATAGCTAACAGCATTGTCAAGCAGAATGGCAATGACCTGCTTCATTCGTTCGCTGTCCACAGACTCAGCAACAAGAGTGTCGTCTGGCAGTTCTACAGAAAGTTTGATTTTCTTCTCCCTCGCAGGAGCGGAAAATGCTTCATAGCATTCCAGTACAAGCGTATCAAGTTCCGTTCTGCCAAAACTTGTTTGAAAGCTGTGATTGTCACTTCTTGCAAGTGTCAGCAGGTCATTTGTCAGACGAGCAAGCCGCTTGCCCTCCTTTCCGGCAATGGCAGCAAATTCTCTTTGCTGTTCCGGTGTACCCTTTTCCATCGCTCCAAGGGCAGACAGAATCGTATTGACAGGGTTTCTGATTTCATGTGATGCTGCCGCAATGAACTGTGCTTGCTTCTCCTGTGACTCCTGAATCGGCTTCAGAAGTTTCTTTGTATAAAGCCATGAGAATGCAAACAAAGCCGCAATGCTTAAAATAATTACAATGCCGAATCTGAAATACAGCGCAAGAAGCTGTGTTTCAATCTTGCTAAGAGAATGTATCACAAATATCTCACTGCAGCCGTTTTCTCCCGGAATCGTGATGACGCTTGCATGATAGCCATTTCCGTTCTTCTCATAGGAGAATTCCTGATGCACTGCCATATAAGGCGATGTAAGCGGTGAGATATTATTCTGATAATAATGACGGATATCTTCGATCAATTGCTGTTCAGACTCTGTTTTCGTATCATAGGTAAAGCGAAACGGAATCCCATTGTCATACAGATAGAATAAGTATTCATAGTTACTTTGCAGATTTAAAAGCCAGTCATAGGATACAGATGAATTCTTTTCAAAGCTCATTGTAAAAGTATTGATGTCGCTCTGAAAGCTGAGCAGTGCGTTTTTATATAAGCTTCTATGACTGGTATACATATAGAATACCGACATGATCGTCAGAATCAGAGTTGTGACAATGGTAAAAAGCAGAGTCAGCCGAAGATGTACCTTTTTGAACATAACTTAGCTCTCACTTTCTAATTCCAGTCGATAACCAATGCCGCGGATCGTCTTGATATTGAGTGTGCTGCCTACATTTTTCAGCCGTCTGCGGATGAAGTACATATAGTTATCCAGATTGCCGTCCTCTATTTCATAATCTGCACCCCAGATTCTTGAAAGAATGGTACTTCTCTGCAAGGTCTGATTGGGATTTCGCAGAAATAGCAGCAGAAGTTCGCCCTCTTTCTGAGAAAGCGTACAGCTGTCTTTGGAACTTGCGAGCACATTTGCATCTTGACTATATATCACATCGCCGATTTTAAGCTGATTCAAATTCTCAAGATTCGGCGGACGACGGAGCAGACAGCGAATCCGAGCCATCAGTTCTCCAAACTCAAAGGGTTTAACGAGATAGTCGTCCGCACCACTGTCAAGCCCTGTAATCTTATCCAAAAGCTCTCCCAACGCTGTCAACAAGATAACAGGCGTCATATTCTGTTTGGCACGCATTTCCTGCAAGATTGTGATGCCGTCTTTATTTGGCAGCATACGGTCAAGGAGGATAATGTCATAGGCATTCTGGCTTAGGTAATAATCCGCCTCTGCACCGTCAAAACACACATCAACGGCATAGCCTTCCTGCTCTAACTGAAATTGCAGGAGATAGCATTGCTTTTTATCATCTTCTATGATTAAAATTCGCATAAACTCAGTCGAGTAGACAATCTCGACACTCCTTTCAAAGTATTTCAAGTGAAAGGCTTGCCTACTGCCCCTCACAGAACCGTACGTGCGGTTTTCCCACATACGGCTCTTCAATCAGTCTCGGCATCTGCCTATATCTGTTTGCTTACGGTTGCATTTCATACTGCCTCATAGTGCATAGAATGTTTCGACAAACAGAAGCAACTGATTGCTGACCCCTTTGCTCCGCCCGCTTTCACAGGTTTCATTACTACTATGGGTCAGTCCGACTTCTGACAAGCCTTCGGGTTCTCTCCGTTTGCAAGACTTAAGGAAACACTGATTAAATCTTCCCATTGAGCTACAAATATGGTATAATAG
>NZ_DXUU01000048.1 GCF_019417665.1 Ruminococcus sp.
GTATGTCCTTTACAACTGATATTCCGAAATTTTGGTCTGGCAATCAGGGAGCAACGCTGAACATCAATGGCGGTGAACTTTTGATTGAAAACAATCTGGTATTTCGCACTGCTTCTCCAGATGGTTGGGGTGGAAATGCTGGTCAATTAATGAATATTAATGGTGGATTAGTCATTATTGGCGGCGATTTCAATTTTGGTCAGGCGAATTGCTATGATATCATGCAAATGACCGTTTCTGGTGGAGAAGTTGATATCTATGGCAATTGGAATTATATCACCTTAGCCGACATGGAAGGTAAATGGACAGCTGGAACTATTTATTTTGAAGGACCAACATGGGAAGTAAATGAAGCATCCGGTGAAAAGTCTGTTTATTCTACTGGAGATCATGTGATTAGCCTTTATTATCCAGAGGGTGTACAGACAATTTTATGGGATAATCGTTACACCTATATTTATGATGAAAATGGAAACCCCACAACAAAACGGCATCTAAATTTTGATTATTATGATGAAGAATATGACATGTGTGGATTGCATTTTCCGTTAGGATACTCTCCCGACCGCTATCACATTCGTCCGTGGTTCCTAGAAGATAATACTCCCTATGAGCCAGATTATACCCTTTACCGGAAAGGCTGGGAAATTGGTGAAGGTGTGCACATTGCAACTGGAAATTATACAAAATCCTTTACTGATTTAAGTATTGAGTCTCCTGGCATAACTTCTGATTTTGTTCGTACATATAATTCTATTAGTACTGAGGAAGGCTCCTTTGGAATTGGCTGGGATTTTAATATTGATGTCAGCAAGATTGTAAAGCCAGCTACTGGTTATTATCAGGTCGTTTTGCCAGATGGCTCAAATACCACATTTAAGGATAATGGAAAAGGCGGATTTGAGTGTTTGAATGCTCATAGCACTATGACAAAATCCGGAAGCGAATACACTATTACAAATGCAGCACAATCAAAGTATCACTTTAATACAAATGGCGAATTGGATTGGGTCAAAGATGCAGAGGGCAATATTCTAACCATTTCTTCTATGACTAACAACCAGCGTGTAGTGACGGATTCCACTGGCAGAACTTATACGATCACCTATAATGGCAATAAAGAACATTCTCGGATTACCAGTATTGAAGATACTACCGCAGGTCGTGTGGTTACTTATGCGTACAATGGAGATTTTCAGTTGGTATCTGCAACAAGTGTATCTGGCGGAACAGAATCTTATGAATATGATGGAAAAGGCAGACTTTGTAAAATTACAAACTGCTACGATGAAATGACAGACCAGATAGTGTATAATGATAATGGCTCTGTAAATTGGCTGACCAATGCATCTGGTCTGAAACAGGTGTATACCTATGATAAGGTACAGAAACAGACAGGATTGAAAGAGTATGACGGTGATGTACTGGTAAAGACCTATACCTATGAATGCGATGATAAATACGCAGTGAAAAGCAACATCGTAGAAACGGATGGTCAGACCTATGAGGTGGACAAAATCACCTATAGCACAGACGAAGACGGCGAAAACAAGTATGATGAGATGATTGAAAGTGTTAACATTATGGGTAATACAACGAAGTACGACCGTGATGCTAACGGTAATGTCATCAAGACCACCAATGCAGATGGCACATACACGCTTGCCAATTACAATGATAAGAATAGTGTCATTGCAGAAGTTGACGAATCAGGAAATGCAACTATCAAAGCATATGATTCTAATGGAACTCGGCTTTTGAAGGAAGCAACCAGTCTGCATCCATTATCTCAAACTGATATCAATACAGTTACAGCAGACAATTTTGATCCGGTGAAGTATCTTGCAGCGAACGAGGCAAGTTATGCAATCACGAGTCATGAATATTATGCTGATAGTTATGTGAGTGGAATTGCAGGGTTGATTCGTGCTACAACCGACCCCGAAGGTAATGTAACTGAGTATGATTACTACAAGGATGGCGTTGGAAAAGGACTGGTAAAATCCAAGACACTGAAGGATGGAAATACTGTTGTAAATACAGTTTCTTATGAGTATAATGCACAACTTCAAGTGTCAAAGGAAACCACCAGTTTTGACATTTCCAAAAATCTTTATTCTGTAAAGGAATATGAGTACGATAAGTTCAACAATGTTACAGTTACTAGAGATTATGGAACGGGAAGCACACCGGCGACTACCATTGCAGAATATGATTTGCTGAGCCGCAAAACTGCGGAGTACGCACCGAATTATTCTGCTGATAAGAGCCATGGCAGCTTGACAACTTATTATCCGGACGGAAACAAAAAATCAGAAACGGATGCAGAAGGTAATGTTACCTCTTATGTGTATGATGCGTATGGTAATATTACAAAGCAAACAGATCCAGATGGCACAATTAGTCTGACAGAATATGATGGATTGCAGCGAGAAAAAGCTAAATATTTTAAAGCTGATTCTGAGTCTTCAAAACAGATTCAATCGACCACATCATATGAATTTATTAAAAATTATAGTGTTGATGTATATACTGGATTAGATAATAGTTCTTCTAAATCTAGTAGTGTGTTGAAAACAACAAATACTACCTATATTACTGCTGATAAGCAAGTTGTATCTGAAGTTTTGACAAACTTCAAGCAAAAAAACATCTATGAAAAGACAAATGGTAAGATAAAGAAAACGAATGCTTATTATGCAAATGGTGAGATTGCACGTGAAATTGACGCACTTGGCAATGTTACCAAACATGAGAATACAACTTTAGAATCTGCTAATGGAATTTGTAAAGTTAGTAGAACATATACACCTTTTAACACTAAAGCTGATGGATCAGTCAACTATTCTATTACAGAAAATCAGTATGACAAAAATGGCAATGTAATACTGATAAAGCAAACTGTACAAAAGCAGAATGACAATACAATAAAATATAGTGTAACAGAAAATCAGTATAATGCACAGAACTTGCTAACACAGGTGACATTGAGTGATGGTACTTCCAATAGTAAGAAGAACATCACAAAATATCTGTATAACAGTGCTGGCATTCAAACAACAATGCTAACTGGACTACATGCAGATTCAGATTCAGATTACTTGAAAACAAACTATGAGTATGATGCATGGAGCCATTTGGTAAAGACAACTGATAGCACAGGTTATGACTCTGGAATAACAACATATGATCTAAATGGCAATGCTTTAACAGTAACAGACGCAAATGGAAATGTTACCACAAATACCTATGATGCTTTAAATCGTATATTAATAGCTAATACAGTTCATTCTAATGATTCATCTAAAAATGTAAATAAGTCATATGAATATGACAAAATGGGAAGAGTACAGAGCATCAATGTCAATGATGAGCAAACGATGTATCTTTATGATGATCTTGGAAGAAAAATCACAGAGGAAAGCAGTACAGGTTTCAAGGGCTATTATTATGAGGGTATTTCTCAAAATGTAAGTTCTTATTTTATCGGACGCAATCATCAAATTGTATATGAAAATATTTCTTATACCTATGATGATGAAATGCGTGTGGTTCAGGTTAAGGAAGGTGGAAATCTGACAGCTTCCTATGCCTATGATGAGAATGGTAATAAGATTTCTGAAACGCTTGCAAATGGTGTGGTATCGACTTATTCCTACAATGCATGCAACAAGGTAACAAAACTCGTTACCAAATCAGGAAAATTCGACATATCCAGTTACGAATATTCGTACTATTTAGACGGTTCAGATGCTTGCAAAGTACGCAATGAAAATGGTATAATAGAAACAACATCATATGACTATGATGGCTTGAAGCGGTTAACCAAGGAATCTATTTCTAATGGTAAGACAGCCGATACGTATTCATACGAATATGATGATTATGGCAATCGTTCTAAGATGGTTGCTAATGGTTCGGAAGAATATGAAACTGTCTATGATTATACTGTCAATGGCAAATATACTGCCCTGCTTCAGAAAGAAATCAAGACAGTTAAAGAAACTCCTAGTGCTGTAACCTCAAATAATGGATTAGCAATTAGTCCAACAGATCTGATTACAAGCACCACAACAAATGCAAAGAGAGAAGAAACTGCTTATTCTTACGATGCCAATGGAAATCAGATCACAAAGATCACAGCAGATAAGACAGAGACAAATACTTATGATAGTCTGAATCAGCTGATTGGATTTACGGATGGCAAAACAACAGCAAGTTATAAATATGATGTAGATGGTCTGCGTATTAGCAAAACTGTAGATGGTCATAGTATCGATCAAATCTGGAATGATGATAAACAGATTGCAGTTGATGCGGATGGAAGCAATCCATACAAAGCACAAATCTATATTCGTGGAACGAATTTGCTGGCAGGGTGTGAGTTTGTACAGGCAGTTAAGTCAGATTATACTTACTACACACAAAACGCTCATGGTGATGTTGTCAATTTAACAGACAATAATGGTGCTGTTACTAAAACATATCAGTATGATGCTTTTGGTGTAGAAAAGAATATTGATGACACTGACACCAATGCATTTCGGTATTGTGGCGAGTATTATGATAAGGAAACTGCTACCATTTATTTGCGTGCGAGATACTATAGTCCTTCAACTGGACGATTTATCTCAAGAGATTCTTTTGCTGGCAGCAATAATGATCCGCTGAGCCTGAATCTGTACACCTATTGCCACAACAATCCTGTTTCTGGAACAGATAGTACTGGTCATTTTCTGGATACATTTTTTGATGCGGCAAGTTTAGCATTTGACATTGTTTCATTTTGCATTGAACCCACTCCGATGGGTGCTGTTGATATTTTGACAGATGTAGTCGGACTTGTAACACCAGGTGTTCCAAGTGCAGGACTAAAAGTAGGAGTGCATGCAGCAGAAACTGCTTATGATGCATACAAAGCTGTTGATACGGCACACGATTTGTCCCAAGCAGCAGATGTTGTTATTACAGTATCCAAAAAGGGTGATGCGGTTCTTGAATTGGCAGATACAGCCAAGGATGCAAAGAAAATTTCAAATGCTGCTTTAGGAGAAGAAGTATTAATCCAAGGAAAAACTGCTGTATCTTCTACCTATAAGAGACCTTCTCATTTTAGAAAAGGCATTAGAGATCAAGTTTGGGAAAATGCCAAAAATGCCGAAGGAAAGGTAATTGATCGCGTTACTGGAAGAGAAATTCATAAAAACGAACCATGGGATATGGGGCACTTAGAGAAACATGAATTTTGGAAGCATCAGATTGATGCACAGAATCGCGGAATTTCAAGAAAACAATTTTTGGATGAATATAATGATCCTACGATTTATCGACCTGAACTACCGAGTTCGAACAGAAGCCACATCGGAGAAGATAAAACAAATCGTTTTATTAGACCGAAAGGAGCACGAAGATGACATTGGAAGAACTGATTTTTAACGAGGCATATGATGCTTTTTTGGGAGATGCAGAAGAAATTTCATACAAGGTTTTTGCTTACTTGGACGAGAAGACAGAAAAGTCAATCGATATCCTTACTGGTTTTGATACTCCTTGCGTAGGTTCGAACTCTTATGCGACGCTGGGATTGAGCAATCTTGTAGCTAAATTAGAGGCTAATGGAAAACCACTTACAGTTGAATTAGTTTCTGCTTGCGATATTTCTTATGATCTTTTTCCAAACATCGTGTCAACATGTGCATTTCAAATTATGGATGGTACTCAATGCTATAGACCTGGTGCTGTGATTACAGATGTAGTATCGATGTATTATCCTGAGTTTGATATGAAACATATGTTGATGGCATATCCGTTTTTATGGGATGGTGCACTGCATACACTTACTGTGAAACAAAAGTATGTGGCATGGTTGCAAATGATTCCAGTTTCGGAGAAAGAGTACCAGTATATTCTGAAACATGGATATGATGCACTAGAAGATTTGTTTGAAAAAGAACAAATTGATGTGCTTGATTTAGAAAGACGGAGTTTACTTTAAGAATTATTGTATGTATAAATAGCTGGCGAGGTATTCCTAGTCTTATGCTGGCAGCAATAATGATCCGCTGAGCCTGAATCTTTACACTTATTTCCACAACAACCCTATTTCTGGAACAGACAGCACTGGTCATTTAATGTATGCAATTTACCTGCAAGCAATAATTTCCATTAAAATTCAACCACTAAAAGGGCAGTTCTGTCCGGCAAACAGCTGGGCAGAACTGCCCTTTCTATTTTTCCTCAAGCAGCATACAATCCGGCGAAATGACCGGTTTTGTATGCTGCTTTTTTCTTTCTCCTGCCTATTCATATAAATTTTACATCTAAAACCTTCCCATTTTGCTTCTCTCAATTGTCTTAGTAATTTCAGGAGGGCAAAAAAGGGCTTCTCAAAACTGAATATGGAGGGAGGGAAAATAATGTCTGCTCCCTCACATGATGATGATCAGCTGAAACTTGAGATTTTCGATAGTTTCAGCAAAACAGTAATGAGAAATGCAAGCAGAAATTTCGCCGCTGCTGCAAAAACAAGAAAGAAAAATGAGTCAGTCAACACAGATATCGTACAGTACATTTTGAAAACACACGGTGAAAATGCAGTCTATCCATCCGAACATTTCATCGATGCCGGAAACGGATACTGCTGTGTCGTTGCAACAGAATGGCTGTATCAGGCAATGCTGCTGTTGCCGCCCAAACAAAAGGAAGTGGTTATTTTAGAATTCTGGTATGGAATGTCTATTTCCGAGATTTCCGAAACATTGCAGATCTCCAGACGCTCCGTGTCAGAACGGAAGAAAAACGCATTTGCAAATATTCGCAGCTATTACGAAAGGACACAAAAGAATGAAATTGGATTATGAAACGGTGTATCGTGCTGTCAAAGGTGACCACGATGCACAGGAAAAGCTGCTGCAGTATTATGATGCATATATCAGTGCATTGTCAACTGTGGTTGAGATTTGTTCAGACGGCACAGAACACCAGTATGTGTGCGAAGATCAGAAAGCAGAGATACAAACAAAGTATCTGGAGGCACTTTCTAAGTGTAAGGTGATAAAATGATAGAAACAGATTTATTTGAATTTGCCTATGTGCCGGATTGGTACGGGCAGTTAGAACAATTGGCAGAAATAGCGTTGCCGGAAGCATGGCGATTCCGAAAGCCGCAGACCGAATGTAAAAATACAGATACGCCGATTTTGGAACGGTATCTCCATATGATGTTCCGGAAGCTGAGCATCGATTACAACACCGGAGAAACGGCGTATTTCCATGTGGAAAATAATTGTGCCTGCTTTCATACAGGACTGTACACAAGACAGTATCAGGCAATCTACGCCTGCTTTGAACGAAATAAAAAGAAAGACACCACATTGAAATGGTATTTCACTGGCTTTTGTGATGCTGTTTCTTCCAAGCTGCGATATGTAGAACCACTGCCCAAAAAGCCATATTTCCCGATGATGCAAAATGGTGTAAACTTTAATCCGGAATGGCCAATTCGGGTAAATGCAGAACACATTCTCAGCGACCCAGAAAATCGGGAACGGCTGCCAAAGAAACTGATTCGGTTCAAGAATCTGCCATTGCTTCTGGAAACAGCAGTGGAACTGGGCAGACGAAAAGCAGTAATTGAGCCGGGGCTGGTAGTACCGCAGGGATATCAAAATCAATTGCAGTTTCTGCTGCCGATCTGTTTAACAGATATGGAAAAACCGAATCTTGCCATGACCTTGGCAGAACGAAACGGATATTATCTGGGCAGCACTTGTCTGACACTGGAAATGGCATATCTGAATGCGAGAATGATTGCAAGACCCATTGCTCCGTGGCTGATCAGTTTGGTAAAAAAGTGAGAACATCCGATGAGGTGCAGAATTTTTTCTGTACCTTGTCGGTGTTTTTATACCTGTACAAATTGAAAATGTTTTGTGAACTCTTTTCAAACTACCAAAAAGGCTGGTAGTTTGAATGCTAGAGTAAGTTCGACGATTAGGAAAGGGGGTGTCCATGTGAGTGTGAGTGAACGGCGTGCCGAAATCATGAAGATTTTAGTTGCTCGCAGACAAACAACAGTTCCACTTCTTGCACAGGAATTATGTGTATGTTGTAATAC
Organism: Ruminococcus sp.; assembly: GCF_019417665.1. Lineage (GTDB taxonomy): Bacteria > Bacillota > Clostridia > Oscillospirales > Ruminococcaceae > Ruminococcus_C. Next base: position 8,117 of record NZ_DXUU01000048.1, read on the forward strand.
TGTTCGCAACGACATTCATGCACTTGCATTGGACTATCCTCTGGAGACGTGTTCTGGGAATGGCGGCGGTGTTAGAGTAGCAGATTGGTATCATCCATATAAAAATATGCTTACAGAAGAACAATCTGTTGCTTTGGAGCAATTGCTATTGTTTGCAGATATTCGGCAAGCAGAAGTGATTCGCCAAATATTAGCGGAATTTAGTTCTCAGACCTATCGTCAAAAATATGCAAAGGAGTGAAACCAAATGAAAACCCTCATAGATGTCCTTGCAGCACTCAGCGATTTCGTAAAGGTCGCATCAGAGTGGGCAGAAAGTGCTTCCAAGGCGGAAGTGGAAACGTTTACACAGATTTATCCGCAAAAAGAAGAAACGGTCAAAAAAGCAGTGGAAAAGCCGGTCACACTGGAAGAAGTCCGCAGTGTCCTGGCAAATCTGTCCCGCAGCGGACAAAAGGAAACAGTGCTGAAACTGCTGCAAAAGTACGGCGGCAGTCGATTGTCTGAAGTTCCGCCAGAGCGGTACGCTGCACTGTTCACAGATGCACAGGAGGCAACCCATGCCGAATAAACATGCCATGCTCTCTGCTTCCTCCAGTGCCCGATGGCTGGCGTGTCCGCCCTCCGCACAGATCTGTGCTGCCCTGCCGGATACCGTGACGGACTACGCCCGGGAAGGCACGTGTGCCCACGAGCTTGCAGAGTATAAGGTGCAAAGACTGCTCGGGAATCCGACATCTAATTCCACGGAGAGCTTAGACTTCTACGATGCAGAAATGGAAGACAGCACGGACAGCTATGCTCAGTACATTGCCGAACAGCTGGCAAATCTGCAAGAACCGATTGTTTTAGTGGAACAGCGTTTGGATTTCAGCCGCTACGTTCCGGACGGCTTCGGCACGGGAGATTGCGTGATTGTTGCAGATTCCGTTCTAACCGTCATCGACTTCAAGTACGGCAAGGGCGTGGCAGTGTCTGCCGAGCATAACTCGCAGATGATGCTGTACGCTCTTGGGGCGTTGGAACTGTTCGATGCCCTCTATGACATTGCAGAAATCCGGATGGTGATTTTTCAACCGAGAATTCAGAACCTCAGCGAATGCACCCTGTCGCTGTCGGAGCTGCTGCATTGGGCGGAAATCGAACTGAAACCCAAAGCCGCACTTGCCGCCAGAGGCGATGGTGATTTCTGTGCTGGTGAACATTGTCGGTTCTGCAAAGTGAAAGCAACTTGCCGGAAACGGGCAGAGTACAATCTGCAATTGGCGAAGTATGATTTTGCGATGCCGGACAAGCTGACCGATACCGAAATTGAAGCAATTTTGGAAACTGCTGACCAGCTGGCTGCATGGGCTTCCGATGTCAAAGAATACGCCTTGCAGCAGTCCTTACAGGGAAAAGCGTGGAAGAATTGGAAGCTGGTTGAAGGCAGAGCCAGACGAGCATATTGCAGTGAAACTGCAGCAGCGGAGGCGGTACAAGCTGCTGGGTTCGACCCATATGAACATAAGGTACTGGGCATTACTGCAATGACCAGAATGCTGGGCAAGAAAAAATTCGAAGAATTGTTGGGAAATTTGCTTGTGAAACCACAGGGAAAGCCAACACTTGTTCCGCTATCAGACAAACGACCTGCGTGGAATACTGCACAGGTAGATTTCAAAGAATAAAGGAGTTTTTATCATGGCAAAGTATATCAATCCTGCAAAAGTAGTAACCGGTGTATGCAGATTTAGCTACGCCAACCTCTGGGAAGCAAAGGCAATGGACGAGAACAGCAAGCCGAAGTACAGCGTTTCCCTCATCATTCCGAAGTCGGACACGAAAACCATCGAGAAGATTCGTGCCGCCATTCAGGCTGCCTACGAGGAGGGTCAGGGCAAGTTGAAGGGCAACAGCAAGTCCGTTCCGCCACTGACATCGATCAAGACTCCGCTTCGGGATGGAGATTTGGAACGACCGGACGATGAAGCGTATGTCAACAGCTATTTCGTCAATGCCAATTCCATCACTGCCCCTGGCATCGTGGATGTAGCCTGCCAGCAGATTTTAGACCACAGCGAGATTTACAGCGGTGTCTACGGCAGAGCCAGCATCACCTTCTATGCGTTCAACACCAAGACATCCCGTGGTATTGCCTGCGGACTGCAGAACATCCAGAAGATTCGAGATGGCGAACCGTTGGGCGGTCACAGCCGTGCAGAGGACGACTTCGCAACTGCAGAAGACGAAGATTTTCTGAACTAAGATAGCTGGGCGGACAGCTAGGCGTCATGCTTGGGTGGGTGATTGAGATATGCAAAAATTGATGATTGATTTAGAAACCAAAAGCGACATCGACATTGCCAAATCAGGTGTGTATCGTTATGCAGATTCCCCATATTTTGATATTCTGCTTTTTGCGTACTCCGTGGACGATGCCCCGGTGCAGGTGGTTGACCTTGCCTGCGGTGAACAGCTGCCGGAAGAAATCCTCAACGCTCTGACGGATGACCGCATCCAGAAACATGCCTTCAACGCCAGCTTTGAACGGGTCTGCCTGTCGGTCTGGCTGCGGCGAAACTATCCGGAATGCTTCATTTCCTATGGATTGCCGGAGGATGCCTGCGGCAACTATCTAAACCCGAACGCATGGCGATGCACGATGGTGGCAGCGGCCTATCTGGGCTTGCCGCTGAGCCTTGCCGGCGTAGGAGCAGTTCTACAGTTACAGCAACAGAAAATGTCCGAGGGGAAAGCCCTGATTCGCTATTTCTGCGTGCCATACGACACGGTGAACGGCATTCCGGTGTTTCATGTTCCGACCGATGCTCCGAAGAAATGGAACGTCTTTCGGGCATACAACAAACGGGATGTGGAAACGGAACAAGCGATTGAACAAAAAATTGCTCGGTTTCCTGTGCCGGATTTTGTCTGGCAGGAGTATGCCCTTGACCAGACCATCAACGATCGAGGAATACAACTGGATTTGCAGCTGGTGCAGCAAGCAATTCGTATGGACACATTGACAAAGGACAAGCTATTGCATCTACTGAAAAATCTGACCGACTTGGACAATCCGAACTCTGTTCAGCAAATGAAACAATGGCTGGCGGAACACGGACTGGAATTAGAATCGTTGGGAAAAAAAGAAGTACAGGAACAGCTGAAAACCGCTCCGCCGGACTTGCAAGCCGTGTTGCTACTTCGACAGCAGGCATCAAAATCCTCGGTCAAAAAGTATCAAGCCATGCAGAACGCCGTTTGCTCGGATGGTCGTGCAAGAGGAATGTTTCAGTTCTATGGTGCAAATCGAACAGGTCGAGAGGCTGGTCGTATCATTCAGCTACAAAACCTGCCACAGAATCACCTTCCCGATTTGGAAGATGCACGGGAGCTTGTGAAGTCTGGTGATTTAGAAGCAGTAGAACTGCTGTATGAAGACGTTCCGGACACGCTCTCACAGCTGATTCGGACGGCGTTCGTGCCAAAGCCCGGCTACAAATTCCTCGTGGCAGATTTCTCGGCGATTGAAGCAAGAGTGATTGCATGGCTTGCCGGTGAAACGTGGCGAATGCAGGCGTTCGCAGAGGACAAAGACATCTACTGTGCCTCGGCAGCAAAGATTTTCGGCGTGCCAGTAGTCAAGCATGGCATCAACGGACATCTTCGGCAGAAAGGCAAGGTCGCAGAATTGGCTTGCATCGCAGAAGGACAATTGGTGCTTACCGATCATGGGCTGGTTCCGATTGAGAAAGTGACTACAGATGACCTCTTGTGGGATGGAGAACAATGGGTACACCATGAAGGTGTCATTTACAAAGGCAAACGTGAGGTGATTACTTATGAAGGACTTACAGCAACCCCAGATCATCTCGTATGGATCGAAGGGCAATCGCAGCCGATACAGTTTGGAATCGCCGCCTCCTGCGGCTCACATCTCGTACAAACCGGAGATGGTGGGAAAGCAATACGGCTGGGTGAAAATTATCAGTGCGGAAAAACGCTGGAGACTCATAGCCGCACGGCTCGACTTTATGACATACAAAATGCCGGAAGACATCATCGTTTTACCGTATCAGGAAAACTTGTCCACAACTGCGGCTACGGCGGCTCGGTCGGAGCAATGAAAGCCATGGGCGGATCGGAAATGTCCGATACAGAACTGAAGCAAATTGTGACGGACTGGCGAACTGCTTCTCCACACATTGTACAGTTGTGGTGGGATGTAGAAAATGCGGCCATCAAAGCTGTGCGGGATAAAACCGAAACAGAGACCCACGGCATTTACTTCTCTTATGAATATGGTTTTCTGTTTATCAAGCTGCTGTCCGGGCGGCGGCTGGCATATGTCAAGCCACGCATTGGTGAAAATCGCTTCGGCGGTGATTCTATCACCTATGAGGGCATTGGCACGGGCAGAAAATGGGAACGCTTGGAGACTTACTCCGGCAAGCTGGTCGAAAACATTGTTCAGGCAACCGCACGGGATCTGCTCTTCTATTCCATGCAGACACTATCACAACACTTCATTGTCGGTCATATTCACGATGAAATGATTATCGAATGCCCGAAAGATACAAAGCTGGATGAGATCTGTCAGCAGATGGCGAGAACGCCAGACTGGGCAAAGGGACTGCTGCTTCGGGCAGACGGATATGAATGCAGCTTTTACAAGAAGGACTAAGGAGGATTCCATATGTTTTACATCAAAGAAAATCTGAATGACACAACCAGTATCTCCGTGGAGATCAACAACGAAAACGTATACTGCCACTGCCCGCAGTGCGGTGCAGAAGTGCCAGTGGATCTGAGTGTTTTCTGGACAGCAGAAAACTTTGACATTTTCAGCAGTGCTGTTTACTGCGATGCCTGCACACTGAAGCGGCTGAAAGGAGCACTGCATGAATCGGTATAACGCTGAGGGATACATTGATCTTACTGCTTATGAGGCACTGAGCCGTATTGAACGAGAGGAACGCAGGGCGAAAAAGGCTGCCGCTTATCGACCGCTGGTATACATTTGTTCTCCCTATTCCCACGGCTGCATCAATGACAATATCGAAAACGCCAGACGATACAGCCGCTTTGCAGTAGATACCCACTATGTCCCTATCGCTCCCCATTTGCTGTTTCCGCAGTTCATGGATGACAGTCTGGGTGAAGATCGTCAGACAGCGATGTTCATGAATTTGGTACTGCTGTCAAAGTGTGCCCAGCTGTGGGTGTTTGGCTCTGTGCGGTCGGAGGGGATGCAGCAGGAAATCAAATGGGCAAAGCGGCGGCATATGACCATTCGGCATTTTACCGAAGAACTGGAGGAAATAGAATGAAATTTACGCTCTATACAGCAAACTGTACCGGCAATGAAAAGAATATCCTTTATCCCAACCAAAAGGTCATTACTTCAGAAGCGGATTTGAAAAAAGCCGTTGTCTACGATCATGTCTGTGCTCAGTATGAGAATTTTGCCCGCAGTGATGCCAATTTCCTGTTGTCTGATGTAGTACCCATGGATTGTGACAACGACCATTCAGATGACCCGAAAGACTGGATCACGCCTGAAATGCTGATGAACAGCTTAGGAGATGTTGCATTTGCAGTGACCTACAGCCGTCATCATATGCTGGCGAAAGGGAGTAAATCCGCAAGACCACGTTTTCATGTATTTTTTCCGACAGTACCCTGCAACGATGCAAATTCTCATAAGGCGATCAAGCAGAAAATCCATAAGGAACTGCCGTTCTTCGACGGCAATGCACTGGATGCCTCACGTTTCCTTTTTGGCTGTCCGAGTGATGTTGTATGGCACGAAGGAAGTTTATCCATTGAGGACTGGCTTACACTGATGAAGTCGAACCGTAACATTCCGCAGGGACAGCGAAACAGCACAATGTCTCGCATGGCTGGAAAGCTGGTCAAGCGTTTTGGTGTGACTGAGGAAAGTTATCAGAAGTTCCTGGAAAAAGCCGCAGAATGCGAACCGCCGCTACCGGATGAAGAACTGGAAGCAATCTGGCACAGTGCCTGCAAATTCGGAAAAAAAGTAACCTCGCAGGAAGGATATATTTCTCCTGAAGCATACGGCAAACAGTCCCTGATTCCCGATGATTTTTCGGATGTTGGAGAGGCTCGCACATTTGTAGAAGGCTTTTCAGATGAGGTGGCGTTTACCATTGCGACCGATTATCTTCGCTACAACGGAACCTACTGGGAGGAGTCAGAACACGCCGTCATCCTTGCCATGATTGAACATACAGACGTACAGCTGGCAGAGGCAGAAAAGCAGGTGGAAGCATCTCTTTTGAAACTGGAAAGCCTCGGTGTTGCAAGAGATGCAGCAATCAACGGCGGGAAAAAGTTCCGAGATGGTCTGGATGAGGAACAGACCGCCGCATACAAGGAGTATCAGTACTATGCCGCTTTCAAGGCGTTTGTCATGAAATATCGCCATGTTCGCAGTATGACCAATGCACTGGATGCTGCAAAGCCTCTGGTTCTCCACAATCCCGAAGCCCTCGACAGCAATCCAATGCTCTTAAATACTCCAGGTGGAACTTACTATCTGCCCGAAGGATTGAATGGCTGGAAGCCTACAGATCCTGCTGACCTCTTAACGAAAGTGACGGCGGTTGTTCCAAGTGATGCTGGTAAGGATTTGTGGGAGGATGCCTTACAGCTGTTCTTTTGTGGTGACCAAAGCTTGATTGATTATGTGCAGATGATTTGCGGACTTTGCATTGTGGGCAAGGTGTACTTGGAGGCGATGATTATTGCCTACGGTGACGGACGAAACGGAAAATCAACGTTCTGGAATGTCATCTACAAGGCTCTGGGAAGTTACAGCGGAAACATTTCAGCGGATGCACTGACCGTCAATTGTAAGAGAAACGTGAAGCCGGAGATGGCGGAACTCAAGGGAAAACGGATGATTATTGCGGCAGAATTGCAGGAAGGAATGCGATTGAATACCAGTGTAGTAAAACAGCTCTGTTCCACTGACCCGATTTTTGCCGAAAAGAAGTTCAAAGCACCATTTCACTTTGAACCCTCTCACACTTTGGTGCTCTATACCAACCATCTTCCGAAGGTTGGTGCATCGGATGATGGCACATGGCGGAGATTGATTGTCATTCCATTTCACGCAAAAATTCAGGGTTCTAAGGACATCAAAAACTACACGCAGCACTTGGTCGATAACGCTGGCGGTGCAGTGCTTTCCTGGCTGATTGAGGGTGCAAGAAAGATCATTGCTGCAAATTATCAGATCAGCAGACCGCAGTGTGTTTTAGATGCAATCGGAGCCTATCGGGAAGGCAATGACTGGCTTGGCAATTTCATCAATGAGTGTTGTGAAGTGGATAAAAGCTATCAGGAAAAGTCCGGAGAACTATATCGGCACTATCGTGAATACTGTCTTGAAAATGGTGAGTTTGTTCGCAGCACATCAGATTTCTATTCTGCTTTGGAACAAGCTGGGTATAAACGTAAGAGAACAACACAGTGTAATGTGATTGTGGGACTGTGCATCAAATTCGATTTCCTTGACTAAAAGTATGTTTTTGACTTCCACTTTATAAAATCGACCTCCACTTTTAAGGTCAAAAAACACCGAAATATAGGGAAAGTGGAAGTCATAGGAACTCATATACAGACTTTACGCAGGCGAGAAAAAAAGTAAAATTTTTCTCTATATATAAGGTTTGTATTTGACTTCCTATGACCTCCATTTTCTCGAAAAACAGGGAGAATCCATGCGAGAAAAAATAATTGAAGAAAAACTCACAAAGGCAGTAAAGCAAAATGGCGGTGTGTGCTGGAAATTCACGTCTCCCGGAACGGCAGGCGTTCCAGATCGCATCGTATTGATGCCCGGCGGTAGAATTGCTTTTGTGGAAGTAAAAGCACCCGGAGAGAAACCCAGACCACTTCAACTTTCCCGGCATAAACTTCTGAGGCGATTGGGTTTTCTGGTTTACGTCTTGGATGCTTGTGAGGGCATCGAAAAAATCATCTCGGAGGTGAAAAGCGATGGAACTACATGATTATCAGAAATATGCTGTTCGATTTATCGAAGAACATCCAATCGCAGCACTCTTTCTGGATATGGGACTTGGTAAGACGATTACAACACTGACCGCAATCCACAATTTGATGTTTGATCTATTTACGGTCAGAAAAGTTTTGATTATTGCACCGTTGCGAGTTGCACGGGATACATGGTCTGCTGAAATCGAAAAGTGGGAGAACTTGAAACCGCTGCGATACAGCGTTGTTGTCGGTACGGTCGAGGAACGCCTTGCCGCCTTGAACGCCCCTGCCGACCTCTACATCATCAACCGGGAAAATGTGGACTGGCTCGTCAACAACACGAAGTTCGATTATGACATGGTGGTGATTGATGAACTCTCCAGTTTCAAGAACCATCAGAGCAAACGCTTCAAAGCCCTGATGAAAGTTCGACCGAATGTGAAACGCATCGTAGGGCTGACCGGAACGCCTGCCAGCAACGGTTTGATGGATTTATGGGCGGAATTTCGTCTGCTGGATATGGGAGAACGGCTCGGTAGATTCATCGGGCAATACCGGAACGAATACTTCAAGCCCGACAAGCAGAACGGCTATCTCGTGTATTCCTACAAGCCCCTGCCCGATGCAGAAGAACGGATCTATGAAAAAATATCGGACATCACCGTTTCGATGAAAGCCATCGACCACCTGCACATGCCGGAATTACTTTCAAACGAATATCCCGTGCAGCTATCCGACACGGAGCAAGAAACTTACAAGCGGTTCAAGTCTGAACTGATTCTGGAGATGCAGGACACTGAGATTACCGCCGCCAACGCTGCAAGTCTATCCAACAAACTTTCCCAGCTGGCAAACGGTGCAGTGTATGACGACACCGGAGCGGTGATTCCCATTCACAGCCGAAAGCTGGATGCACTGGAAGATTTGATAGAGGCCGCCAACGGCAAACCCGTTCTGGTAGCGTACTGGTTTAAGCATGATTTGGAGCGGATTCAAGAGCGACTGCAACAGCTACGGGTTTCGTATCAGGAAATCCAGTCTTCTGACAGTATTCGGAACTGGAATGCTGGAAAGCTGCAAGTTGGTCTGCTGCACCCAGCCGCTGCCGGTCATGGCTTGAATTTGCAGGCAGGCGGAAATGTGTTGGTGTGGTTTGGGCTGACATGGAGTCTGGAACTCTACCAGCAGACCAACGCCAGACTGTGGCGACAGGGGCAGCAGTCCGAAATGGTTGTCATACAGCATCTCATCACCAAGGGTACGATTGACGAACGTATCCTGAAAGCCCTGACCCAGAAAGAACAAACCCAGACCGCTTTGATGCAGGCAGTCAAAGCAGAACTTGGAGGCAGCAGATGAATATCATTTGGCAGTACTTAGACAAACGGAGTGCCGCTGTAAACGCACTGAAGGATTACAGCAGCATGGCTTACATCCTTGCACATACAGACGAAGAAATCGCACAGGTGCATGAAGACACCAAAACCCTTGGCAGTCCGGCATTTACAGATATGCCGGGCGGCAGTCCGAACCCACAGTCCGGCGAAATGCGAATCATCGCTGCCATTGACGAAATTGATGTGCTGCGGGAACGGTATCGTCAGGCAAAGGAATACATGGAATGGTTTCAGCCTGCATGGGACAGTCTGTCGGAGGATGAACGGTATGTGCTGGAACAGTTCTATTGGCGGGAAGATCAAAACATTTATACCATTTGCGAGCACTTCGGTATTGAGCGTTCTTCTGCATACAACAAAAAGAATCGTGCCGTACAACACTTGACGTTGCTTCTCTATGGTAAGGCATGAGTAAAATTGAGGATGACTTTTGCAAAAAGGTATGATATAATAATATCATAGAAAACTGACCGAAAGCCCTGTGGAGTTCCACGTGGGCTTTCGTTGTATCCGGAGGTGAACCTTATGCCGAGGAAGGCACTGAAATCATGCAAGCACCCCGGCTGTCCCAACCTGACAGACGGTTTGTACTGTGTAGAGCATCAGCCCCTGCATCCAGACCGACCGTCTGCCGCTAAGCGTGGATACGGCAGCAAGTGGCAGCGACTCAGCAAAGCCTACCTCCGCCGGCATCCTTTGTGTGTGCGGTGCAAAGCACAGGGACGGTTCACGGCAGCGACTGTGGTCGACCATATCATTCCTCACCGTGGTGATCCGCACCTGATGTGGGATGAAAGCAACTGGCAGGCTCTTTGCAAGTCCTGCCATGACCGCAAGACGTGGACGGAAGACCGAAATCCTGTCTATCAGTATTGATTGTGTCTGAAATGCTGCCGGTGGGGGGATAAAAATCGCTAATTGTGAATTTTTTACAGACCGACGCCCCCTCTCACGTACAAAATCCAATATTCAAACACCCGATTGACCCCCTGAATATTAAAACATTAGAAAATACCGATAAAACCTGCTTTTGCTGACTTTTAAGTCAGCATTTTTTATGCCCGATTTTACAATTTTTGTTTGAATTTCTTTGATTTTTCGGAGGTGATGACATCATGGCGAAAGACGGTACAAACCGAGGCGGTGCAAGACCGGGTGCAGGCAGACCAAGAAAGGCTCTGACTGAGAAAATTGCTGAGGGAAAAACTGCAGAAGTCATGATGCAGCCGACGGATATGGAATCTGCTGAAACACCGCCTGTTCGTGAATTTATGCAGGAACTACAGCGTGACGGCACGAAACTTCTCGCAGATGATGTGTACACTGAAACTTACCAATGGCTGAAAGAACGCTCCTGTGAAAAAATCGTCAGCCGTCAGCTGGTGGAACAGTATGCCATGAGCATTTCCCGTTGGATCCACTGCGAGCAGATCGTCACAAAATATGGGTACATTTCAAAACATCCCACAACGGGTGCGGCGATCGCCTCTCCCTATGTAGCGATGTCACAGAACTACATGAAACAGGCAAATCAGATCTGGAATCAGATTTTTCAGATCGTGAGGGAAAATTGTTCTGTGGAATTTCAGGGCGATCCGCAGGAAGATATGATGGAAAAGCTGCTCCGCAGCAGAAAGTGAGATTTTTATGAAAGCAGATGTTCAATTCTGGAGAGAACTGAAAAATAATAAGCCGTTCCTTACAAAACAACAATATAAAACTATCAAGGGACAAGCCGTAAAAGGCAATATCGATGCTGCCAGAAAAGGAATGCTCAGAATCCAGCAGAGGAGGAATTACCGATGACCACAACTACAGAATTTCAGCTTGTTGACATCAACAAGTTAGTGCCATACGCCAACAATGCCAGAACACACAACAAGGAACAGATTCTGAAACTTCGCTCCTCTCTGAGAGAGTTTGGGTTTGTAGACCCCGTTGTTATTGATAAGAACTACACGATCCTTGCCGGACATGGACGTATTATGGCAGCAAAAGAAGAAGGCATCAAAGAAGTACCTTGTGTATTTGTTGACCATATGACCGAAGCACAGAAGAAGGCCTACATTCTTACGGCAAATAGAACCGCATTAGATGCCGGCTGGGATGAGGAATTGCTCGCCGTAGAAATGGAAGAATTGCAGAATCTTGGTTTTGACCTTGGTCTGACCGGATTCGATGAAGCTGAGATTGCAGACTTATTTGACACAAACAACAGTGACACAGTGAAAGACGATGATTTCGACCTCACCTCTGCACTGGAAAAAGCTGCATTTGTACAGCGTGGCGATGTATGGACAGTTGGCAGACACAAGCTGATGTGCGGTGATGCCACATCTGCGGAGGATGTATCTTCTCTCATGGGCGACACCAAGGCAAACCTCATTCTGACCGATCCGCCTTATGGCGTTTCGTTCAAGAGTGCCAGCGGTCTGACCATACAGAATGACAGCATGAAGAACGAGGAGTTTTATACATTCCTGTTGTCCTCCTTTCAGCGAATGGCAGAACATCTGGAAAAAGGCGGCTCTGCCTATGTATTCCATGCAGACACCGAAGGGCTGAATTTCAGAAAAGCTTTCATTGATGCCGGATTTCATCTTGCAGGCTGCTGCATCTGGGTAAAGGATAGTCTTGTTCTGGGACGTTCGGATTATCAGTGGCAGCACGAACCTGTGCTGTATGGCTTTATGCAGAACGGCAAGCATCACTGGTATTCCGACCGCAAGCAGACAACCATCTGGCATTTTGACAAGCCGAAACGCAATGCCAACCACCCCACCTCAAAGCCGCTGGACTTGCTTGGCTATCCCATCGGCAATTCTACACAGGAAAATGGCGTGGTAATGGACACCTTTGGCGGCAGTGGTTCAACACTTATGGCTTGTGAGCGGATGAACCGCATCTGCTATACCATGGAACTGGATGAAAAATACGCTTCTGTTATCCTAAGACGTTATGTGGAAGATACCGGTGATGCAGATGGTGTATATATCATGCGGGATGGGAAGCAGATACCATATTGTGAACTGGTGAAAGAGGTGAAAAAGCCTGATGAATAAACCGCTCACCCTTGGCAGCCTCTTTGACGGCAGCGGCGGTTTTTCGCTTGCCGGACTGC